>JBDKEH010000172.1:0-67270 GCA_039795345.1 Bacteroidota bacterium
GTAGGAGTCGGGCCCGTGTCTCAGTGCCCGTGTGGCTGATCATGCTCTCACATCAGCTACTGATCGTAGACTTGGTGGGCCGTTACCCCGCCAACTATCTAATCAGCCGCACACCCATCAATAAGCGCCGAAGCTATAATAACAATGTGATGCCACATCGTTATGTTACGGGGTATTAATCCAAATTTCTCTGGGCTATTCCCCACTTATAGGAAGGTTGTGTACGTGTTCCGCACCCGTTTGCCGGTCGCCATCAAATGTATTGCTACATTCATGCTGCCCCACGACTTGCATGTATTAAGCCTGCCGCTAGCGTTCATCCTGAGCCAGGATCAAACTCTCCATTGTAAATGTTGTTTGATCTGACTTAATCTCAAATAATCGAAATTAACGTCGGATTTGTTGTTAATTGTTTTTGATTGCTGTTAACCTTACAAGTAAACTAATTTGTAATTATGTTTAATTGTGCTGTTGCTTCCAAACTTTCAAAGATCTTTTGGCTTTATCAAAGCCCCCCATTTTGTTGGGGTTGCAAAGGTAAGAGCCTTTATTTTCTCAGCCAAAATTATTTGAAGAAATTTCAAACTTTTTTTGCTGTCAAAATCGCTTTAAGAACTACCGTTTTTTTCAAACGGACGGCAAAGATAAGAGGTTAAATTTTATTGCCAAATTTTATTCGGAATTTATTTTTTCGAACCCTTCTTTCTTGCTTCAATGAACTTCCGTTTTTGTCGAACGGGCGGCGAAGATAGGAGTGTATTTTTAATCACCAAATTTTATTTTAAAATTCTTGATTTTTTCTTTCGCCATTCACTGTAGCTGCCTTCAAAGATCATTCGCTTTTTTATCAGCGGGGTGCAAAGATAAGCGTGGTTTTGTTCTTACCAAATCTTTTTGAAAAGTATTTCAGCCTGATTTGTTAAAATGCTTATCAGACAAGGGTTTCAGAAGATAAAAAAATATGTAAGATGCTATATGAGGATACGAATATGAAAATGCTACCCCATTCAGAACTTAGCATTTACTTACGATTGTTCATTGAATGATATGCAACATATCATCAGGATATACAACCGATTCCAGGTATAACCCTTTTGCAGGTGTTGTAAAATCTGCATGTGTACAGTCTTTACTTTCTATTATAGATCTCATCAACTGTTCTCCTTCTTGCACAGACACTTCCGTTCTTGCAATACGCATCATACTTCCTACGATTCCTCTGATCATTCCTCTTAAAAAGCGATTCGATGTAATCCGATAGGTCAATGCCCCATCAGCGCCCTCCTCCCAATAAGATGATCGGATCGAACAGATATAGGTCTTTACCTGACTATTTCTCTTTGAAAATGAAGTAAAATCACTGTATTCCATTAACAGCATCGCCATTCGGTCTAATAAATCCTTATTGACAGGATAAGGAAATAACCAACCCCTGTTCACCATGAATGGATCTTTTTGCCTGTAAATCAAGTATTTATAACTACGTTGAACCGCATCAAATCTGCAATGCGCATCGTCGGCAACCCGATAAATAGACGTAATGGCTATATCTGATGGCAATATCGCATTCAGATTATACCGGTGTTTGGGGGTCAATTCCAGTGAACTATCAAAATGAAAAAAGTTCTGTAGCGCATGCACACCCGCATCAGTTCGGGAAGATCCGGTCAAAGAAAACGACTGTCTGAAAAGGGTTTCTAGGGCTTTCGTGACCTGAGATTGGATCGTTTCTTGTCCATCTTGAACCTGAAATCCACTGTAATGTGTGCCATCATATGAAAGTTCAAGGAAGTAGCGCATCAAAATAACTTGGGTCTGGTAAATACCAATAGGTTGTCTCTTTTATCGTTAACGGTAGAAGTATATTTAACGATCCCTCTCTGTAACTCTTTCGTCTTTCTCGCTTCACCGCGAGGCTTTAAAGCAGGCACATACAAGATTACTGTATCATTTTTGGGTGATCCGGACACCACAAACACCATATCAATACCATCTTCAGAAACCCTATCATAGATCTTCTTGATCTCCGGGAGCACTTTAACCGGCTTAAGATTTTGTACCGCTTCTTTTCCTGATGACTTCAAATCTTGTTCCTTCGGAGCTTCTTTGGAAGTTTCTGTTGGTGCTATTACTTCGGGTTGTTTCTTTTCTTCTTTCGGTTGAAGGTTCACTGATTGCCCCTTTATAAGACTAAAATCAACCAAATTGAAAAGTGTCCAGTTATTGTCTAATTCTTGCTTGAGCGAAAAACCAAGATCTTTTCCTTCTACTTTAAAATTGAACTTATGCTCTTTATCACTTAATGCAAAACCTATCATGATCTCATATTCACCATCCGTTAGTTTGGGAATCAGCAAATAACCCGTTGCATTCGAACTAAGGTTAGTACCCATAATTCTCATATAAAAAGGCTGATTATTCTCCGTTTGAACAAATAAGTAATGTCCAGTTTGACCAGAAGCCAACGAAAAAAACAGGAGTCCTGTAATTAAGCACAACGTTTTGCAACCAATTATAGGTAGACATCGGTTCATGGTATCAAAATTAAGACTTTCCTTGTCTTTACATTCTTTGGTGCATAACCTTTCAACCACTGGTCAAATTCTTAACTATTCACACAAGTTCTGTCAACTATCTTTAAGGCTTCTAAAACAGAAATATGAAACGTTTATTATTGCTTATTGCTATTCTACCTGCTTTTGCGGTAGCCCAAACCTCAGGCGCTGATGATTGGAAAAAGATCTACAGATCCTTCCCTACCAAGATCAATAACCTTGTACACACAAGACTGGATGCCAAATTTGATTATGAGAAATCCTATTTGAATGGAAAAGTATGGATCACTCTTGAACCCCATTTCTATGCTACAGATTCACTTCAACTTGATGCGAAAGGAATGAACATCTATCAGGTAGCCATTGTAAAAGCCGGGAAAAATATCCCGCTGAAATACCAATATGATAGTCTCTTTTTAAATATTCAACTGGATAAGGCTTATAAAAAAGGGGAGCGTTATACCGTGTATATTGATTACACCGCTAAGCCAAATGAGTTCAAAGCGAACGGTAGCGCTGCAATCACCGACGCAAGAGGTTTGTATTTTATCAATCCGAAAGGAGAAGAAAAAGATAAGCCGACTCAAATTTGGACTCAAGGCGAAACTGAAGCCACGTCTGTTTGGGTACCTACCATTGACCGTACCAATCAGAAGACAACACAATTATTCAACCTCACCGTTCCAACTAAATATGTTTCCTTATCCAATGGAAAGCTGATCGCTCAAAAAGTAAATGGTGATGGAACCCGTACGGATACCTGGTCAATGGACCAGCCACATGCCCCCTATCTTTTCTTTATGGGTGTTGGGGATTATGCTGTGGTAAAAGATACCTACAAAGGAAAAGAAGTGAATTACTATGTAGAGAAAGCATACGAAAAAGTAGCACGCAGAATTTTTGGCGATACACCGGAAATGATGGCTTTCTTCTCAAAAAAATTAGGTGTAGAATATCCCTGGGTGAAGTACAGCCAAATGGTTGCTCGCGATTATGTTAGTGGAGCAATGGAAAACACCACTGCTACACTTCATCAGGAAAGCGCACAACAAGATGCCAGAGAATTGACGGATGGAAATGGATGGGAAACTACCATTGCACATGAATTATTTCACCAATGGTTTGGAGACCTTGTTACGGCTGAAAGCTGGAGTAATCTTACTGTAAATGAAAGCTTTGCCGACTATAGTCAATTATTATGGCTAGAGTATAAGTATGGTAAGGATGAAGCCATGTTTGAAAACTTCAATCAAATGCGTGGCTATATCGGCAGTGGTCAGCAAGGACGTGATCTTGTTCGTTTCTATTATAAAGACAAAGAAGACATGTTCGATGCGGTGAGCTACAACAAAGGCGGACGTATTCTACATATGTTACGTCATCTTGTTGGCGATGATGCATTTTTTGCTTCTTTGAATAAATACTTAACCACCAATAAATTTGGTACCGGAAGCGGACATAAACTGCGTTTGGCTTTTGAAGAAGTGACTGGTAAAGATTGGAACTGGTTCTTCAACCAATGGTATTTTGGGAACGGACATCCAAGAATTGATATCAGTTATCAATACAGCGCCGACAAACAAACTTCTTCTGTTATCATCAAACAAATTCAATCGGGTGATAAAGTATTCAAACTGCCTTTCACCATTGATATCTGGCATGGTAATGAAAAGAAAAGACATTTGGTATGGATGGAAAACAAAGCGGATACTTTCAACTTTACAGTAAAATCCAAACCGGACCAGATCAATGTAGATGCTGACAAGATTTTATTGGTAGATAAAAAAGACAATAAAACATTGGCTGAATTTATTCATCAGTTCAAGCATGCAGGCAATTATTTAGATCGTCGTGAAGCAGTTGCATTTGCCGGTAATAATACCAAAGATCCTGCTGCTGTTCAACTACTGATAGATGCTTTGACTGACCCTTATTTCAGAATTCGTTCTTTGGCTATTACCAATTTAGGTAAGGTTAAACCTGAAGATGCGATCATCTCAAAAATTGAAGTGATCGCTAAAAATGAAACCAGAAAAATGGTGAAAGCTGAAGCCATTACTTATTTGGCGAATCTTAAAAAAGACAGCTATAAAGCACTCTTCAAAGAAGCCACGAAGGATTCTTCTTATACTGTTGCAGGCGCTGCATTAGAAGCATTAACAGCTATTGATAGTGTAAGTGCTTTGCAATTGGCCAATGAATTGAGTAAGGAACCATCTAAAGGCCGCTTGAATGAAGCCATTTCAAGCGTGCTGATTTCTTATGGCGATGAGAAAGCTTTTAAAGCTGTATCAGAAAGCTATGAGAAAATGCCTTTATCATTTCCTAAAGTACAAATGAGTGCTACTTATGCAACATTTGCAGCTAAGCTGACCAATATGGAAGAATTCAAAAAAGCAGTAGATGCCATCATTGAATTCCGTGATCTGATTCCTGCTTCTGCTAAAGCTCAAACCGATCCGATTATTAATGGTGCACTGAAAGAACTGGTACAGAAAAAAGAAGCTGCTGGTGCTTCTGAAATGGCAGCATATGTGAAAAGCAAACTTCCTGCCGATAAAAAGTAAGCACAAACTTTTTAATAACAAGAAGGCCGCCCGGAAATACCGGTGCGGCCTTTTAGTTGAAGTTGGATCAGTAAATTTATAACAACTTTACACTTGTTTTCGTTTCTACTTTACTGGTCAATGGCATCTGTTGTCCCATTACTTCCACATTGCCTTTGATATCTCCTGTAGAAATCTCAGAAATCATCAATCCAGTAGCACGATCATAAATACGCGTTGATTTTACAGTGCCTTCTGTTTTTTGTTTGATCTCCATTCCGTTTTGAGTCATGGTAGAAGATATTTTAACCGTACTATTCGCCAATACCTGAATCTCTTTATCTGTTATTTTTTCAATGACATTGTTTGTTTCAGAAGTACCGCTTTCTGAAGAGTTATTAGATATCCATGTATATCCTTCTTTGACATCTTCATCTTTTAATAACAAAAAGACACGTCCCATATCATTTCCTTCAGAAGTTGCCCCCGGAATGTTTTTCAGAACTTCTAATAATTCACCCTGCATGGTTACTTTTCCACCATCAACTGAAATGTCTATCTCTTTACCCAATGATTTGAAAGCCTCAGCTAATGCTGGATTAGATTTTACTGCTTCATCATCAGAATCAATACTTTGTTCTTGTCCCATCATAGCAACATTGGCAGTAATTCTCTTGATAATCATACCCATTGAAAACTTATTCGTTCCCACAGACTTCAATTCATGATCCAGGTATATAGTCGTGGTGTTAGACATTTCCATGTCTTGCCCCATCATAGAAGTAACATTATTTCCTTTTACTTCTGTAATCACCTGAAACTTTTTACCTACAGGCAATTTAATCTGCTGTGCTTTTACTGCGATGATGCAACCAAGCATCAACGATGTCATCCATAATTTTCTCATATTGTTTAGTTTATATTTTACCATCCTCCACTTGCACCGCCGCCGCCACTGCTACCACCGCCGAATCCACCAAATCCACCACCACCAAAACCTCCACCACTACCGCCTCCCCAGCCACCGCCACTACTTCTACGACCACCTCCTAAAACAGATGACCAAAAAATAGCTTCTGCTATATCACCATATCCTCTTCTACTCATCATTCCACCACCTTTTCCACCACCACCTCCTCCTCTGGCTACAATCATTAACACCACAAATAAAATAATGACAAAGGTGAGAATAGATTTGCCTGTGGTACCACCTGATCCTTTGCGTTCACGTTTAACTTTATATTCACCTGCTGCTGCTTTTGCTAAAGCATCAGTTGCTTTATCAATACCTCGATAAAAATTTCCTTCTTTAAAATTGGGGCCAATTTCATTTCTGATAATACTCGACGCAACTATATCCGGTATGGCACCTTCTAATCCATACCCAACTTCTATTCTGATCTTCCTGTCTTCTATTGCCGCAATTAATAATACTCCATTATTGGTTTTAGCATTACCAATTCCCCACTCACGAAACAATTTATTGGCATATTCTTCAATAGGGTAACCATCCAATGTAGGAATCAAAACCACGGCAATCTGGTTCGATGTACTATCATCCAATGCCACCAGCTTCTGTTCTAATATCTGACGCTGCTCAGGTGATAACACATTAGCAACATCATTCACCAACTTTGGTGGATTGGGTTTGGGTAGAATATTCTGTCCAACACCCACAGCCAACCAACAAAAGGTCAGGAATAAGAGTAATAATTTTTTCATGCTTTCAGTTTGCTGTCATTTGTATGATCAGCCATTGATTTTATTTACCAAAAACAATATCGTCAGGTAATTCATTTTTATCGCCCTTGTTATCATAAGGGAAATGAAATGCCAATGCCTCCCCAATATCTTCAATGATGGTTGCCAATCCCTCAGCGTAATGTTGCTCTTTGAACTCAGTCAGCATTTTTTTCACTTCGGTGTTCCAAAAATCTGAGCCTACTTTCTGATGAATACCTTCATCACCAAAAACAGCCAGTTGCCTGTCTTTCATGGCGATATAGACCAGCACCGCATTTCGCTCCGCTGTTTCATACATTTTCAGGTTGACAAAGATCTCCTGCGCCCTGCGAAGTGGGTCAATATATTCACACTTGTTCTCAATAAAAATCCGCACTTCACCACTGGTTCTTTGTTCTGCATTTCGAATGGCAGTAACTATACGCTCTCTTTCACTGTCTGAAAAATAGCGATCCGGTTTTTTTCTGAAGAGTCCAAACATGGCAATGATGCATTAAAAAACCACAGTGAGAAGAATGATCAGCATTTCCTAATCATCAACATCCGCACTGTGGTTTGTATGATTAAAATTTTACTTCCGGAGCTTTTTCAGCACCCGCATCTGCTTTAAAGCCTTCTTTTACTTTAAAGCCAAACATGCCGGCCAGAATATTCATCGGGAATGAACGTGCTTTGATATTATAATCAGCAACAGCCTTGTTAAAGTCGTTACGTGATACTTTGATACGATTCTCTGTTCCCTCCAACTGCGCCTGTAATCCACGGAATGCTTCGTTTGCTCTTAGGTTAGGATAATTTTCTGTCACCATCAACAAACGACCCAGTGCCTGAGAAAGTTGTCCTTGTGCAGCCTGATATTGCTGTAATTTTTCAGGTGACAGATCATTTGCATCTACTTTGATCTGTGTTGCACTTGCACGTGCTTCGATCACATTCTGTAAAGTAGTTTGCTCAAAATTGGCTTCTCCTTTCACAGTATTCACTAGATTAGGAATGAGATCCGCACGACGCTGATAATCACTTTCCACATTCGCCCATGCATTTTTCACTACTTCATCTTGTTTTACCAATCCATTATATCCTCTGCAGCCACAACCTCCGAGAATAAGGATCAATGCGGCAACTACAATAAGGGTTAAATTTTTTGTACTCATGTTTAACTTGTTTGTTATGAAATTAGGTTTTTTATTCTTTTTAGAGCATTAGTAGTTGGGAGAGGTGAAATATTACATGGAAGTGAAAAGTGAAAGGTGAAAAGTCAAAAAAAGATTCTCCATTTCACCTTTCACTTTTCACATTTCACTTATCTCTATGCCTTCACCGCCGCTATACCCGGCAGCTCTTTGCCCTCAAAGTATTCCAGCATGGCGCCGCCGCCGGTGGATACATAACTTACTTTGTCTGCAAATCCGAACTGATTGACTGCTGCAACACTGTCTCCGCCACCTACCAGTGAGAAAGCACCGTTGGCGGTGGCTTCAGCAACTGCGATGGCGATGGTTTTTGTTCCGTGTTGAAATTTTTCCATTTCAAATACGCCCATCGGACCATTCCACAAGATGGTTTTAGATCTTTTGATGCAGTTGGCAAACTGTTCACAAGCGTTTGCACCAATATCCAATCCCATCCATCCATCCGGAATATGATTACTTGGAGCAGTAGATGTATTTGCTTCAGCTGAAAACTTATCCGCTATAACAGAATCTGAGGGTAAATGAATACAAACTCCTTTGGCTTCTGCCTTTTTTAATAATTCTACTGCTGTGCCTAAGCGATCATCTTCACACAAAGAATTGCCAATCATACCACCTTGTGCTTTCATGAAAGTATATGCCATACCTCCACCGATGATGATATCAGTTGCTCTTTCTAATAAGTTCTCAATGATCAAAATCTTATCACTCACTTTAGCGCCACCAATGATGGCTGTGAAAGGCTTTTCACTTTGGTGCATTACTTTTTCTGCACTTGCTACTTCACCATCCATCACTGTTCCAAACATTTTTTTATCACCTGTGAAGAACTGTGCTATGACAGCTGTAGATGCGTGTGCACGATGTGCTGTTCCAAATGCATCATTCACATATACATCTCCTAGCTTACTCAATTTTTCTGCAAATGCTACATCTCCTTTTTCTTCCTCTTTGTAAAAGCGAAGATTCTCCAGCAACAATACCTGTCCGGGTTGCAAAGTAGCAGACATATTTACAGCAGATGTGCCAATACAATCATCTGCAAACAATACTTCCACTCCACCCAGTAATTGACTCAAATGTTTCACCAAATGTTTCAGTGAATATTTTTCAGTCGGACCTTCTTTTGGCCTACCCAAATGACTCATGAGAATAACACTACCTCCATCTGTCAGAATTTTTTTGATGGTAGGGATGGTAGCACGCATACGATTATCATCTGTTATTTCATATGCAGCATTCAGCGGCACATTAAAATCAACACGGATCAATGCACGTTGATTGCTAAAGTTGTGATTGAGAAACTTGCTCATAAAATGATTTAACATTGAATGGTGAAAATAAGAAAGTGTGACCAACCTATAAAGAAAAAGAGGCTGTAATCGTGATGATACAGCCCCTTCAATAATTATGCTAGTGAAGATTTTATTTTGAAATCAAACCTGCAAAATACTTTACAGTTCTAACGAGCTGACTAACATAGCTCATCTCATTATCATACCAGCTCACAGTCTTTACCAACTGAGCATCTCCAACAGTCATAACTTTGGTTTGAGTAGCATCAAACAAAGAACCATAGCTGATACCGATGATATCAGAGCTTACGATCTCATCTTCTGTATAACCAAAGCTTTCATTGCTAGCTGCTTTCATGGCTGCATTGATCTCTTCAGCAGTAACTTTTTTATTTAGGATCACTGCTAATTCAGTCAACGAACCGGTGATGGTTGGAACACGCTGAGCGCCACCGTCTAATTTACCTTTCAACTCAGGTAATACTAATCCGATTGCTTTTGCGGCACCGGTACTGTTAGGAACGATATTCGCTGCAGCAGCTCTTGCTCTGCGCAGATCTCCTTTTGGATGCGGAGCATCTAAAGTATTCTGATCATTGGTATAAGCGTGAATGGTAGTCATGATACCGGTTGCGATACCAAATTGATCATTCAATACTTTCGCCATTGGCGCTAAACAGTTAGTTGTACAAGATGCACAAGAAATAATGGTTTCACTACCATCCAGGATTTGATGGTTTACATTAAACACCACTGTTTTCAAATCTCCGGTTGCAGGAGCTGAAATCACCACACGCTTAGCGCCTGCTTTAATATGTGCTTCTGCTTTTTCTTTATCTGTAAAGAAACCGGTTGATTCGATCACAACATCTACACCGTGATTGCCCCAAGGGATTTGTGCGGGATCTTTTTGAGCGTAGATCTTCACAGTTTCGCCATTTACCACGATTGCATCATCAGTAGATGTAACAGTAGCATCGAAGCGACCTTGTGCACTATCATATTTCAATAAGTGGGCCAATACTTTTGGACTGGTCAGATCGTTGATCGCTACTACATCAATTCCTTCCATGTTGTAAATCTGACGGAACACCAAACGGCCGATTCGTCCGAAACCGTTGATGGCAACTTTTACTGTACTCATTTGACTAATTTTTAAGGTATATGGGCTTTAAGAGTGGCAAATTTACATGGATTGATAGGAAATAGACGGATATTTTTTGAGATATAGGAATTGTGGGAATAGTTGAGCTTTTATGATTCATCAATTAGCCACAGATTCACAGATTTAAGCCGATAATCTGTGAATCTTTGGCTTAAATTGAACATCTCTGCTCCTATTATAAATCATTGATTTCCATAAAAAGCATAAAAAATTTTGGCAGGAAGTTTTCAAAGCCTATTTTTGCGTCCCGATTGACAAAAAAATGCCCGGTTCGTCTATCGGCTAGGACATCTCCCTTTCACGGAGGAAAGACGGGTTCGATTCCCGTACCGGGTACAAAAGGCACTCAGATTGAGTGCCTTTTTTTGTTGCAGTTGATTTCAGACTAATCACAAGAAACTTTCTCCACTGACCTGACTTCGTTTTAGTTCCCGGCCTTTGTTTTATCAAAATGTGAAAAAAGAAAATTTTTTCGGTCGAATGCAACAGTTTTCCCATTTAAAATATCAAGCAGAAAAACAAACCATCATGAAAAGAAATAGTTTCATCATCCTTACAAGCTTGTTCCTCTTCCTATCAGTGGGTTGCGAAAAGAATGAACAAAACAATACTGAAGGATGTATTCAGGTGAAGGTATTGGATGTTCTTTGCAATACTGCCGTATTACAGATATTGGATCCTGATTATTATCACCTTGGTGTTAACGGATATCAAAAGAATGGAATTACTTATGATCATGTTTTTGCAACGGTTCTAACATGCAAATTACCCTTTACAGATACGCTCTACAGACCTGATCAGGGTGTTACAGATCGACCATTGTACATAAAAATTATCGATCAACCAGAGCCTAGTGATCCAAATTGTGTATCCTGTGCTGCAATAGTCAGCAATGCCCCCAGCAAATGGTTGCATATTTCTATTGCTCAAGAATGCAGTTCAAATTCAAACTAATATTATGAAGCTTAACTCTATCACACTATTGTTATTACTATCATTTAGCTTATGGTCTTGTGACAAATCATCCGATGAGTTAAAAGACGAATGTCTTGAAGTGAAAATATTGGATGAGATCTGTGGTAATGCAGTGGTACAAATACTTGATCCGAAGCTTTACGAATACGGAGAAAATGGTTACCAATTAGACGGCGTTACCTATGATCATGTATTTGCTACAAGACTCAGTTGTGCTGATATGTCAAAACTATATGCTACCTCATCTTCCTTGAAAGGTGTACAAGTAAAAGTGAAAGCCACCGAAACACATGAAGATGACCCCAATTGTACCAGATGTGCTGCTACAATAGCCAATGCACCACAAAAATTTGTATTGCTAAAAGTGGTCGCCGACTGCAAATAGATCAATCACTTTGTTCCATGTGCAGTTTCTGATGATGTGCGCCGGCAGCAATATGCAGCGCAAATCCGGCAATGGCGGTATCTTTTAAAAGATTGACAAACGCCATTGCCTTCATTTCTTTATCACCAGCATTCAAATAGTTAGGCACATGCAACGTGAGAATAAATACAAAAAGAATAAAAGCGAGTAAATACGCTGATGTCTTCACCATTCTGTTAGCAATAAATGAGATGGCTACCAAAATGAAAGCGGCACCTGTAAGATACACCCACCATATTCCTCCGGGCAAAGAAGAGGGTATATAAACGACCAGATCCCTTGCATTTTGGAAATGATAAATACCAAAACTGATCATCACTACCGATAAAAGGTAGATCGCGATTTTTGAGACGATGTGATAGTTTTTCATGGCCGATTGTTTTATTGTTCTCAAAAATTACAACACGAAATCGGCTCATGCAAGTAAACGACCTTAAAATTGCGCTTGCACCAAAGATGTTCCTTCCGATATAGTTACGGGATAAGCTCCCGGCAATATCCCAAATGTTTCTAAATAGGTTTCTGAAGCTCTATCGATAAAATCAGATACCCCTTCTTTTCTGATCAGATTAATGGTACAACCTCCAAATCCGCCTCCCATCATACGTGCTCCCAAAACATCTTTATGCTTGGCGGCGAAAGCCACAAGAAAATCAAGTTCAGGACAACTCACTTGATACATTTCACTCAAGCCTTTGTGTGTTTCAAACATTTTCTTTCCGAATGCAGCATAATTTTCATTCATCAGGTCTGAACATGCTTCCTGTACCCTTTTGATTTCTTGAACCGCGTATAGACAATGATTGTAAACATCATTGCTTAATTCTTTTAATTCTGATTCTACCATAGCTTCTGTTGCATCCCTCAAACTATTCACTTCAGGAAATATTCGATTGAGATGTGCTACACCAGCTTCACAATCTAATCTTCGCAGATTGTATTCAGAGTCTGCCAAAGAATGTTTCACTTTGGTATTGACCAATAAGAGTTGATAGTCTTCAGGCTGAAATTGAAAATAGTTGTACTCAAGCGATCGGCAATCCAATTGAATCACTTGATCTTGTTTACCAAACATACTGGCAAACTGATCCATAATACCACACTTCACTCCAATAAACTCATTTTCGGCTTGTTGTGCCAGTTTTACCATCTGCATTTTGTCCAAGCCCAATACAAACAGCTCGTTCAATGCGAAAATGACCGCACATTCTACAGCTGCAGATGAAGACAAACCTGCACCAATAGGAATATCCCCCCTAACAACAGCATTGAATCCACTGAAAGAATATCCTGCTTTTTGTAAGGTAACTACAACTGATAATACATAATTGGCCCAATGAACCTGTGTCTTTTGAATATCCGTTTGCTCTATTTCGAAATATTCCAAATAGTCTACTGAGTACAAGGCAATCTTAGTGTCAGCCCTTTTTCCGATGGATACATAAGCAGCATTATCAATCGCTGCGGGTAATACAAACCCTCCATTATAATCTGTATGCTCTCCAATAAGATTGATTCTTCCGGGTGAGCGAACTATAAAATCGGGTTCTCCAAAATGTTGTCGATAATACCGTCCGGCATCCTGTATCAATAAATTCATTATTGCAATTTTGTCTGGTAATGCATTTCCGGGATCACTACTTCCTGAAAGCCTTTTCTTATTAAGCGGTAGGCAAAATCCTGTTGTACATCATATTCGCCATGTACCAAAAACAAAGTGCGTATTTGTTTAGGATCCTGACAAGCTAAAAACTGACAAAGATCATCATAGTCGCCATGGGCACTCATGCTACGCATCTGCCCGATCTCTGCTTTCACCTCATACATTTCTCCAAATATTTTCACTTGCTCTGCGCCATTGGCGAGTCTTCCGCCTAAAGAACGTGGCTCGCAATATCCCACCAATAGTATCGTGTTCTTCTCCTCGCCAATATTGTTCATGATATGATGTTTCACCCTACCGGCATCTGCCATACCACTGGCCGATATGATGACACAAGGTTGTGTTAACACATTCAGGTATTTACTTTCATCAACTGTCTTGATGAACTTCAATCCCGGGAAGTCAAATGGATCTTCATCTTTCTCCATTACTTTTCGTATACGTTTATTGAAATACTGTGGATATGCTTTTAGCATTTCAGTGGCTTCTCTACTTAAAGGACTATCCACATAAATCGGAACATTGGGTAGTCTGTTTTCTAGATCTAATTGATTTAAAGCATAGAGAATTTCCTGCGTACGCCCCACACTGAAAGCAGGAATGATGAGTTTCCCTTTTTTCTGAATACAAGTTTTATCGATCCATTCATATAAAGTATCCGGAGTGCCGTGTACTTCATCATGTAACTTATTGCCGTATGTGCTCTCCAGAATGATGTAATCGGCTTGCGGAAACACAGATGGCGAACGAAGAATGGCATCATTGTATCTTCCTACATCACCACTGAAAGTCAGTTGTCTAGTAACACCATTTTCTGCTATTCTCAAATGTACTGCGGCACTTCCGATGATATGTCCGGCATCTGTAAATAATAGCTCCACTCCGTTACTAATAGTAGTCCATTCATCATAATTCACCTCTACAAAAAGTTCTAAAGCTTTTGCTGCATCTTCCAGATCATACAAAGGTTCATATGGTGGCAAGCCTTGCTTAGCTCTTCGTTTGTTGATGAATTTGGTATCATCTCTTTGTATCACTGCAGAATCTTCTAAAAGTATAGCACCTAATTCTTTGGTAGCAGGTGTTGCATAAATTTTTCCTTCAAAACCCTCCTTGACCAGTTTAGGAATCAACCCTGAATGATCGATATGTGCATGTGATAATACGAGTATGTCTATTGAACGAGCATCAAAGCCAAAATCAGCATTGAGCTCGTCTGTT
This sequence comes from Bacteroidota bacterium, assembly GCA_039795345.1. GTDB lineage: Bacteria > Bacteroidota > Bacteroidia > Chitinophagales > Chitinophagaceae > Sediminibacterium. The sequence continues at coordinate 14,781 of JBDKEH010000172.1, forward strand.
TCCTTACCCATACCCTGAAACAGACCGCAGTCTAATAGAATTTTTGTACCGTCATCCAATGTTAGTAGGTGTTTAGAACCTGTTACCGTTCTCGCTGCTCCATGAAATGCTATTTTCATACGACTATTTTATACTGATCTATGTTTTGCTTTAAATGTCCATGTCACTAAAAATTCTGCTACCACTTCTTGTTGTTCATTGGTTCCGATTGAATGACAAATAACTGTTTGCGCTTCCCCTGTTTGTATTGCTTTTTCAACAGCCTCTTCTATCATCTTACCATCTTTACAAGTAAAGGATATAAACCCGGTTGCTTTTTTCGTAAAACTTCCTTCTACTTTCAACACCAGCATACTCACAGAGGGTTTTCGTTGATAGATCTGCGCAAAACCTAAAATGCCGGTACTCATTTCTGCTGCCATTGCTTGTACAGCAAAATACATGGAGCGGAATGGATTTTGCGAGAACCAACTATAACGAACTCCTATAACAGATTGATGTGCATCAAAAGAACGGATCTTTAACCCGGAGAAAAATGCCGAAGGAAGTTTTTGTAACAAAAAGAACCGAAACTTCCACCGATTGGAGATCTGTTTGCGGAAAATGTCAAAAGATGGATTCATATGACTGCTACTTGTTCTATAAATGTAACAAGAGCTGACCTAATGACCTTAAAAAAATGAATACTTACAAAAGAAGGGATGCCAGGAGGTAGTCTGCACAAAGGATCAAAATACAACTTACCACTACTGCACTGGTACTTGCTCGACCGATTTCCAGTGCCCCCCCTTTCACATTGTAACCATAATAAGCTGAGATACTACTTACAATAAAGGCAAAAGTGTAAGATTTGTATAAAGCAAAATTGATATTATACAAGTTGAGATTTTGTCTTAACCCAATATCAAAAATATCAGGCGCCAAAATACCGGTAAGATTTCCTGCAGTTCTTCCTCCCCAGATACCCAATACCGCTGAAATAGTAATCAAACAAGGAATGACTAATAAAGAGCCGAGTATTTTAGGCATCACCAGATAACTTTTGGTATTGATACCCATGATCTCCAATGCATCTATCTGCTCACTGATACGCATGTTACCCAATTCACTTGCAATCTTACTGCCTACCACACCTGCAAGAACAATACTTACAACCGTAGGAGACAATTCCAATATCATACTATCTCGAACGATCTGTGCGATGGTTGCCTGGGGCACTAAGGGACTTACCAACTGATAGGCTGTTTGAACTGTAGTTACCGCACCCAGAAACAAGGAAATAATCACCACGATTGGTAAAGCTCCTAATCCAATCTCCACACACTGATGCATGAACTCTTTCCAGTACATACGCCAATTCTCAGGCTTGGTAAACATGCCTTTTAACATGAGAAGGTAAGAACCTAAGTGGGTGAAGAATGACATGGTGTGTTTTTTTGCTTACTGTTATTTCGTCCATAGACCATGGTCCATGGACTATGGTCTATCAACTATTTCTTCCTTTTCTTCAATCGCTTCCACCAACTGCTGCGTTGAACAACATCGTTGGTATCCATTCTGCATTTTAACTGTGCATCAACTACTGCTACGAGGGCCATGTTGATAATACTTCTTACAGTACTTCCTAACTGGAGTACATGCACAGGTTTTTTCAATCCTAACAGGATAGGACCGATAGCATCTGCACCACCTACTTCTTTTAATAGATTATAGGCAACATTACCTGCAGTCAGGTTAGGGAACATCAATACATTCACATCTTCATCCACCAGTTCACTGAATGGATAATTGTCTCTTAAAATTTCTTTGTTGAAAGCCATACTACCTTGCATTTCCCCATCAACAATCAAAGATGGATTTCTCTGTTTTAAAATCCTTGTAGCTTCTGCAACTAATTTAGCTTCTCCTGAATCGCTGCTTCCAAAATTACTATAACTCAACATGGCTATACGTGGTGTTAAATTGAAGTTGCGCACTTCTTTGGCCACCATCATCGTAATATCTGCCAGTTCTTCTGCTGTAGGATTAAAGTTAACCGTAGTATCTGCCAGGAATAAAGGACCTTTTTTAGTCAACAACAGATACATACCTGCAATTTTCTTCACTCCTTCCTCTGTACCTACAATTTGCAGTGCCGGACGGATCGCTTCTGCATAATTTTTGGTAAGCCCCGATAACATAGCATCTGCATCACCTGTCTCAACCATCATGCAACCAAAATGATTTCGGTCTTTCATGATCTTGATACTCTCATAGTGATTGAATCCTTTGCGTTGTCTTTTCTTAAAGAATAATTCTCCATAAAACTCACGCTTGGATTCCATTTCATCACTACGCGGATCAATGATCGGCAGATCGGTAATATCAATATTATGTTCTTCTGCTATGCGGTTGATCTTAATCGGATCTCCCAATAAAATCGGATAAGCCACGCCTTCATCATAGATAATGCTAGCGGCTTTCAATATTTTCTGATTATCAGCTTCTGCAAATACCAGTCGCTTAGGATCGCGACGCGCTTTGTTTCCGATCACACGAATCAGTTGGTTATCTAACCCTAATCGTTTGTTCAGTTCTACTACATATGCATCCCAATTCTGGATTTTTTTCTGTGCTACCCCACTTTCGACAGCAGCTTTTGCAACAGCAGGCGCTACAGTTGATAACAATCTCGGATCCAATGGTTTGGGAATAATGTATTCAGGACCAAACGACATATTGGTTTGGTTATACGCCATATTCACAATATCCGGTACCGGTGTTTTAGCTAGTTCTGCCAAAGCCTTCACTGCGGCCAATTTCATGGCTTCATTGATTTGAGTAGCACGAACATCCAATGCTCCACGGAAAATATAAGGGAAGCCTAATACGTTGTTCACTTGATTCGGATAATCGGTTCTACCCGTTGCCATGATGATGTCTTTGCGTACAGCAATCGCATCTTCATAACTGATCTCCGGATCAGGGTTTGCCATGGCAAATACGATCGGATTTTTGGCCATGCTTTTCACCATCTCTTGAGATACCACATTACCAACACTCAACCCCAGAAATACATCCGCATCTTTCATGGCTTTATCGAGCGTGAAATCGGAACGCTTAACTGCAAATTTTCTGCGTGTCGCATCCAAATCTGTTCTTCCTTCATGGAGAACACCATCCTTATCAAACAGAATAAAATTTTCATAACGCGCACCTAATGCCACATACAATTGTGTACAAGCCATAGCAGCTGCGCCTGCACCATTCACAACAAATCGAACTTTCTCAATTCTTTTTTTCTGTAATTCCAATGCATTCAATAAAGCTGCTCCACTAATGATCGCAGTTCCGTGCTGATCGTCGTGCATCACCGGAATGTTCATCTGCTGCTTGAGTTGCTGCTCAATGTAAAAACACTCAGGTGCTTTGATATCTTCCAGATTGATTCCACCGAATGTTGGCTCCAATGCTTTTACAATCTGAACGAATTTCTCCGGATCTTTTTCATTGATCTCAATATCAAATACATCGATGTCGGCAAATATTTTGAATAACACACCCTTTCCTTCCATTACAGGCTTACTGGCTTCCGGACCAATATCTCCCAGTCCCAAAACAGCTGTACCATTGCTGATTACTGCTACCAGGTTTCCTTTTGCAGTGTATTTATACACCTCTTCTACATTATTGTGTATCTCTTTACATGGTTCTGCTACACCCGGACTATACGCCAATGAAAGGTCTCTTTGGGTTTTGGCTTCTTTGGTGGGAATGACTTCAATTTTTCCCGGTCTGCCACTTGAATGATATTCCAGTGCCTGTTCCTTCCTCAGATCTGTATTTTTAGCCATATTGTTTTTTTTCGTTACCGGCAACACATCGCTGATCAACTGCTGTTGTGTCACTCACTTTAGGCTACGGTTCCTTGACCGAGCCATTGGGAGATTGGGGTGCAAAATACAATATAAATAAAAAACAGGCGGTTATTTCATAAAGCCAATTCTATTGCGGTTTTGAAGTGCCTTGTATTCAGCTTGTTCGTCGAGAATATTTTCAATGGCCTCATAGATCAACCCTAATTGTTCTCCGTGATTGGAAACTGATTTTCTGATCAGTTCTACCTCGGATGCCAATTCACTATACTGCATCATCATTTTACGTACAGCAATGAATGCACGCATGATGGCTATATTCATCTGAATGGCATGATCCGAACTTAACACACCACTTAACATAGCTATTCCTTGTTCCGTGAAGGCAAATGGAGGATACTTACTATGTTTCCCTTTACCATTTTCTAAGGACGCAAATTGCGTCCTTAGAAAATGATATTCTTGTTGCGTTAACTCAAACATGAAATCAGGTGGGAAGCGTTCAATATTACGTCTGACAGATTCCTTCAAACGCTTTGTTTGAACACCATATAACAATGCCAAATCAAAATCAAGAATGACTTTCTGCTCTCGTAGTGTGTGAATTTTATGTTGGATATGTATAGCGTCCAAAGCGAAAACTTTTTGCTAAACTACCCGTAGCTAGCTTACAAAACATCGCTGGCTCTGCAATCGCGTATTAATTCCTGTAAAAAGATTGTATTTACCGCAGTACTAGCCTACAGTCGCTCCCAACCAGGCCATATTACCCATGCCGATTTCTATAGCACGCTCATCAATATCAAACAGTGGGGTATGTACATTATGGATTATTCCCTTTGCTTCATTACGAACACCTAACCTAAAAAAACAACCCGGAATCACTTGAGTGTAATAACCAAAATCCTCTGCTCCCATTCTCATTTCAGTTTCCAATACATTTTCTTTCCCCATGAATGCATCAGCTTGTTTCCATGCTGTTGCAGTGAAAACAGGATCATTATCTACAGTAGGATATCCAATATCAATATGTAAATCAATCTCTCCTCCCATTGATTCTACCAAGCCTATCGCATTCTTGCGAATCAAATCATGTGCTTTGAAACGCCACTCCTCATCCATCGCTCTAAATGTACCCATGAGTTTTACTTCACTGGGTATCACATTGGTAGTATGTCCACCCTGAATGGAACAAATAGATAAAACAGAAGGTGACAATGGATTTTTATTTCGGGAAATGATCTGCTGCAAACTCACAATCAAGTGTGACGCAATCAACACCGTATCTGCAGTTAAGTTAGGAGAAGCTGCATGTCCGCCTTTGCCTTTGATCGTAATATAGATCTCATCTGCACTTGCCATCACTCTTCCTTTTCTAAAACTTAACTTACCCGTTTCTAATCCCGGATGAACATGCAAACCAATGATACCTTGTGGCGTTGGATTCTGTAATGCGCCATCACGAATCATGTAGCTAGCGCCTCCCGGATTTTTTTCTTCGCCCGGCTGAAACAATAGTTTCACGGTCCCTTCCCAGCTGTCACGCAGTTCATGCAATATTTTAGCAGCACCTAATAAAATGGAAGTATGTACATCATGACCACATGCATGCATCACTCCATCATTTTTTGAACGATAAGGACGATCGTTCTCTTCTTGTATCGGCAATGCATCCATATCTGCACGTAATGCAATGACACGACTTCCCGGATTCTTACCACTAATCACACCAACAACTCCGGTTGTAGCCATTACTGTAAACGCAATACCTATTTCTTTCAATTTATTTTGAACAAAAATTGAAGTATTGAACTCCTGATAACTTAATTCAGGATTTGCATGTAAATAAGACCGTACAGCGATGAATTCTGATGCGTATTGTTGTGCTAAGTGTTTGATTTGTTCTTGCAGCATGTACTGATAATTTATTATTGCAGGAGCTCTTCCTCTTCAGTTAAGGTATATTCGATAACATCTTCTACCACATATACTCCTTTGGGATAAAAGCGACTCAATGTTTTTCTAAATTGTTCTGCATCTTCCTTCTTCAGAAAATTACCAATTCGCACTTTGAACAAAGGCGATTGATAAGAAGTGTAACTCTTCTGATCGGGAAAACGACTCAATAATTCCGTTTTGATCGCAAATGCCTGTTCTCTATTCGTAGTACTGATCACCTGTATGCGATAACCTTTGTATTGTCCACTGCTAGTCATCATAGCAGAACGCTTATTGATCTGCGCTTGTTTGGCTGTAAGCAAATCCAAACGAGGATCTTTTCTTACGATGATAGAATCTGATGCCTGCAAGGAAGATACACATCCTATCCAAAACAAAAACAAAACAAAACGCATAGTGGATGTTTTTAGAAAGTTAGTAAAATTCTTTCGCAAAGATACAAAGCTCTGTTTCTTGAGAAGAAGTTCATAAATCGTTTAACCAATCAATAGCCGTTCTCAGTCTTTGCTCCTTGTACAATTGCAACACCGGCACTACAACCCAATCTGGTAGCACCTGCATCGATCAATTGTTGTGCAAACACATGATCCCTGATGCCGCCCGATGCTTTGATCTGAACCTGCTCCGGAAGATGTAAACGAAACAGTTTTACCGCTTCAATCGTAGCTCCTTTTTCTGCATATCCTGTAGAAGTTTTCAGGTAATCGATACCCGCAACTCCATACAATTCACAACACTTAATGATCTCATCATCTGTAAGTACCCCACTTTCAATGATCACTTTGATGACTTTATTTTTACTCTTTACTACCGGCATGATATGGTTGATCTCATTGGCCAGATAGACCCAATCAGCATTTTTAATAGCTGAAATATTGATCACCACATCCAATTCATCTGCGCCATCCACCATCGCTAAAACGATCTCAGCGATCTTCGCTTCCACTGCTGCATAACCAAAAGGAAAGCCAATTACCGTGGCTACTTTAACACCTGTACCTTCAACCAATGACTTCGCTTTTTTTACAAAGTTCGGCGGTACACATACCGCAGCAAATGAATACTGCTTTGCTTCAGCACAAAGCTTTTCAATATCTGCGATCAGTGTAGTGGGTTTAAGAATGGTATGATCTATGTAGCTATTTATTTCTTTCATAAAACATTTATATGATCATCTTTAAAATAAGCAAAGGCGAAAGTATAAAAAGAAGAGGCTGCATCAAAAGTTCGATACAGCCTCTTTTTATTCACACGAATCTCAAGTTGATTCTTTTACTATAGACCATAAGCCATGAACTATGAGCCTCTCTTATTTATAAGTCTTTACCGTGACAGGCTTTATATTTCTTACCGCTTCCACATGGACAAGGATCATTACGTCCGATTTTAGGACCTGCTACAACGGGTTGTTGTTTAACAGGAGTTGGATCATAATAATCATTCTCTGTAGGTGGTGCATCCATATCTTCTTTTGTGGTGCTGAGTTTGCTGAGATCTGTCTTTTGTTGACGGCCTTCACGAACCTCTTCCCCTTCATTCAATGGAATACCCGCATGACAAAGGAATTGAACGATGCTGACATTCACTTCACTATCCATTTTCTTGAAGATATTATAAGCCTCCATTTTATAGATCACCAAAGGATCTTTCTGCTCATAAGTAGCTGTTTGAACACTTTGCTTCAGATCATCCATTGCACGTAAATGCTCTTTCCATGCATCATCAATCAATGCCAGTGTTACTGTTTTTTCCAAAGCATTCACCAGTTCAGCACCATTACTGTTGAGTGTCTTCTCCATGTTCGCCAACACTTGCATTCCTTTTCTGCCATCCGTAAATGGTACGATCACATTTTCAATGTGATTGCCTTGCTGCTGGCGAATATTTTTGAATACAGGAATGGCTTGTACCATCATCTCCTGTTTTTTTCGATCGTAATTGGTCACTGCCTCGAGGTATAACTTCTCGGTGAGTTGCTGTTCAGAAAGTTTAGATAATTCTTCTGCAGAAATGGTTGGGTCGATTCCAAAGTTCACAATCACCGCTAATCTGAATCCTTCATGATCATTCTGCTCTTTGAATGAATTGACCAGATCTTCTGCCACGGCATAAAAAGCATTATCCAGATCCAATGCTAAGCGATCTCCAAACAAAGCATGACTTCTCTTCGTGTAAACAACAGTTCTCTGTTTATTCATCACATCATCATACTCCAGCAATCGCTTACGAATACCAAAGTTATTTTCTTCTACTTTTTTCTGCGCTCGCTCAATAGATTTGGTGATCATGCTATGCTGGATCACTTCTCCCTCTTTATATCCTGCGAAGTCCATGATCTTGGCAATACGATCACTACCGAACATACGCATCAGATCATCTTCTAATGATACAAAAAATTGAGAAGAACCCGGATCACCCTGACGACCTGCACGACCTCTTAACTGTCTGTCTACACGACGAGACTCATGTCTTTCAGTACCCAGGATCGCCAATCCACCTGCTTCTTTCACACCCGGCCCGAGTTTAATATCCGTACCACGACCTGCCATGTTCGTAGCAATGGTAATAGCTCCTGCTAAACCGGCTTCCGCTACTACCTGTGCTTCACGGGCATGTTGTTTTGCGTTCAATACATTGTGAGGTATTTGTTTTTGGCGCAACATTCTGCTCAACAATTCACTCACTTCTACCGATGTAGTACCTACCAGTACCGGACGACCCGCATCACGAAGTTTTACAACTTCATCAATCACCGCACCAAATTTTTCACGTTTGGTTTTATATACGAGGTCTTGTTCATCTTTTCTGATAGCAGTTACATTCGTTGGGATAGCTACCACATCTAATTTATAGATGTCCCAAAATTCTGCAGCTTCTGTTTCAGCAGTACCGGTCATACCACCTAACTTATGATACATCCTAAAATAATTCTGGAGTGTAACTGTTGCATAGGTTTGTGTAGCCGCTTCGATCTTTACATTTTCTTTTGCTTCAATCGCCTGGTGTAATCCATCTGAATAACGACGACCATCTAGGATACGACCTGTTTGTTCATCTACAATTTTCACAGAGCCATCCATTACTACATACTCCACATCTTTATCAAATAGAGTATACGCTTTCAACAATTGATGAACTGTATGAATACGATCCGCTTTTACAGAATAATCATTGATCACTTGTTCTTTCTGGTGAAGTTTTTCTTCTGCTGCAATACTTTCATTCTTATCGATCGATGAAAGCGATACACTGATATCAGGCAGTACAAAGAATTGTGTGTCTTCACCAGCTTTGGTGATCAATTGGATGCCTTTATCAGTCAACTCAACTGAATTATTTTTTTCGTCGATATAGAAATACAATTCTTCATCGGCTTTTGGCATTTCTCTTTGCTGATCAGCGAGATAATAGTTTTCTGCCTTCTGCAATTTCACGCGCATGCCGGGTTCACTCAGAAACTTAATGAGTGCACTATTCTTTGGCAAACCACGATGAGCGCGGAACAATGCCAATCCTCCATCCTTTGGATCATCATTACCTTCTGCAATTTTTTTCTTTGCCTCATTCAAGAATTGGTTCACCGCTTTTTTCTGCGCTTCTACCAGTCTTTCGATCCTTGGCTTTAGCTCAAAGAATTGCTGCTCACCGGTGTTATGTCCGATCGGACCGGAAATGATCAATGGAGTACGTGCATCATCGATCAAAACTGAATCGACCTCATCCACCATCGCAAAATGATGTTTGCGTTGTACCATCTCTTGTGGAGAATGCACCATGTTATCACGCAGATAATCGAAACCAAATTCATTATTGGTACCATAAGTGATATCTGCTAAATAAGCGTTGCGTCTGGATTCAGTACTAGGTTCGTGCTTATCAATGCAATCTACTTTTAAACCCAGCCATTCAAAGATGGGACCGTTCCACTCACTATCACGACGAGCCAGATAATCGTTCACTGTTACAATGTGAACACCTTCTCCGGCAAGTGCATTAAGATATGCAGGCAAGGTAGAGACCAAAGTTTTACCCTCACCGGTAGCCATTTCAGCGATTTTCCCTTGATGTAACACACTACCACCGATCAACTGAACATCATAATGAACCATGTTCCAGGTAACGGTACCGCCAGCAGCAGTCCAGGTATTTTTGAAAATACTTTTATCCCCTTCAATACGAATATGCTCCTTTTTTACACTCAACTCTCTGTCTAGCGCTGTAGCAGTAGATACCATCTCGGAGTTTTCTTTAAAACGTCTTGCTGTTTCTTTTACGACAGCAAAAGCTTCGGGCTGGATCTGAGCAAGGATCTCTTCTATTTTTTTATCTCTTTCTTTTTTCAGCTTATCCACTTGCTGATAAATGGTATCTCTATTATGGATCTCATTTTCCGGCAAGCTTTCTGCTTCTTGTTTTTTTGCGGCGATCTCCTGATCGATATCTGTGAGATAAGACTGAATGCGCTGTTTGAACTCTTGTGTCTTGTTACGCAGTTCATCATTGGTCAACTGCTGGTATTGTTCGTAGAATTGATTTATTTTTTGAATGATGGGCATAATCTGCTGCACATCCTTCTCACTTTTACTACTTCCGAATAATTTTGAAAAAAGTTTCAACATATATAATGCGTCTAGTGTATTAGAAAAAAGTTAACAGTCAAAAACGATGCGCAAAAAGTTTTTGAGTCAATTTGGCATTTTTAACTGAGGCCGCCAAAGGTAAAGAATTTGATTAGAGCATTTGCTCCGCTTATCAACTGGCGATCATTTATACAAATACTTAACGAATTGAAGATGATCTTACTACGTCTCGTATTGCTGATTCCGGCTTTTTTTTCCGCCTTTATGGCACTATCTCAGGTGAATGAACAGGATTCTATTGCACATCAGCGTATCAAATTGGTACAAAATAATATGTATGTGCTAGGAGCCTGGGCAAGTGCCAATATCATTCAGGGTGCCATTTCGGCCAGCAATACCCAAGGCAGTGAAAAGGCATTTCATCAAATGAATGCTTACTGGAATACTGTCAACTTTGCGATCGCCGGAGTTGGGTTATGGGGAATCAGAAAACAGCTGAACAAGCCATTCGGACTAACTTCCAACCTGAAAGAACAGCAAAAACTGGAAAAAATACTCTTGTTGAACAGCGGATTGGATCTGGCTTACATTACCACGGGTTTATACCTAAAAGAAAGGGGTACTCGCTTGAATAAGCCTAGGACCGAGGGGTTTGGCAATAGCCTGATACTCCAGGGGGCATTTTTATTGGTTTTTGACCTGATTCAATATGGTCAGCATCACAAAAACACCAAATGGCTGGAAAATAAGATGGAGCATCTACAAATGGGCGTTTCAGCAAATGGCTTAGGCCTCAGTTATCGTTTTTAAGGGGCAGATCAAAGTAGTGGGTAAAAAAGCAAAGTTTTGATGGAATTTCAGGGTGATTCTGCTACTTTTGCAGCCAAATTGAAAAGGGGAGTTCAAGACATACTTGATCCCTTGTTTCTTGAAAAATTGAAACTTTTTTACCCATGGCAGGTCAGTTAAAAGAAGTACGTAACAGGATCAAGAGTGTTCAAAGTACCCAGCAGATCACAAAAGCAATGAAAATGGTGAGTGCGGCCAAATTGCGCCGTGCACAAGATGCCATTACACAGATGCGTCCTTATGCTCAGAAATTGCAGGAAATGCTGAGTAATATCGTTAGCAACACTGAGGGTGATATGCATATAAAGCTGGCCGAGGAAAGAGCCGTGGAAAAAGTTTTATTGATCGTTATTACCAGCGATCGCGGACTTTGTGGCGGTTATAATGCCAACTTGATCAAACTAGCTAAACTGACCATCGCTGAAAAATATGCAGTACAACATCAGAAAGGAAATGTGAGTATCTGGAATATTGGTAAAAAAGGATACGAAAGCTTACAAAAAGCAGGCTATAAAGTAGACGCTACATATAAAGACATATTCCTGAACCTCAATTTCGAATCAGTTCAAGCTGCTGCACAAGCTGCCATGAAAGCTTTTGAAAATAAAGAGTTTGATACAGTTGAGATCATTTACAGCGAATTTAAAAATGCGGCTACACAACAATATAAAGCCGAACAATTTTTGCCGATCCCTAAAGTGACCAATAGCAATTCCAGCAAAAAGTCTGACTTTATTTTTGAACCGGCTAAAGAAGAACTGATCGCTGAATTAATGCCTAAGATCCTGAATACACAGCTATTCAAAGCGGTATTGGATTGTAACGCCAGTGAACACGGTGCTCGTATGACCGCTATGGACAAGGCTAGTGAAAATGCGAATGAGTTATTGAAGTCACTGAAGATTAGTTATAACAGAGCCCGCCAGGCTGCTATTACCACTGAATTGACTGAGATCGTAAGTGGTGCTGCTGCATTGCAGGGATAAGATCTTTTGGAAATAAAGGAGTAGAAAATGCTGCTTTGCACATTTTTATGTTCCATTTATGACAATTCGTTATTTTCAAATTTTCAAATCAGCCCTTTTTCAAATTAATCATGGAGATAAGCCAAATTATACCACACATTGAAGTGTTGATCTTTGCAAGTGAGAAACCTCTCACTTCTTTAGATATCGTTGAACTCATCAACAATACATTTGGCTTTCTGGAAGAGCGTGTAACGCTTGATCAGGTTGAAGCTGCTATTCAAGGTATTTGCGAGAAATACAATTCTGAATTTTATCCCTTTGAAGTACGCGAAAGTGGCGGAGGGTGGCAATTCCTAACCAAGAAAGATTATCATAAAACGATCGCCCAACTCAATGGTGACAAATTTCTCAAGCGCCTATCCAATGCTGCACTGGAAACACTCGCCATTATTGCTTATAAACAACCCATCACAAAAGGTGAGATCGAATCCATTCGTGGTGTTAACAGTGATTATAGTATCCAGAAATTACTAGAAAAAGAACTGATCCTCATCAGTGGCCGTAACGAGCAGATGCCGGGCAAACCTTTGGTATACGCTACTTCTAAAAATTTCATGGACTATTTTGGCATTAATTCTCCTGAAGACTTGCCAAAGATCAAAGAAGTGTTGGCAGAACAGATCGTAGAGGGCACTGTTATCCGTCCGGAAGATTTTACTGACCAACCGGTGGCGGATACGATCGAAGAAGCCATTACGGAAGAGCCGGTGATCGAGGGCGATACTTCTCTCCTAACTGTCAATGAAGATGGCGAACTGATCATTCAGGGAGAAGAAGTAGAGGAAAATAATGAATCTTCTGATTCGGATGATGACACCCCTACCGATGAAGAAAACCCTTCCGACGAAAATCAACAATAAGATGGAACAGCGGTGACATGAATATCTGCCAGACAAGTATCTTCGCAGTATGTCATCTTTTTTATCCAACGAGCAATTAAGAAATCTTGCAGCTGAGTACGGCACACCTCTTTATGTGTATAATGCCGATCGAATCACTGAGCAATTCCTACAATTAAAACAAGCTTTTAATAGTGACAAGGTCAGTTTTTTTTATGCCTGTAAAGCACTGACCAATGTTAGTATCCTGAAACATATCAAGTCTATCGGATGCAAAGTAGACTGTAGTTCTATCAACGAAGCGAAACTAGCGGTGCATGCCGGTTTCCCTTCCACTGATATTTTATATACCAGTAACGGCATTGCGTTTGATGAGATTGAAGAGGCTGTTTCAATGGGTATTAATATCAATATTGATAGTCTTTCCAATTTGGAAAAATTTGGAAAAAAATATGGCCACAGTTATCCTGTAGGTATTCGTCTTCGCCCTAATATCATGGCGGGTGGTAATCTTAAAATCTCTACCGGACATGATACGAGTAAATTTGGTATTCCCATTGAACAGTTATCTGATATTGTTCGCATCATGCAACAATATCAAATTCATATTGCCGGATTACATGTGCATACGGGTAGTGAGATCAAAGATGTAGATGTCTTCATGAAAGTGACCGATGTATTTTTTGATTTGGTACCACATTTTCCTGAATTACAATTTCTTGATCTGGGTGGCGGATTCAAAGTACCCTATCAAGATGGCGATGAAGGAACTGATATACAACTCCTAGCAAAAGAGATCCTTGCCTTTGAGCAAAAAATAGAACAGACCTATCAACGTACATTTCAAGTATGGTTTGAACCAGGTAAGTTTTTAGTGAGCGAAGCTGGATATCTGCTTACATCTGTGAATGTTTTGAAAGAAACCAGTGCTACAACTTTTGCGGGTGTGAACAGTGGTTTCAATCATTTGATCAGGCCCATGTTTTATGAGGCTTATCATCGAATTCGAAATATTAGTAACGAAAATGGAGTAATAAAAAATTATACCATCACCGGTAATATCTGCGAAACCGACACATTTGCTTGGGAACGTCCCATGAATGAGATCAGAGAAGGTGATTTGCTGGTATTTGATAATGCAGGTGCTTATGGTTTTGAAATGGCAAGTAATTTTAACTCCCGCTATCGTCCTGCAGAAGTCATGGTTAAAGACGGAACACCTTATTTGATTCGTAAAAGAGAAGTTTTTGAGGATTTATTAAGGAATCTGGTAGAGCCATTCTAAAACAAAAGATTAGTTTGCAGTCACATGATCGAGATCAAGAACATAAAAAAGATTTTCGGAGAGCGTACCATCCTTGAAGATATAAGCGCGGTAATGGAAGCCGGTAAGTGTAATCTTATCATTGGTACCAGTGGTAGTGGTAAAACCGTTCTTACCAAATGTATGGTTGGACTCTTTCGTCCGGAGCAAGGCGAGATCCTTTATGACGGTACCGATATGTTGCAAATGAACAATGATGAAAGAAAATTATTGCGACAGCAGATCGGTATGTTATTTCAGGGAACTGCTTTATTTGATTCGATGACTGTTGAGCAAAATGTATTGTTCCCATTGGATATGTTCACCAACTGGTCTATGGCTGAAAAGAAGAAAAGAGTGAACGAAGTTTTAGATCGTGTGAATTTGAAAGATGCAAACAAGAAATATCCTTCTGAGATCAGTGGCGGGATGAAGAAGAGGGTTGGTATTGCTCGTGCGGTTGTACTGAATCCGAAATATTTATTTTGTGACGAGCCCAACTCAGGATTAGACCCACAAACATCCATGGTAATCGACCGTTTGATCAAAGAGATCACTGTTGAATTCAATATCACAACCATTGTAGTAACACATGATATGAACAGTGTGATGGAGATCGGTGATCATATTGTTTACCTTCATCAGGGTAGAAAACAATGGGAAGGAAGCAATAAGGACATTATTTTCAGTAAAGATGAACTCCTCAATAAATTCATTTTCGCATCTGAATTCTTGCAAGATGCAAAAGAAATGAGAATGATGGAAGCCAATGCGGCCAATAGAAACAATGCTCAATAATGTGTTTATGAAAAAAATTCTTTCTGTTCTTTTAGTTGTATTGATGGGTATGATATCTTATGCTCAGGATACAAATTCTGATCTGCCTCCTTTTTTAAAAACGAAAAAATTACCTGAGTTTACCATTTTACAAACTGACAGTACATGGTTCACTAAACAACAGTTGCCTGCATCAGATTTTACAATCATCGTGTATTTTAGTCCGGATTGTGGTCATTGTCAACATGAGGCCAAAGAAATGATCAGTGTGATGGATAGTTTGAAAAACAGTTTTATTCTTTGGGTCAGCTATCGCGATATGGCGGATATCAAAGGTTTTGCACAGGAATATGGCTTTTTCAATCATAAAAATCTAAAAGTAGGCCGAGACCCGAGTTATGGCATTCCTTCTTTCTTTCAGGTAAAATATACTCCGTATGTAGCTGTGTATGACAAAAAAGGCAACTACATAAAAGCCTATGAAGGAGGCGTGGAAATGCCGGAGCTACTCACACTTTTGAAAGGATATAAGCAATAAAAGGGTTTAACAAGAAAAGTTTGTTAAACCGCTATCCACAGTAGTGTCAAAAAGCCTGAAACGTCGTTAACAAACGACTGCCAACCCTTACCTTTGCAGCGGAAAAAATTCCTCACTTTAAATAATCATTGTTTATGAAAGTAACCGTAGTAGGTGCCGGAGCCGTTGGAGCTACTTGTGCCGACAATATTGCACGCGCCGCATTGGCCGAAGAATTGGTATTACTGGATATTAAAGAAGGTCTGGCCGAAGGTAAGGCACAAGACATGATGCAAACCGCCGCATTGTTGGGTTTTGACACCCGCATTACCGGCAGCACCAATGATTATTCAAAGACCGCAGGATCTGATGTTGTTGTCATTACTTCAGGTTTGCCTCGTAAACCGGGTATGACACGTGAAGAATTGATCGGCACCAATGCAGGTATCGTAAAAGGCGTGTGCGAAAACATCCTGAAGTATTCTCCGAATGCCATCATCATCGTGATCAGTAATCCGATGGATACCATGACTTATCTGGCTTTACAGTCTACCGGCTTACCTAAAAATAGAATCATCGGTATGGGTGGTACTTTAGATAGTGCCCGTTTCAAATATCAACTAAGCCAGCATTTGGGTTGCAGTCCTGCAGACTTGAATGCAGTTGTAGTTGGGGGACATGGTGATACCACGATGATTCCATTGATTCGCTTAGCTACATGGAACAGTGCGCCAGTTTCTAATTTCCTCACAGAAGAGCAGCAAAAACAAATCGTAGCTGATACGATGGTGGGTGGTGCTACATTAACCAAACTCATCGGAACATCTGCATGGTATGCACCGGGAGCTGCCGGAGCGGCATTGGTGGAAAGCATTCTGCGTGATGAAAAGAAACTATTCACTTGCTGCGTTAGCCTGGAAGGTGAATACGGACAGAAAGATATCTGTTTAGGTGTTCCTGTTGTGATTGGTAAGAATGGTTGGGAAAAGATCATCGACTTCAAACTGAATGAAGAAGAACAAGCTCTATTTAATA
Organism: Bacteroidota bacterium; assembly: GCA_039795345.1. Classification (GTDB taxonomy): domain Bacteria; phylum Bacteroidota; class Bacteroidia; order Chitinophagales; family Chitinophagaceae; genus Sediminibacterium. Next base: position 31,522 of record JBDKEH010000172.1, read on the forward strand.
AGAGTGCTGAAGCAGTAAGAAGTATGAACGATGTGTTGAAGACTTTATAAACAACTGTTCATCCTTTTATTGAACCGTTTGTACATACATCCCTGTCTGTAAGAAACAGACAGGGATTTTTTTATCTCTACCTGCGACCGCTTGTCATGCCATTGTCACTGCTCATCCTGAAACACCCATGTCCACTGTAACATTCTTAAGTGCTTTGCGTCTGATTGAGCAACCTAAACAACAATAAAATGAGAAGGATTTTAACTGCGGCTGTGATCGGATTGAGTTCATTATTGAACACCGCTATCGCACAAACCGGCAGTACGATTAAAGGAAAGATCAGTGATAACAATGGTAAGGCCTTACAGTCTGTTACTGTATCCTTACTAAAGTCTACAGACAGTTCCCTCGTAAAAGCAGATGTTACAGATGCCAATGGTGCATTTGAAATGGTATATGGCAAAGAAGGAAAATACCTGCTGAGCTATGTTATGATCGGCTTTGAAAGAACTTATTCCTCTGTATTCGAAGTAAAAAATGGACAAGGATTTGATGCAGGTAACATCACATTACAACCCGCTGCAACAAAACTGCAGGATGTAACTGTTACCTCTCGTAAACCTATGATCGAAATCAAAGCTGATAAAACAGTATTCAATGTTGAAAACAGCATCAATGCCACTGGTAGCAATGCGTTAGAGTTATTGCAGAAAAGTCCGGGCATTCAAGTAGATAATAACGAGAATATCTCGATGAAAGGAAAAACCGGTGTTCGTATTTATGTAGATGGAAAGATGACACAACTGGGTAGTCAAGATTTAGCGGCCTACTTAAAGAGCATCAATAGCAATGATGTGGAAGCCATTGAAATGATCAGCAATCCTAGCGCTCGTTATGATGCTAGTGGTAATGCAGGCATCATCAATATCAGACTGAAGAAGAATAAAAGATATGGTACGAATGGATCTGTAAATATGGGATTGGTACAAGGTGTTACACCGAAAGGTAATGGCTCTGTTAGCTTGAACTATCGTGATAAAAAAGTGAACCTCTTCAGTAATGTAGGAACTAACATCGGTAGATATGAGAACACGCTGGATCTTTATCGTGTACAATTGGATTCCATCTATGATCAAAAAAGTACCAACTGGAGCCACAATAAAAGTGTGAATGCAAAATTGGGAGCCGATCTATTCCTCAACAGCAAAAACACATTGGGTTTTCTCGTGACCACCAACTTCAATGATAATGACTGGACAAGTGAGAGTAATACCAATATCTCTTATAATCCTACCAAGCAGTTTGTAAAAAAACTAGTGGCATTGAATACCATTCCGGGTAGCAGAACAAATATGAATTCAAATATCAACTATCGTTATGCGGACACCAGTGGTAAAGAGATCAACTTTGATGCTGATTACGGTTTATTCCGTGGTACCGGTAGAAGTTTTCAGCCGAACAATTACCTCGATAACTTAGGTAATATGTTATCACAAGTGATTAACCGAAACTTTACACCAACTGATATTGATATCTATACTGCTAAAGTGGATGTAGATCAACCAAAATGGAAAGGAAAGTTAGGTTATGGTGCTAAGTTCTCTTACGTAAAAACAAAAAATACATTTGATTTCTTCAATGATATCAATGGCGTTCCTGTAAAGATCTTGAGTAGAAGTAACAGTTTTACTTACAAGGAAAATGTAAATGCTGCTTACGTAAACTATCAGCGCCAATTCAGTCCAAAATGGAGTTTGCAGACAGGCTTACGTATGGAACAAACCAATAGCGAAGGTATATTGACCAGAGCAGATGGTATCATGCAAGCAGATAATACCGTTAAACGTAGCTACTTAGATTTCTTCCCAAGTGCTGCTTTAACCTGGACTGTTGACCAGAAGAATACCTTGAATTTGACTTTCAGTCGTCGTATCGATCGTCCAACTTATCAGGATCTGAACCCATTTGAGAACAAATTGGATGAGTTGACTTATGAAAAAGGAAACGCGTTCTTACGTCCGCAGTATACGAATACCGTTGAGTTGTCTCACACTTTCAAATACATGCTGAACACTACCATTGGTTATAGCCATGTAAAAGATTTTGCTACACAAACAACAGATACTACCAACAATGCAACTTATGTACAGCAAAGAAACCTGGCAACACAACGTATCCTGAGTTTCAGTATCGGTTCTCCATTACCGATTGCTAAGTGGTGGAATGGTTATGCAAATGTTTGGTACAACTATCAGATGTTTAATGGAAAAATCGGTGCGAATGAGATCAAAACTGAAATCCCCATGTTTGGAGCTTATATGCAACATACATTCACTTTAGGCAAAGGATACAATGCTGAACTGAGTGGTTGGTTCAGTGGTCCGAATGTTTGGGGTGCCACTTGGAGAACGAAATCATTGGGTGGATTGGATCTTGGTTTCCAAAAACAGATCCTGAAAAAACAAGGAACATTGAAATTAAGTGTGACCGATATCTTCTTCACCAATCCATGGACAGCAACCAGCAATTTTGGTGGACTATTCATCAATGGACGTGGACAGAATGAAAGTCGTACTGTACGTTTATCATTCTCTTGGAGATTTGGAAACAATCAGGTAAAAGCTGCACGTCAGCGTCAGACCGGATTGGAAAGTGAAGCAAAACGTATCAAAGGATAGTAGTTGGTTTTGGTAATAAAGAAAGGGCTCCGAAATTTCGGGGCTCTTTTTTTATAGATATGCTTGAGTAGTAGCTACTATCAAGTCTATATCCTGATCCTGCATACACTTAAAATGAGCTCTCGGACAAGTCTTTGTTCCATAATTAGAACAAGGCTGACAAGCCAAGCCTTTTACGATGAAATTGTGATAAGCAGGTTTGTTGTGATGTAGTAATTGTTCTGCACCATAATAAGGCTCTACATCCAATGCCGGTGAAGTACCTCCCCAAATAGCGAGTACAGGTTTATTGAGTGCACAAGCGATGTATTGCATACCGGTATCATGTGATATCACCAATTTAGATTGACGAATGATATCTGCCGATTCATGCAAACTGAATTTGCCACAAGCATTGTAAATCTTTACAGGGTCTATTTTGGCGATCTCCTCTCCTTCTTGCTTATCTTCTTTTCCACCTACCAACACAATCGGATATTGCAACTTGGCACAAAGCTCTCGCAATTTATAAACTGGTAGTTTCTTGGTGTAATAGCTAGCACCAATAACAATCGCTACAAAACCTGCACTGTGTGATAAAGGAAGATCTTCTGCTTTTACGCTGACATTTGCAGGAATAAAATAATCCATCCCTTTCCCATCATTTTGGACACCTAGTGGTGCTAGCGTATCCAAACAACGATCTACAATATGTCTGCCAGTCATTTTGTTGATGTGTAGCTTTGTGAGCAATACTTTTTCAATGACTTCTTTATTATAAGACAACACGGGAACTTTCAGTGCTTTTTTAATGCGCCAGGTTCTGAAATTTTTGTGTAGATCTATGATGTAGTCGTATTGTTCTGCTTGCAAATCTTTGATCAGAGCATCAAGATTGTGAGAGAAATAGTGAAACTTATCAATGTAAGGATTGGCTTCAGTAACCGCTTTCATTGATTGCTTGGTCAAGAAATGTACTTCAGCATCGGGCACTTGTAATTTCAAACAACGGATGGCCGGTGTTGTCAAAACAATATCGCCAATAGAAGAAAAACGGATGACCAAAAATTTCATAGCTGCAAGATAAGAAGTATAAATCCTCTCTGCGAAACTCTGCGTCCAACTTCGTTACCTCTGCGGTTAACCACAATTCTACACAGAGCCCGGCACAGAGTGATATTATTCTTCAACGTAGTTCAAGTCTTTATGGAAGGTTTCTTCGGTGAAGTAATAGGCGATCAGTGTGATCGTCATTACAACAATACCAGTGATGATGCCGCTGTATACTAAACTCCAACCCCATGATTTTTGAAACAGATCCAAAAACATCATATTGATCAAGGGTAATGCTCCTCGCACCATATTCGGAATGGTGGTAGCTGCTGTACCACGAAGATTCGTACCAAATTGCTCTGCCCCCATCGTAACAAAAATGGCCCAGAAACCAGTACTGAAACCTAACAGTGTACAAATAGCATACATCGTGGAATCTGATCGATTATACCCACTAAAGAAGAGAACGAGTCCAACAATGGTGAGCATATAATAGATCAATAATGCTTTCTTCCGACTTTTAAAATACTGACTTACCAATCCTACCAACATATCACCGATGGCAATAGCAGCGTATGCAAACATGATAGATCTTCCTGAGTCAATGGTGGTGCTTCCAAACATGGTATTCCCAAAACGATCACTTTGGTTAACCAGAATTCCAATCACATACCAAGTGGGCAAACCGATCAAAATGGCAAAAACATATTTCTTCAATCGCTTTCCATTATTGATCAACATCAAGAAATTACCACGTACTACTTTTTGCTCCTTGGCTTCTTTGAACATTCCTGATTCTGCAACACTCACACGCAACAACAACAACGCAATTCCTAATCCGCCACCGATCTTATAACACAAACGCCAATCGTCTGTAAACTGATAAGTAAAATAGGCAGCAACGGCACCACTCAATCCAATACCGGCTACCAAAGAAGTTCCAACACCTCTCTTGTTCTTTGGCAACAATTCACTCACCAAAGTAATACCTGCACCCAGTTCTCCTGCCAAACCTAATCCACCTACAAATCGACAAGCTGCATACTGATCCACCGTTTGAACAAAGCCGGTTGCAAAATTGGCGACAGAATATAAAATGATGGAACCGAACAATACACTTAGTCGTCCTTTTTTATCAGCCAGCATTCCCCAAATGATTCCTCCCAATAATAAGCCGGTCATCTGCCAGTTGATGACGCGGGTACTATCTACGAGCATGGTGGCATCTGTTGACCCAACACCCAACATGCTAGGCTTTTTAACGATCGTAAAAAGAAGAAGATCATAGATGTCAACGAAATAGCCAAGTGCAGCAACAATTACGGGCAGGGAAAGAACACCGTATTTTTTTTCGGTCATGACAAGCAGTTTGGAAAGTGAGTTGTTTCTTCTTTGGTATGACCCACTTAGAAGAAAACATCAATTATTTTGTTATGCGTCTTTTTTGTCTTTCTTTTTTCCCGCAAACAGTTTGATGAATACCGGTGCAGTAGTAACCAGCACAATCCCCAACACAATTACTTCCAGATGGTCTTTCAAATCAAATCCAAATTGATTCAATATCCACTTCTGCAGGAAATGTCCGGCAAACAACATACTGAAGACCCATGCAAAGCATCCAACAATATTGAAGAACACAAATTTCTTCTTATCCATCTGCACAATACCGGCTACAATAGGCGCAAAGGTTCTCACGATGGGGATGAAACGTGCTACGATGATGGCACCACCGCCATGCTTTTCATAAAACTCATGTGCTTGTTCCAAGTATCTTCTTTTGAAAAGCATATTCTCTTTCCAATTGTACATGGCAGGACCTACTTTTCGTCCAAACCAATATCCAACAGTATTTCCTGCGATACCTGCGCCAGATATGAGTAACATTAATACCAGCAGATCGAGGTATTCATTTCCTGTTGGAATGAATTCATTGGCAAGATTGCTACTATAAATACCGGCTACAAATAATAAACTATCTCCCGGTAAAAAGAAACCGGCAAACAATCCTGTTTCTGCAAATACTACAAAGAGTATGAGCCAGAGTCCGCCATGTTCAATATAAAATTGAGGCTGTAATAATTGACTCCAGTGAAAATCGGATAATAATATCTGTAGCATGCTAAGATTCTTAAATTATGCAGAAACTGAAATATCGGTTGGCTCATCCAAAGCTCCTTCCCACTTACTTACGACACTTGTAGCCAATGCATTTCCAACAACATTGGTAGCAGTACGGAACATATCACAGAAGTGATCGATAGGCAAGATGAGCGCAATTCCTTCAGGAGGAATATTGAACATGGCACAAGTAGCAGTTACCACTACCAATGATGCACGCGGCACACCTGCAATACCTTTACTTGTGAGCATTAGTACAATGAGCATGGTTAATTGCGTTCCAAGATCTAATTGTATACCATAAGCTTGTGCAATGGCAATACTGGCAAAAGTCATGTACATCATACTTCCGTCTAGGTTAAAAGAATAACCTAATGGTAGAATAAAGGATACGATTTTATCCTTACAACCAAATCTTTCCAGCTCTTCCGTAAGTTTTGGAAATACCGCTTCGCTACTTGTTGTACTGAATGCAATAATGAGTGGCGGGAAAATGCGGCGTAACAGATCAGGCAATCGTTTTCCTAAAATGATAAAACCAACTGTAAGTAATATTACCCACAATGCAGCTATACCAATCAAGAAGTACAGAAGATATTGACCATAAAAAATAAATACGTCCAATCCTTTGGTAGCAATTACGGCAGCGATAGCTCCAAATACACCGATCGGTGCAAAGTTCATGACATAGCCTACCATTTTCAAGATCACATGTGCAACTGCATCCAATCCTTTTACAACGATCTTTGCTTTTTCACCTAAGGCAGCAGTAGCCACACCGAAGAAAATACTGAATACCACCAATTGTAAGATCTCGTTGGTAGCCATTGCATCGATCACACTCTTTGGAAATACGTGCTCCACAAATTTCTGAATGCTGAATTCTTGTGTTTTACCCACCAGATCTTGTGCACCTGAGATATCAGCATTGCTTAGATCAATCCCTTTTCCGGGTTGAAAAATATTCACTAGTAACATTCCCAATAATAAACTCACCAATGACGCTGATATGAACCATAACAAAGCTTTACCGCCTACACGCCCTACTGTTTTCAGATCACCCAACTTCGCAATACCCACTACCAGGGTAGAGAATACCAATGGTGCGATGATCATCTGAACCAGACGAAGGAAGATCGTCGTAAATAGCTTTAGATTTTTAGAAAAACTTTGAATGGTTTCCGCCGACGCATTCTTATGTACAAAATAGCCAAGGATAACACCGGCGATCATGGCAATGACAATATATAAGGTAAGCCTATTCGATTTCTTCATTGGGGCTTTGTTAGTGACGCAATATAATACTTCTGCTGAAATGGCCTTTGCGAACGGTGAAATGACCGATTCATAAAAGTTTTAGGGTGCGAAAGCCAGAAATCCCTATTTTGCCAAATCTTTCTAATTCAGAAACTTAACCAAACTGTACTATGAGTTTATTTGTAAAGAAACCATTGGGTCAATTACTGGCCCAGGCAGATGAGGGCGACAAAGGATTAAAACGTACCCTCGGAGCCGGCAACCTGGTTGCTTTGGGTATTGGTGCCATCATTGGTGCCGGACTTTTCGTAAGAACAGCAGCCGCTGCCGGACAAGCAGCAGGTCCTGCCGTTACCATTTCATTTATTATTGCTGCGATTGGCTGTGCTTTTGCAGGTCTGTGTTATGCAGAGTTTGCAGCTATGATCCCTATTGCAGGTAGTGCTTATGCTTACAGTTATGTAACCATGGGTGAACTGGTTGCATGGATCATTGGTTGGGCATTGATCATGGAATATGCATTGGGTGCTGCTACAGTATCGATTGCATGGAGTGAATACCTTAATAAGTTATTGGATGGGGGCATACCTTATGAATGGTCGCATAGCCCCTTCGAGAGTTTTACCGACTCAGCTGGGGTATTGCATAAAGGAATTGTAAATGCTCCGGCATTGGTGATCCTTTTATTACTGACTTTATTATTGATCAAAGGAACGCAAGAATCTGCGATTGTGAATGCAGTAATCGTATTCATTAAAGTAGCGATCGTAATCCTCTTCATTGTTCTGGGTTGGCAATACATTCGTCCTGAAAATCATACTCCATATATGATTCCTGAAGGTACTGCTGCTGTTACTGATAGTGCCGGTAAAGTAATCGCTGATTACACAGGTGTATTCAAACACGGATGGGGTGGTGTTCTTGGTGGTGCAGCCATTGTATTCTTTGCCTTCATTGGCTTTGATGCGGTAAGTACTGCAGCACAAGAAGCTAAGAACCCTAAACGTGATATGCCAATTGGTATCCTAGGCTCATTGGTAGTATGTACCATTTTATATATCCTATTCGGACACGTATTAACGGGTGTTGCTAACTGGCAAGAGTTTGTTGATCCTGAAAAAGGACGTGAAGCTTCTGTTGCTTATGCAATCTCCACTTATATGGTGAAGTACCAGTGGTTATCAACTGCTGTAACGGTAGCGATCCTCGCAGGTTTCTCTTCTGTTATCTTGGTAATGTTGATGGGACAAAGCCGTATTTTCTATACCATGAGTAATGATGGATTGATCCCTAAAGCATTTGGTGTATTGCATCCTAAATTCAAAACACCTTATAAAGCCAACTGGATATTATTTGTATTCGTAGGACTGTTTGCAGCATTTGTGCCAGGCCACGTAGCAGGTGACTTGACCAGCTTTGGTACTTTATTCGCATTTGTATTGGTAAGTGCAGGTGTTTGGATCTTACGTGTGAAATCACCAGAGATCGAAAGACCGTTCAAAACCCCATTGGTTCCATTGGTTCCAATTTTGGGTGTGATCGTTTGTACAGCGATGATCTTTGCTTTGGATGCTCAAACCCTGAAAGTAGCTTTCGGATGGATGGCATTGGGTCTGGTAGTATACTTTGTGTACAGCAGACATCACAGCAAACTCCGTAATGGACAATAAAACAACCTAACTAACTGCTAAAAAAGCCTGCCCAAGTGGCGGGCTTTTTTATACGCAATACACTTATTTTTGCAACCCGTTCACCTAAACAGATCATTATGGGAAGGATTTTTGAAGTACGTAAAGCAACCATGTTTGCCCGCTGGGACAGAATGGCCAAGCAGTTTACCCGTATCGGTAAAGAGATCGTGATAGCAGTAAAAGCCGGCGGACCAGACCCTGCTACCAATCCGGCATTGCGTCGTTGTTTTCAGAACGCGAGAAGTGTAGGTATGCCAAAGGATCGTGTGGAAGCTGCGATCAAAAGAGCACAAGGGAAAGACACTTCAAACTATGAAGAGATCTTGTATGAAGGGTATGCGCCACATGGAGTAGCATTATTGGTAGAAACTGCCACGGATAACCATGTAAGAACCGTAGCCAATGTAAAAAGTCATTTCAATAAAGGAAATGGCGCATTGGGAAATAGTGGTAGCGTTAGTTTTCAGTTCAAGAAAATGGGTGTATTCAAACTAAAACCTGAGGGATTGAATATTGATGACCTTGAATTAGAGTTGATTGATTTTGGTTTGGAAGAATTAGGAGAAAGTAATGACGATAACGGCAATCCGATTATTGTACTACGTTGTGCATTCGTGGATTTTGGTAGTCTGCAAAAAGCGCTGGAAGATAAAGGCCTCAACCCTATCAGCGCCGAACTAGAATGGATCCCTACCACAACCGTTCCTGTCACTGATGAACAAGCAGAAGATGTCAGTAAACTGATTGAAAGACTAGAGCAGGATGATGATGTGAATAAGGTGTTTCATAATATGGGTTAAGGGCTTTGAGCTAAGAGCTGTGAGCTTTTTGACGACAAAACCATCTGTTACCAGAAGTAATGGATGGTTTTGTTTTAGAACGATATCCAATAGCTAAGAGCCCGTGGCTCATAGCTCGCAACTCGTAGCTAGAAAATAAGATTGTAACTTCACATTATGAACACAGCTACTAACACTTCCCACCCTGTCATTCTCTTCGATGGGGTATGCAATTTGTGTAGTGCGAGTGTTCAGAAAGTGATCAAGAATGATCCGAAAAGAAAATTTCGATTTGCTTCTCTACAGGGGTCATTCGGACAAGAAGTTTTGAAACAATTTCATTTATCAGGTACTGATTTCAATACTTTCATTTTATTGAAAGATGCTCAGATCTATACCAAATCTACTGCAGCATTGAAAGTAGCTAAAGAGATGAGTGGATTGTGGTCTTTATTGCACATCTTCACTATCATCCCTCCTTTTATCAGGAATTTCTTTTATGATTTGATTGCCAAAAACAGATACAAATGGTTTGGTAAACAAGATGCTTGCTGGCTTCCTACACCTGATTTGAAAGAGCTGTTTTATGAATAAAGATTAGCCACAGATTCACACATGAATGATCAATCTGTGAATCTGTGGCTATCAATAATCACTTGCAGCTTGTAGCTTGTAGCTTTTCACTCACTCCGCCATCAAAGCCCTCACCGCATCCATTACATCTTCTGCATTTGGCTTAGCGAAATAGTCACCATCACTTCCATATCCCGGACGATGCGCTTTAGCAGTTAAAGTTCTTGGACTTGCATCCAACCATTTATAACCACCTTGTTCTTCCATTACTTTATTGAACATATAGGCAGCTGCTCCACCCGGAACATCTTCATCAATGAAAATGATACGATTGGTTTTCTTAAGTGATTCCAATATCACATGATTCAAATCAAAAGGCAGTAAAGTTTGTACGTCTACGATCTCACAATCAATTCCTTCTGCTGCCAATCTATCTGTTGCATCTTGAATAATGCGTAAGGTTGAACCATAAGAAACAATGGTTACATCTGCACCTTCTCGAATGATCTCAGGAACACCTAATGGAACAGTATACTCTAATAAGTTATCCGGTAATTTTTCTTTTAATCGATAACCATTCAAACATTCAACAATAATTGCAGGATCATTAGACTGCAACATAGTATTGTACATACCTACAGCCTGCACCATATTTCTTGGCACACACACATACATTCCACGTAGTGCATTGATCACCACCCCCATTGGAGAACCACTGTGCCAAATACCTTCCAAACGATGTCCGCGCGTACGAATGATCACCGGACAACTTTGCTGTCCTTTGGTTCTGAAATGAGTGGTTGATACATCATCACTCAATGGTTGTAATCCGTATAATAAATAATCGAGGTATTGAATTTCTGCGATCGGTCTTAACCCACGCAATGCCATGCCAATGGCTTGTCCAACAATGGTTAACTCACGAATACCTGTATCCAAGATTCTGTCTTTTCCATGTTTTTCCTGTAATCCTGCGAAACCTTGGTTTACATCACCAATATGACCCACATCTTCACCAAAAGCATACACTTTAGGATTGGACGCAAACAATAGATCAAAATATTTATTCAATACTTCATATCCATTTACAGTTGGTGCATCAAAAGCGATCAATGGTTTTACTTCAGGTACATTGAGTGCACTTTTGGCTCCTTCATTGTAGAGATGACTATTGTACAATGAAGTATTTTCTTCGAGTAACTGCGATCTTAATGCCTTCAGTTCTTCTGCTGAAGGAGAGAAAGGAGCTGTTTCTGTAGCAACAGCAATCGCTCTTAAAATATCTCTTCGTAAAGGTTCTTTATTTGCTGCCAATTCATTGGCCATTTGTTGAATGGCATTGTATTTATCAATATCATTCACCATTACCTGACGAATCAGTGTTGCAGCTTGTTCTGCTTGCTGTTTGATAGGTGCAACATATTTTTCCCAAGCACGATTACGCGCTTCTTTTACAGTTTCTTTTGCTGCAGCTTCTACTTCTGCTAATTCTTCTATAGATGCGAGTCCGTTTTCGATCATCCATTCTTTCATCTTCTTGATACAATCCCATTCTTTTTCCCACTCCAATCGTTCCGGACTTTTATAACGCTCATGACTACCGCTGGTAGAATGTCCTTGTGGCTGTGTTACTTCTTCAACATGGAACAAAGCAGGCTCATGCGTTTCACGAACTTTTTGAAGGGCTTCTTCAAATACTTCACACATGCCCGCATAATCCCAGGCTTTTACTTTGTAAATATGAATACCATTGGTATCTGCTTGTTTCTGAAATCCTTTTAATGCAGCAGATATTGAACCTTTGGTTGTTTGAAAATTTTTCGGAACTGAAATGCCATATCCATCATCCCATACAAATACTGCTAATGGCACTTGTAAAACACCTGCAGCATTGATGGTTTCCCAGAAATGTCCTTCACTGGTACTTGCATCTCCGATGGTCGTAAAACAAATTTCATTTCCATTATGGCTAAGCTGTTCAAAAGCTTCCGGATTTCTGTTAGATCGAAAACAACGAGAAGCAAAAGCAAGACCCAATCCACGAGGCATTTGTCCGGCAGTAGGTGCAATATCAGAAGACACATTTTTTCTGTTAGCGAGATCCAACCAGTTACCATTCTCATCTACAAAACGAGTAGAGAAGTGTGCATTCATTTGGCGTCCACCACTGAAGGGCTCGTTCTTCACATCAGGATCTGCATATAACTGAGCAAAGTATTGTTCAACACTTGCTAAGCCTGTTGCGAACATGAATGTTTGATCACGATAATAACCACTTCTAAAATCACCGGGTTGAAAAAATTTGGCCATAGCGATTTGAGCTACTTCTTTTCCATCACCAAAAATTCCAAACTTGGCTTTTCCGGTCAGTACTTCTCTTCTACCCAACAAACTCACTTCACGGCTTATCATGGCAATACGGTAATCTTCGATCACAGCATTACGGAAACCGTCGAAAGACAACATGTCGTTTTTGTATCCCAAAGATGAACTTGATTCCATGCGGCAAAAATAACATTACCAACGGAATAGGCTAACGGAAATTAGTTTTCTGTAAAAAATGTAAACAATCTGCCAAAAACGGCATGATATTGGCTTTAATCATCCTGAAAAAGCGAGCTTAAGACGCCGGAAGATCAAAAAAATGACAAAAGGTAGTCTTACTGCTTTTATTTCTGTTGTAACTTTGAAAAAAGCATAAAATACCTAATAATATGAAGAAGTTTCTGTTCTTAGCAGTACTTGGTTTGGTTGCCAGTTTTGGTGTGATGGCTCAGGATGTAAAGTTCTCTGAAGGCTCATTTAAGTTTGGCAAGATTGAACAAAACAAACCTGTTACGCATGTTTTCACTTTTACCAATAATGGTGCAAAACCAGCAGTGATTGAGTTTGCAAGCGCTGAGTGTGGTTGTACTACGCCTGAATATAGCAAACAACCTATCCTGAAAGGTAAATCCAGCACGATTAAGGTGACGTACAATGCTGCTGCCATGGGTGCATTCAGCAAGCGTGTAACAGTAAAATTTGCAGGCATCAATGATCCTGTTATTCTAACCATTGAAGGCGAAGTAGTACCAGCCAAACCAAAGGCTTGAGCCAAATAAGCGTAGTTAAAAACTATTTATAAGAAAAGCGGTCCTGATAAAGGATCGCTTTTCTTTTGTACCCAACTGTCACCCTATCTTTGCGGCATGTTACAGATAAGTCAACGCGGACAGGCGATGCCTGCTTCCCCTATCAGAAAACTGGTTCCTTATGCAGAAGCTGCCAAAAAGAAAGGAACGAAAGTATACCACTTGAATATTGGACAGCCGGATATTGAAACTCCAAAAATGGTATTGGATGCTGTTCGCCAAAGTGATTTCAAAGTATTGGAATACAGCCATAGTGCGGGTAATGAGAGTTATAGAAAAAAATTAGTGGGTTACTATCAGTCAGTGGGAATTGATGTAACAGCCCAGCAGATCATCATTACTACTGGCGGTAGTGAAGCCATTTTATTTGGTTTCATGTCATGCCTTGATGCAGGTGATGAAGTGATCATTCCAGAACCATTCTATGCTAACTATAATGGTTTTGCTGTTGCTGCGGGTGTTACTGTAGTACCGGTAACTTCTCATATTGAAAATGGATTCGCATTACCTCCGATTGAGGAGATCGAGAAAAAGATCACTGCTCGCACCAAAGCCATTGTGATCTGTAATCCCAATAATCCAACCGGGTATTTGTATAGTGCTGCAGAAATGGAACAATTGAAAGACATTATTCTGCGTCACAATCTCTACCTGTTCTCAGATGAAGCTTATCGTGAATTTTGTTATGAGGGGCATCAGGTAAGTGCTTTACATTTAAAAGGTGTTGATGATCATGTGATCATCATGGATACCATCAGTAAACGATACAGTGCTTGTGGAGGAAGAATTGGAGCTTTCATTACACGTAACCAACAAGTATTGGATGCTGCTATGAAGTTTGCTCAAGCCAGATTGAGCCCTCCCAGTTTTGCACAGATCGCAGGTGAAGCCGCCATTGATTTGCCTGCAGATTATTTTGACACTACAAAAGCTGAGTATAAGTCTCGCCGTGATCTAATTGTTCAAAGACTGAATGCCATGGAAGGTGTATTTTGTCCAAATCCGGGGGGAGCATTTTATGCGATGGCTAAATTGCCGATTGATGATGCAGATACTTTCTGCCAATGGCTACTGGAATTATTTGAACACGAAAAGCAAACAGTTATGCTGGCTCCGGCAACCGGATTTTATGGTACACCGGGATTGGGTAAACAAGAAGTAAGGCTAGCATATGTGCTGAATCTGAAAGATATCAATGCAGCGATGGATTGCTTGCAAAACGCTTTAAAAATTTACCCAGGCAGAAAATAGATTGATTTTCAAATATTTATGTTATATAATAGCCTGATGAGTGATCATCAGGCTATTATATTTTAAATATTAAATAATTATTAATATTTAAAATATACAACAGAAACTAATTTTATTTTATTGATATGATCGTAAAATATCAAATTATTTAAAATAATATGTGATTGAATCTCTAAAATCTTTATTTTTGTTTTGTGCACTTGAATAGTAGGGTTTTCCAATGAAATGATCTCTTTTCTTATATGGCAAGCAATCGAAGACCGTCCCCTGTTTCTACAGGGGACTTTTTATTTCGAGCTGCATTAGTACATTTTCAACAGACAACCTACGAAACTGTCTTTACATCAAAATAAGAACTACGATCGCAGGAGATGGCACGCAAAAAATATTAAGCTAACGAGCTATCGTAAGAAATCTATTGCCAAACATCACTTTAATTTGTTCGGAAAGAAGAACAAATATTTCCAGCTATATCTATCTTTCCACAAATTCCTTTGATGATTGTTTAACAGGAGCTGAACCATTTTAGAGCAACGGTCAGAGTAAGAAAAGTATCTCTTTCTTTATGAAATATATCCCCCGTATATCAATCCTACTGTTATTCATCCTCAATAATGCTTTGGGACAAAGTTATACAGCAACATATGGGTCTGCATATGCCGGTAGCTCAGGAATCAGGAATAATCCTGCCGCTTCTGTAAATAGCGCTTTTAAATGGGAGGTAACTCCATTTTCAGTGCAAACAAAAGCAAGCACCAATTCTTTTTCATTGAGTAAATACGAACTCGCATTGATTCCTGATTCCATGAATCGATTTTTTCATCACAATGTAGATGTGAGCTTTCTGAATGTTTTATACAAACTGAATACATCATCGGCACTTGCATTCAATTTGAGGGGTCGTGCCTATAATCACATACGCACATCACCTGTGTCAGCTAGCAATAGCATCAGTAGTATCCAAGAATTCATGAACCTGAATAATAACCATGCGTACCTGGATGCCACTGTGACGCATAACGGCTGGATTCAAGCTGACCTCAACTATTCGAAGGTGATCCAAGAAAATTATAACAGCAGATTAACCGCCGGTGCTACTTTACAGATCCATAAAAATATTTCAGGTGCGTTTGCACGTATTGGTAAACTAAGCTATCTCGAATCAAAATTTCCTTCCGATACAGTATATACATTTACTGCAGGTAGTGCTGCTTTAGCATATTCATCCAACTACGATGGATCAGCACCCGGTGCTGGTTCTCCGGTCAAAGAATTTTTGAAGAATAGCCTTACAAGTTTGGGGATTAGTTTGGGTGTAGAATATCTTCTCTACAATGAACTCACCAATAACTACCAGCAAAATAACGCTCTAAACTATCAGTGGAAAATTGGAGTAGCATTAATGGACCTTGGCGCAAATCGTTTCAAGCCCAGTGAATATGCTTCACAATTTCGAAACTTAAACCCGAATATTACAGATAACTCCTTAGACAATAAATTGCTCAACACTTTATTGGGAAATGACTTCAGAGATTCACTCGCTACTATTTTCAGCAATGGTGAAGCCATTACCAGCAATTTTAAAATTGGAAATCCTACTCGACTCGTCATTAATATAGATCGTTCTTTTGGGAAGGGATTGTTTATCAATGGGGACCTGAATATCAATCTACATGGATCTTCTAACAATCGAAAATTACTCACGCGAGAAATCAATCTACTCACTATTACCCCACGCTGGGAAACTTTGAGTTGGGGGTTTTATATGCCTGTTCAATTCAATAGCCAAAAACAGTTTCATATTGGTGCAGCTATAAAAGCTGGACCACTGATGATCGGTTTACACAATATTCAGTGGGCAAAAGATATTAGAAATTTGAGTGGCGGAGGTTACCTGATGCTAAGGATTCATCCATTCAATAAAAAGCGACTACTTAACAAACTGGATTGTCCGGAATAAAAAATGGGCGGTAATGAAATCATGAAATGAATCGCTGTGTTAATCCGCTCCACTGCTATCAGATTTTCAGTATTGATTCACTACCCACCCAACTATGTTAAGCTATCATTTGCTTTTCAGTCACCTGTTGATGATTAACAGGTGGGAAATTGAAATTCATTTTTTCATACTTCAACTTCAACTCATGTAAGATTTCGAAGCTGATCGGATGACGTATCAGATCAATCACTGTCGAAAAACGTTTCAGTTTAAAAATATCATCCGGATCAATAGAAGCAGAAAGAATCACAAATCGTACAGATGGAAATATGTAAGCATATTTTTCTGAGAATACTTCCAGAAATTCCCAGCCATCCATTACCGGCATATGAAGATCCAAGAATACCAATTCTGGAACATCAGCAGGCCCTTTACTATTCAGCAATAACTGATCGAATACCTGTAAAGCTTTTAACCCATTCCCTGCTGTAACAACATCAGCAGCAAATGTTGTTTTGCTGATCATTTTACTGGATACAAACAAAGAAATATCATCATCATTCACAACCATTACTTTCCTGAACATATACTTTGTTTTTAGGTTATCTAATCCCTATCCACTGTTGGGTAACAGTGAATGATATTAGGGGGGGGTGGATATTGGATTTGAAACCTCTGAATGGGTTCATTTCATGTACGAAATATGAGCTCATTCAGTTTAACAAAGTAAGACTCCTTTGTAGCCACTTACAATAACGTTTCCCTTTAAAAAATGGTAGGTGTTCGGATACACCTAGTAGTATTTACACTACATGAAAAAGCCCCGTGTTATTGAAACACAGGGCTTTTAAATACGATAAAACTTATTAATTCAATCCACCTTTCCGGGTAGCTTTTGTAGGTGTAGGCCACTGTCCGGGTTGACCTGTTCTTGGATTGATCGGAAGTACAATTTTTTCACGTGATGTTTTTGTATTGTCTTCGCTCGCCATGTAAGCCAATATTGCCGTAAGAATGGCATTATTCTTTACATCATCAAATACAATCTTATCATAGGTATCACGATTGGTATGCCAAGTATAATTACCATAAGACCAGCTCAGTGAACTCAATGAAAATGCAGGTGCACCGGCGGCAAGAAAAGAAGCATAGTCGGATCCACCACCTCCCGGAGAACCAGGAAAGTTGGTAGTAATGTGTTGACGAATATCAGTAGGCACACGCGTAAGCCAACGACTAATATATTCATAAGAATGAAGAAATCCTTGACCGGAAATATTGGTAACACGTCCGGTTCCATTGTCTTGATTGAACAATGCTTGCATATTCTGCACGATCTCAGGATGGTCTTCTACAAATGCACGTGAGCCATTCAACCCTTGCTCTTCACTACCCCAATGACCTACGAGAATGGTTCTTTTCGGATTGGGAAGTATCTTTTTCAAAATTCGCATCGCTTCCATCATTGTAAGGGTTCCGGTTCCATTGTCTGTTGCACCTGTGCCTCCATCCCATGAATCGAAGTGAGCTGAAAGAATCACATACTCATCCGGTTTTTCTGAACCTTTGATTTCTGCAATGGTATTGAAGGTTGGTTGAACACCTGTTTCTTTTGAATCGGCACGAACACTGATCTGTGGTTTACTACCTGATTCCGTTAAACGAAACAATAAACTATAGTCTTCAAGAGAAAGATCAATAGTGGGTGTTTTTTTGGTATTGGCACTGAAGATTTTATTGACTCCAAAACCTTGCGACCAGTTAGATTGAATCACACCCAAAGCTCCCGCTTCTTCCAGTGCTATAGCTAAAGTGCGTGCATTGTATCCAGACTTAGTCATTCTTCTCTGCCATGCCTGGGTTAGTTCGGTGCGATTTTTCTTCATCTTTTCAATAGACTCTTTGGTACCGAACTCATCCCAGTTATAATCCGGACGACCGGTAGGCTGGGCCATAGATACCAATACAAATTTCCCCTTTACAGAAGGAAGCCATTGCTGAAAAGCAATTGAATCAGCTGCATCGACCAATACAATGGTTTCACCTGTTACGGTTTTACCATTGGTACTAGGGCTCCATGCGAGTTGCATCCCTTCTAATGATTTCACCCATGGAGAGATCATATCAACATGGGTAATACCACGATCCCATCCACGCCACTCACCCCATTTTTCATTACGGGCAGGGATTCCCCATGCGGTATATTTTGCAACAGCCCAGTCATTGGCCTGTTTCATTTTCGGACTTCCTACCAATCTTGGACCGATACCATCCATTAACTCATGTGCCAATTTTTCTAACTGAGAATTTTCTGTTGCTTCTTTTACGATAGCGTCTACGATTGGGTCTTTGATAGACTGTGCAGGACCAAATCCGGGGCGCTGAGCGTAAGAAATATTACCCAAGAATAAGAAGGTAACAATAAAAAGCGAGGCTACATAACTGTAATGGCTTCGCTGCTTTAAGTTGATTTTGGTTTTCATTGACGTAAGTTAATAAAAGCATTCACAAATCAATTATCATCCTGTTTTTATTAGATAAACGGGTGAACACGAACCCGAATAAGTTAAACATCCATCTATTTCTAGTTATCCCTATTCTTTTATGCTCAAACCAACACCTTTAATATATGTAGGATTTTTGCTATAATATTTATTTTGCATGAAGTTGAGAAAATCGCTGAGCGCCTGCTGAATCGCCTGCATATTTTTGGGACGTGCTTTTCGGATGTCTTCGTGTGAAACCCTCGCAGTTTTTGTATATGCAACTAAGCTATCCCAGGTTGCTGGTTTAGGAAAACTGACCACACAACTGGTACTTTCCATTTTTTTGTATGGCCAATAATGCCAGCCGATATTATTTTTCTCTAATAATTTTCTAAATGAAAGGACCCATGCATCATTGTTTTCTCCTGTTTCGCCTACATAGATAGGTACATTGTACCGACTTCGGAAGTCTACATATTCTTGAATTACATCTTGCGTAGTATCAGTCCAGTATTTATGAAAGCTGTATACCAGTTTATCGTCAAAAGGTTTTGAAAAAATATTGAACTTGGAAGCCCATTGTGCGCCTTCCAAAAAAATAAGATGATTTTTATCTACCTCTCTGATCGCACGCACTATTTTTTGATAGAGTGGTTCCAACAAAGGATTTAATTGATCCTGATCAAAGAAATGCGCTATGGGTTCATTCAGCAAATCATAGCCAAGAATAATCGTTTCATTTTTATACCTGTTGGCGATGCGTTTCCAAATATTGATGGTTTGTGCTTGACAGCCACTGTCGGTATACAAAAAAGGATAACCATAACTGTTGTCAATATTATCTCCTGTCTGACCGCCCGGTGCTCCATGCATATCAAGCAATAGATAAAGCTTGTATTTTTTACACCAACTCACTACTCGATCTATGTAATAAAATCCTCGGGTGTTGTCGTTTGCTCCCAAATACGATTCGTTCGTGAATAGCCGATAGTCGAATGGAAGGCGAACACTATTAGATCCCATTTCTTTTAATAACCGGATATCCGTTTCGGTGATATAGTTATTAAGGTACTGTTTCCAAAAATGGGTATTCGCAGATGGACCAATCAGTTCAAGCATTACCTGTTCAATCATCCACGGTGCATTCACTTTGTCGAATTTGAACATGTAGCCTTCTGGCAATAACCAATTACCAAGATTGGTTCCTTTTATAAGAAAAGGTTTTCCTTCGGGAGAATAAATATGCTGACCTCTTATGTATACAAATTTTTGTTGTGCACCAACCAATACAGGCATCATCAAAAAGAAATAAATCAGTAGCTTTTTCATTATACAGATCAAATTACTACAATTTGAGGGTATTCGAAAAATGGGGACTAATAACTTCTAATCATTGATTTCTAGAGTGGGTTTTGAGCTTTTTATTCATTTTAGTTGGATCATTGGATGGATAATTAAAAGCAATCCTCTATTCAAATAAGCAGTAACAGCTAATTTTACTTCTAAGTGGGCCTACTATAATGCTTAGCATGATAAGCAGCTTCTTCTACAGTTTGTTCTTTAATGGCAGTTCTATCCAATTTGTAATGAGACATTATCAATCATACACATTAGTAAATATGTAACAGCGTAAGATCGAACTCCAGATATTCAGTTCATTTGATATTCGATAATAAAAAAAGCGTCTTCTGTGGAAGACGCTTTTTTTATTATCGTAGCGGGATCGGGAGTTGAACCCGAGACCTTTGGGTTATGAATCCAACGCTCTAACCACCTGAGCTACCCCGCCGGTTGTAAATTCTCATTTACGGGGTGCAAATATAGGGGTTCGGCATTAGTATGCCAACAATTTGACGATCCGTTCTTTCACTGTTTGGGCATTGGGCAGCATTGCGGCTTCCAATACCAAATTGATGGGTACTGCCGGCAAACTCAATGCTCCCATGACTTCTACACGGGCATCCAGGAAGTGATAACATTGGTTCGAAATCCGTAATGCCATCGCTTCGGCAAAAGAATTGTTTTGTTGCTCCTCACTCAATACCAATACTTTTCCATGTTTTTTGACCTGATGAAAGATCATTTCCTCATCCAATGGATGTAAGGTCCGCAAATCCACTATTTCAACCTGTCCGGGCAATTGTGCCGCAGCCGCTTTAGCCCAGTAGACCCCCATTCCGTAGGTGATCACACAAACGGTTTCCCCTTTTCTTACTCTTTCAGCATCTGCCGCAAGTACAATATTTGCTTTTCCCAAAGGCAGGATATAATCCCTTGATGGCTCTACCATCTTAGCATCCTCTGTTCCTGGTACTTTACTCCAATATAATCCTTTATGTTCCAACATCACCACCGGATTAGGATCATGGAATGCTGCTTTGAGCAATCCTTTCATATCCGCAGTGTTTGATGGATACACCACTTTTATCCCCTTAATGGTCAATAAAGTGCTTTCTACACTTCCACTATGATAAGGACCTCCTCCCCCATAAGCACCGGTAGGCACCCTTAATACCATCCCGACAGGAAATTTACCGTTGGAGAGATAACATGATTTAGATAGCTCTGTTACCAATTGATTGAAGCCGGGATAAATATAATCCGCAAATTGTACCTCAACCATCGGTTTAATTCCCAATGCAGAAAGACCGGCCGTAGAACCCACAATATAAGCTTCCTGTATAGCCGTATTGAATACACGGTGTTCCCCAAACTTATCTCCCAGTGTTGCTGCTTCTCTGAATACACCTCCTAAACGAGCACCTACATCTTGTCCATATAGTATTGCTTCCGGGTATTCTTCCATGATTTCTTCGATGGCATGTAATGCAGCATCCACCATCAACACTTTCTCACCATTCTTTGGGCTACGTTGTCCTTTTTCTTCTTTAATAGGTGTTGGTGCAAATACATGTTCTTCCACAGAATGAGGATCAGGATCGGGAGCAGATTGTGCTCTTTGAAAATCTGCCAACACTTTTTCTTCTGCCTGTTTTTCTATTTCTGTGATGATGTGTTCTGCAATACCTACATCAGTCAGTAGTAACCTTAGTTTAGGAAGAGGATCATACAATCCATGCTTCAGCAAATCTTCTCTGTTTCTATAAAATTCTCTCCTCACACCACTTGTATGATGTCCGAGCAAGGGCACTTTGGCATGTACCAATGCAGGCTTCCTTTCTGTACGAGTATATTCAATGGCTTCAGCCATGGTTTCATAACTGCGAATAAAATCGCTACCATCGCATTGCCATCTTTTCAATCCTTTGAATCCTTGTGCATAGTCATAGGCATTCATGGCCCTTACTTCTTCTGCAGAAGCACTGATACTCCACTGATTATCCTGCACCAAATAAATGATGGGTAATTGTTTCAATACTGCGAATTGTAAGGCTTCACTCACTTCTCCTTCTGTCACACTTCCATCCCCCAGAGAACACACAACAATGGGTAATTGTCCATTAACGCTTCGCAGCTTATCACTCTTTATTCTTTCCAGATATTGAATGCCTTGCGCCAGCCCTGTTGTAGGAATAGTTTGCATGCCGGTTGCACTGCTCTGATGAATGATAGATGGACGATGTTCATCTCTACTGCTGGGGTGACAATAATAAGATCGCCCTCCGGAAAAAGGATCTTCTTTTTTTGCCAACAGTTGAAGCATCAATTCATACGGTTGAAATCCGATGGATAACATGATGCTGTCATCTCTATAATAAGGGCTCACCCAATCGCAGGGCAACAATTGCATACCCGTTGCCAGTTGAATGGCTTCATGTCCGCGAGAAGTAGAATGTACATATTTACAGACTTGTCTGTTAGCTTCATAAGTATCACACATGGTCTTTGCAGTGACCATGAGCTGATAAGCTTTTAATAGTAATTCCGGAGTAAGCATCAAATAGACGATCTTCTTTTCCTAATGATTATTTGATCTCGAGTTCAAACATTTTTTCTTCTTTAAGATATCCTTCCAAAATATCTCCCACTACACATTCACCAACTCCCGAAGGGGTACCTGTAAAAATCAGATCCCCAATGTTCAATGAAAAGTACTGAGAAATATGTGCTACAATATAGTCACAGGAAAAAATCATCTGAGAAGTATTTCCATCCTGAACCAGTTCTTTATTTTTCTTCATCGAAAACTGTATCGGTGAACGCATCATGTCAGCTTGTATAGGTACCCATTTACCTATAACCGCAGATTGATCCCAAGCTTTTGCTTTTTCCCAAGGCAATCCTTTCTTTTTCAATTCTGCTTGAATATCTCTGGCTGTAAAATCGATCCCCACAGTAACCGCATCATAGTACTTAGATGCTTGGTTTTCTTGTACGTATTTACCATTCTTAGAAACCCTCAATACCAATTCTGCTTCATAATGAAGTTCATTGGTAAACTCGGGATAATAAAAAGGTGCATTAGGCTGAAGCAGCGCAGATTTGGGCTTCATGAAAATAACCGGATCGTCCGGAACTGCATTACCTAATTCCTTCGCATGATCT
The DNA here is from genome assembly GCA_039795345.1 of Bacteroidota bacterium. Classification (GTDB taxonomy): domain Bacteria; phylum Bacteroidota; class Bacteroidia; order Chitinophagales; family Chitinophagaceae; genus Sediminibacterium. Next base: position 54,957 of record JBDKEH010000172.1, read on the forward strand.
GCATAATTCCTGCCTACACAAAAAATTTTCATATTCGTACGTTTATCATATTAACCAAACATCTTCTTACTATCTGTGTACTCAAAAAAGGCGGTAATTTTCACAGGATCATTATGGGCAATTTCTTACAAAGAATAACGTCTTAAACAGACTTATATTATAAGAAATTCAGGTTATTTACCTGACTCATGGTTTTCTCCAACCCAATGGCAGCAAACGACTCTATGATCTCCACAGATTTGTCAATCTTCGCCTGAATTATTTTTTGTTCCTCCGGTAACCATTTACCCAATACAAACTCAACCTGCCGTCCTTTGGGGAACTGATTACCAATACCAAAACGAAGTTTGGGATATTGATCCGTGCCCAATGTCAATTGAATATCTCTTAACCCATTGTGTCCGGCATCAGAACCCGAGCCCCTTAGCCTCAATTTGCTCAAAGGTAAAGCCAGATCATCAACAATGGTAAGAGTGCGGGCAATATCAATCCCTTCCTTATCCATCCAGTATTTCATCGCTTTCCCACTTAAATTCATATAAGTGGTGGGTTTGATACAAAGAAAAACACGTCCTTTCCATTTTACTTCTGCTACCTCCGCCAAACGATCCAGCTTAAAAAAACCTCCATGTTTCAGCACAAAAGCAGTCACCACATCAAATCCAATGTTATGACGGGTATGTTTGTACTCTTCCCCAATATTACCTAGTCCAACAATTAAGAATTTGTTCATAAAGGGCAAAAATAAACAAGAGTTTTCTGAGTAGATGACTTAATTTTCAAGAAAGATATTTGTTGACCGGTATATGTACATCCCAAGAGCAATAAGAAGTTTTTTAGATATTGGTATTCACGCTGAATTAGACCCTATTGAATTGAAGAAAACAAGGGTGCTCAATCTATGTGTGGCATTAGGAATGCTTCATAATCTTGTTTTCATTCCAATCAACATATATGAGGGTCATTATTGGAATGTAGGTTTATTGATATTGAACACTACAGGAGGGTTGATCTTCTTGTTCATCAATTACTATAAATACATTCAAACAGCTCGTCTAATCCTTAACATTTTATCGACCGCCAGCCTTTGCCTAAGTGCCATTAAATTCCAAAATGGGAATGAATATTTTTTAATCGCAAATTTGGTGATCATCAATATTATTTTTAAACGGCCTTTACTCATCATCATTCTTTCCGCACTTACTATTTTTTGTTTTGTCTTTATTCGAATAACTGATACCAGTATTTGGATGATAGAAGCATTTCCGGAATACAGGGTTAATATTAATATGACTAGTGCTTTGATCCTCGCTTTTCTGGGACTTGTCTATTATCGATATGAACAAATATTTTATGAAAAAGAGTTACAAGACAGTCAACTTACACTAGAGAAAAAAAATGCAGAACTGGAGGAATCCAATACGACTAAAGAAAAGCTCTTTTCCATTATCGCTCATGATCTTCGTTCACCCATTGCACAACTTCGCAATACTCTTGACCTGGTGAATAGACAAATGTTAACAACAGAAGAATTCAATAAACTCACGGAACATATCGCTCTACAGGTAAAACAATTGCAAGGTGGACTTGACAACCTTTTGAAATGGAGTAATAGTCAACTAGAGGGCATTGAAGCCCATCCTGAAAAAATAAACTTCCAACAGATCATGGGGCAGGTATTGTCACTCATGGAAGCTGAGTTGGAAAATAAAGAGATAAGCGTTCATGTACAATCTGAAGGAGGGCCTATTTGGGCGGATTCGGATCACTTACAATTGGTATTGAGAAATCTTTTATCCAATGCTATTAAGTACAGTTATAAAAGTCAGTCTATTCATATCAAGCATTATACAAGAAATCATGAAGTCATCATTGCAATAGCGGATCAGGGAGATGGGATGGAAAAATCTTTGAGAGAATATGTATTCTCATCTGCAAACATCATTTCTAAAAGAGGCACTATGAATGAAAAGGGAACAGGATTAGGTTTAAAGTTGTGCAAGGAATTTGTAGAGAAAAACAATGGTAGAATATGGGTAGAAGATAATCAGCCAAAGGGCACGATCATTTTTGTTTCATTTCCTGCAACTATCTGACACAAAAAGACCCGGTATGAACCGGGTCTTTTTCAATAAGAAGTATGATCAACTTATTTTTTCTTTTCTTCTTTTGCTGCTGTAGCTTCTTCTTGTTTCAGCTGACGAGTCATTACAACTGAAGCGATAGGAATACGAGGAGAGTTTAAGATCTCCATGTTTTCAGCTTTTACATCTTCTACGCGAATGTTACCATTCAGTTCCAGATTGGTAATATCAACAGTGATGTTTTCTTTCAGAAACTTTGGTAAAGTTTTTACTTTCAGCGCTTTCATCTTCGTTACCAACTTACCACCTTCTTTCACACCGATAGAAGCACCGGTAAATTTCAATGGTAATGTAGCGATTACTTTTTTGTCGTCAACCAGCTCTAACAGGTCAACATGGATCAGAGAATCATCTACTTTATCAAACTGAAGATCTTTCAGAATGCATTTGTAGGTTTTGCCATCCACTTTCACTTCTGCCAGTTGGAATTCACTTGTGTAAACCAAAGGCTTAAAAGCCTTTGCAGGAGCATAGAAATTGATCTCCTGTGCACCCCCGTAAATTACACCTGGCACGTTTTCCTGAGAGCGAATCTGGCGGGCGGCTTTTTTGCCATGTTCGGTCCTCAGTTGTCCTTCGATTGTAATTGTTTTCATGTTTAAAATTTTGGACGGCAAAAGTAGGGAAAATCTGACGATTCAGAGCTACAAGTTTCAAGCTACAAGCTACAAGCAAATAGATAACAAAAAAGCATCTGTAAATCATTGATTTACAGATGCTTAGAAAAATTTCGCTTGAAGCCTGAAGCTTGCAAGTGATCTCTACCCTCTTCCTTTCAATTGAGAATGAATAAAAAGACTAGTAATACTTTTATTCTCATAAGCATTGCGGATAGCAATGGCGAAAAGGTCTGCAACGGAAATGACTTTTATTTTGGGAGAATCCTTTTTTAGAGGAATGGTGTCACAAACGACCAATTCTTCCAATACGCTTTCTTCAATGTTTTCGTAGGCTTTCCCACTCAATACAGGATGTGTGATCAGTGCGCGTACACTTCGAGCACCTTTTTCTTTTAATAATCCGGCTGCTTTCGCAAGTGTTCCGCCTGTATCGCAAATGTCATCTACAAGAACAATATCTCGGTCTGTTACATCTCCAATGACCACCATGCTGGCAATTTCATTAGCGCGTTTGCGGTGTTTATCACAGATCACCATTTCAGCATTAAAGTAGCTGGCAATTTCTCTAACACGATTGGTACTTCCTACATCGGGTGCGGCGAATGTAAGGTTCTGCAATTTCAACTGTTCGATATAAGGAATGAAAATAGCAGAGCTATCCAAATGATCCACTGGAACATCAAAAAACGCCTGAATTTGAGCGGCGTGGAGATCCATAGTTATCACCCTGTCCGCTCCGGCTGCTTCCAACAGAGTTGCTATAAGTTTGGACCCGATAGCGACCCTTGGTTTATCCTTACGGTCTTGTCTGGCGAAACCATAATAAGGTATCACCGCAATGATCTTATAAGCACTGGCACGCTTTGCTGCATCAATCATGAGCAACAATTCCATGAGATTATCAGTGGGTGCATATGTGCTTTGAACAAGGAAAACATAATCGCCACGAATACTCTCCAGAAAGATGGGCTGAAATTCGCCGTCGCTGAATTTCTGAATGTTGATTTTTCCAACAGGAGCGCCAAACTGTTGCGCTATTTTTTCTGCCAGCACCTGGGATCCTGTACCGGAGAAAATCTTGACAGATGGATTCATAATTGCAGGAATGAGCGGCGAAGATAGAGATTAGGTTCACAAATTTTTATTTGAAGTTTTCAATTTTTTTACAATGCAAAAAAATACCATCAAAGATTGGGCTGCAGATGACCAGCCCCGCCAAAAATTGCTATTAAAAGGTGCTGAAAACCTCAGCGACTCAGAGTTATTGGCCATCCTGATCAATAATGGCGTTCCGGGTAAATCGGCGCTAGAGTTGGCAAAAGAGCTACTAGCCAAGTGTAATCAAGACCTTAATACCATGGGGAGGTGTTCTGTTCAATCATTGTGTAAACTGAAGATCAAAGGACTGGGACAAGCCAAAGCCATTCATATTACCGCAGCACTGGAATTGGGCTTACGCAGACATATCAGCAGTGTGAAGAAAGAGGTCATCAGGAGTAGTGGAGATATTGCTGATTATCTAAGAGCCAAACTCGCGCATAAAGCCAAAGAGGTATTTGGTGTATTGTTTTTGAACAGAAGCAATAAGGTTATCGCATTTGAACAGATCAGCGAGGGAGGAATCACGGGTACAGTGGTAGATATTCGAATAATCTTAAAAAAAGCCTTGCTACATGAATCTGTATCCATGGTGATTTGCCACAATCATCCCAGCGGCAGTTTAGATCCGAGTACTGCTGATGAAATGATTACGCAAAAGATAAAAGAAGCAGGAATGCTGCTGGATATAAGGTTACTGGATCATATTATTGTTAGTACTGAAGGACATTACAGTTTTGCAGATCATGGTAAAATCTAGCATGATGACTAAGCCTGAGCAGAGGGCCCGCCAAAATTCATAGGGATTTCAATATGTTCCAGATCTTGTATGGTACCATTGGCAGCTTCGAATCGTGCAATGTTTTCTTCCAATGCTTTCATGAAGCGCTTCGCATGCATGGGTGTAAAGATGATACGAGATTTCACGCGGCTCTTAGGAGTTCCGGGCATTACATTCACAAAATCAATTACAAACTCCGCATTACTATGGGTGATGATTGCAAGGTTCGCGTATTCCCCTTCCGCCATTTCTTCACTGATCTCAATATTTAACTGATTAGGTTGCTGTTCCATTTCGATGATTTAAGACATCAAAAATAAGCGATTCGTGACTGTTCGATGAATAAAAAAGAGAAGGCCGGTAAGACTACCGGCCATTCTCATGTGCATGATAAACTATAAAAACTGAAAACGAGTAAACTTAAATTCGGTATTGAATATACGGAATTTTAATATTTTCCAAGTTATTTATCCCACCAAACTTTTGCATTTTGTGAGTTGGAATTATAGCTTGCTGCAGCGGTTGCATAGTTCGCTGAATTATACAATGGTTCATTCGGACCATAAGGAATCCTTCTTGGAACCTGACTAGCAGAACCGGGAACAGCTGCTAATGCAGGAAACCCTGTTCTACGCCATTCTGCCCAACCTTGGTTTCCATCAGGGAAATAAGACAGCCATCTTTGTTCTGCAATTTTCTGATTATCACTCGCAGCCCCTGTAAGTGCAATACTTGGTTGAGCCAGATAAGTAGCGATAGCAGAACTGCTGGTAATACCCCAACGGTTCATCTCTGCTGTTATGCCTGCCTCATACATGGCAGCGGCAACTTCTGTAGTCCAACCCAATCTTGCAGCTTCAGCTCTTGCCAGATACATTTGACCAGCTGTCATCAGGAACATTGCTCCTGTTTGTGGAGTAGCTGTAAATGCATAAAGGAAGGCGAAAGTTGGATTAGCAGTCTGCCATGCCAATGCATCACTACGCGTTAATCCATAAGGGAATCCTTTCGGGTTGCTACCAAACGTATTGATACGAGGATCATTTTTAGCAGTCAAATTATCTGTAATGGTTTTGCTGACAGCGAAGTCAAAACGCTGCGTAACTACATAATAGTTATAAATTGGATTACGATAGTTACCACCTGGATAAGCAATACTAGCATTATCTGCATTGTTATCAATAACACCTGCAGCAATAGCAGCAGCAAATTCTGCTTTACCTAAAGTTGCATTGGCTTTTGACATACGCAGTGCGATAGTTGCAATCAGTGAGTTAGCAAACTTCTTCCAACGAGTTGTATTGCCACTATACATTACGTCGCCTTGAACAGTAAGACCTCCATCGAATTGAGCAACAGCAGCTTTTAATTCTTTGATCAAGTCAGGATAAATGAGTTCTTGCTTATCATAAGCAATCGTTCCTTTTCCTTTCAATGCTTCAAAGTAAGGGATATCACCATAAGCATCTGTGAGCATCATAAAGTTGTATGCTTTCAGAATTCTAGCGATGGCAATTTGATTATTGTTTGAACCAAATTGTGCAGCTGCAGTTTTTGTTGCGGCATCTGTATTTACGTTGATGATGTTTTGCAGATCATACAAATCACCTGCATAAATACCATCCCAGTTTAAAGTAGGAGTAGCATAACGAGATATATCTGTATACTGTGTTTCTGACATGTACTGACAGTATAATCCGGCTGTGGTATTGATACCATTACCCCACACATTACCACCTGCATTAGCCAATACGTTGGTCAACAAGGCTGATGTGATAGGAACAGTTGTTGCATTCGGGTTATTATTGATATTGCCAAAATCGCCAATACCCTTGCTACAACCCGTAAGTAAGGTAGCAAAAACCCCTAACGCCAGTGCGGCTCTTTTGATATTCATTTGTTTCATATTAAATGATTTAAGGGTTTTAGAAATTAAGTTTTAAGTTGAAACCAACAGAACGTGAACCAGGCAGGTTACCATCTTCACCGAATACACCACTGATCTCAGATGGATCAAAGTTTTTCGTATCACGATAGATGAAGAAAAGGTTACGTGCAATCACAGAAACGGATGCTCCTTGGAATACTTTACTCAGCTTACCCAACTTTTGAGTAGGGATCGCATAACCTAAACTCAATTCACGCAATTTCACAAAAGTGAGGTCATGAACAAATGGTTCTGCAATTTGCTGATAGTAGAATTGATGGAAATAATCATAAGCATCTACATATACATCCACAGGTGTTTTTCCGTCAGCGGCATCAACACCTCTTACACGTACACCACCACCTGAAGCAACCGGGTCACGAACAGGATTTCCTTTATCATTCTTACCTGCAGTAGAAGCTAACAGACCAGAGAAAGTTCCCCACTGCTCAGACAATGAGAAGAACTTACCACCCACTTGATAATCAAATGTGAGACCTAAGTTCCAATTCTTGTAACTAACAAAATTCTGCAAACCTCCTGTTAACTTAGGAACAACTGAACCCCAGTCTTTTGTAGCGTCACCCTGATACCATCCGAGTCCACCACTGAAACCGTTAGTAGTGATCAATGGCTGACCTTCAGCATTACGCTTGATACCACCACCTCTCAACATACCCCACTGCTGACCTACAAAATGGAAAGCACGAGCGAAACGAGTACCGAATGAACCACCGGAAAGTGTATAGCTTGTTAAACCGGGAGCCAATGCTTGTACTTTATTATCTAAGAGATACGCAACTGTTTTGCTAACATCCCATGTGAGATTCTTTCTCTTGATAACACTTACACCCAGTTCCAATTCAAGACCTTGACGAGTCACGCGTGCAGCATTAATAGTTTGAGAGGTAAACCCGCTCACACCACTTACTGATACACCTAATGGCTCATCTCTGTTGTCTTCATTATAGTACACAAGGTTCATACGTACCTTGTTTTTAGCAAAACGAAGATCTAAACCGGCTTCCCAAGTTGTAGTCAAAGCTCCACGCAGATTAGCATCCGGTGTTGCATTTGGCGTAGACATCAGGAAGTTTGAACCCCACAATAATGGATTTACTGCATAGTTCAGGTTCAAAGCATAAGGATTGAGGGTTTTAGGTTTCTTACCCCATGAACCAAATACTTTACCAAAGCTTAACCAGTTTACACTCTTGGTGAATTCACTGAATACAAATGAAGCACCTACTGATGGAGACAACAACGAGTTGTTTCCATTCGGTAACGTAGAGAACCAGTCATTACGTATAGCCCAAGTTAAACTCAGGTATTTCTTATATTCCAGATCACCGAATGCAAACAATGAATTCGCCTGTTGGTCAGATCTAGTATTTGTAATAGTTGGTGTTGTTTTTGAGTTACTGATTGCATATAAACCCGGAACATTCAAACCGGTATTGGTATTTGCAGCAACTGCTCTGTTACGAATATTCAATCTGTTCGCACCTGCATTTACAGTTACAGCCAAATCTCCGAATGTTTGATTGTAAGTGGCCACACCTTCAAAGTTCCATTCATTATTTACGGTATTACTAGTACCATAACTTGCTAATGTACCTGTTTGTCCACCTGATATTTCCAATTCAGAAGGTATTATATTTTCAACATTACCATTGAACTGATCCTTACGGATTGCTCCTTTGAATCTGAAGTTTTTAGAAAACTTAACGGTCATATTCACATCACCATACAGACGATCTCTTCTTTGTGTAAGATCAATGTTCTGAAAATAAGTGAATGGATTGTACCAGTAGTTAGCAGCGTATACACTGTTTCTTGGAGCAGCTGCATTCCATGAACCCGGATTACGACGGAAGTTCCATGAAGCAAATGTTCCAATCGGTGTTTTTAAACCAGCTAACTCACGCATGATATCAATATCCAGATCGCGGTGGAACCACTGACTGAAGTTACCCGCTGAGTTATTGGCATAACCATCAGAAAAATCACCACTGATCTGCTGATTGGTATAATTCAAATTAGCACCAACAGTGATGTATTGACCCATATCCATTGTAAATGAAGTATTCAAATTATGTCTGAGAGATTTTGAATTCTCCAACATACCCTTGATACTTTGATTGGTATAAGACACACGCAGACTTTGTCCGGCACCATTACTTTGCGTAAAGCTCACATTGGTATTAGATGTAACACCTGTATTCCAAAAATCTTTCGCATTGTTAGGCTGTGGCGTAAAGCTCGCCGTCTTTCCTGAACGAGCATGTCCTGGAATGAAAGCATACCAAGGAATATATTCAGATCCATCAATCTTAGGACCCCATGAAGCATCATCTGTAAAATCACGATAACGCTTTCCGTTGAATGCCTGCCATTCTGTAGGCATACCGGCTACATAATTAAACGTTAACCAATCGCCGTCACCTCCACCGTACTCATTCTGATATTGCGGTAAAAAAACAGCTTTATCGAAAGTCACAGACTGATTTACTTCTACACCAATACCTTTTACTTTACGTCCTTTCTTGGTCGTAACTACAATTGCACCATTACCGGCACGGCTACCGAATAATGCAGTAGCATTCGCACCCTTGAGTACTGTGATATCTTCAACATCATCAGGGTTAATGTCGAATGAATTAGTAATGGTACCATCTACTACATAGATAGCAGCAGCATCATTCAATGAACCACCACCACGTATACGCAAGAAACCCTGATCATTCAGCTTTGCAGATGACTGACCTCTGAATTGTACACCTGCAACTTTACCGGCTAGCGCGTTATTAAGGTTTGGCTGACGAATCACATTCAATTGCTCTGAACTTACCACCTGAGAACTAAAAGGAGTGGTACGCTGAGATTTTTTTACACCGAATGCACTTGTAACGAACACTTCTTCCAACTCTCCTGCAAGGGTCTTGATTTGAATGTTCTGGAACGCAGAAGTAGCCGTAAACTCATAGGTCTCATGACCAATGGCAGATACGGTAACTTTTGCTCCTTGCTTTACTCTTAGTGTGAATTTGCCTAGATCATCGGCTCTAGCGGCATTATTCGTGCCTTTTTCTTGGATAGTGGCATTGGGAACAGGACCTCGGTCATCTGAAACCTGACCCTGAACAACCACTGTTTGTGCAAAGCTAGCTAGTGTCCATAGCAATGCAACAGCTAACAGTGTTAGACTTTTTCTCATGTGTGTTGTTTTAGAATGAAGAATAATTGTTAAAGATTTTAACAATTTTCAAATGTTAAGGTAATGAGTTCTGCCTAATTAGATCAAAAAAATTTACTTTTCTTTAACATTTATGCGCGAACAATCATTTCGACTTAGATTCTAGCAAAAAAAGAGAAAATATTAAAAATAAACAGATATATCAAACCCCGGTTCGAACGCATTATTGAATCATTATCCTGCTGTTTATACCGACCTCAATGAATTTCGACCTTCAATGACATTGAACCTTTAGCAAAAGAATCAAGTTAATTTTCGTTAAATATTAAAAAAATATTTACTACAATTGTTTTTTTTCAGCCAAAAAAGGAAGTGCGTATGTAATTAAATACTTTTGCGGCATGTTAGTCTTAGATGGCAAAATTGCCGCAGCAGCAGTCAAAGAATCCTTGAAAATCAAAACAGCTCAATTGGCATCAGATGGCAAACGAAAACCCCATCTTGCCGCCATTTTAGTAGGAAATAATGGAGCGAGTGAAACCTATGTGGCCAGTAAAGTAAAAAACTGTGAGGAAACAGGTTTTGCATCCACCCTTCTTCGTTTACCGGAAAACATTGACGAAACATCTTTACTCAACACCATCATTGAACTGAATAATAACCCAACTATTGATGGTATTTTGGTTCAATTACCATTACCCAAACAAATCAGTGAACAAAAAGTCATTGAAACCATCGACCCATCAAAAGATGTAGATGGATTTCATCCGATCAACGTAGGCAAACTGGTGCAAGGATTATCAACCTTCATTCCTGCAACACCCTACGGTATCATGTTGATGCTGGAGCATTATAATATTGAAACCAAAGGCAAACATGCCATTGTTATCGGGAGAAGCAATATCGTTGGAAGACCTATGAGCATTCTTCTGAGCAGCAATTTGAAAAAGGGTAATTGTACGGTTACTGTTTGTCATTCTCATACACCCAACCTGAAAGAACTTTGTCTGCAAGGTGATATTATCGTTGCTGCATTAGGAAGACCCGGATTTGTTACTGCCGATATGGTAAAACCCGGAGCAGTGATCATAGATGTGGGTATTACGCGTGTAGAAGATAGCACAGCTAAAAAAGGATTTCGCATCAAAGGAGATGTGGCATACGAAGAAGTAGCATCCAAGGCATCCGCCATTACCCCTGTTCCAGGTGGTGTTGGATTGATGACCATTGCGGGATTATTAAAAAATACGATGCAGGCATACGAGGAGAGAGTCCATAGACCATAGTCCATGGACCATGGTCTATGGACTATGGTCAAAAATTACAGTTATCACAAACCATACAAAACATATCACCACTTTACCCGTCATGGAAGCCTTCTACACCTTACAAGGGGAAGGTTTTCATCAAGGTCGTGCCGCTTACTTCATTCGTTTGGGAGGCTGTGATGTTGGTTGTGTATGGTGTGATGTGAAAGACAGTTGGGATGCATCAAAACATCCTCAATTATCGATCGAGCAAATTGTTGAAGAAGCAAAAAAGCATCCAGGCAGATTAGCCGTTATCACAGGTGGCGAACCATTGATGCATCAACTGGATGAACTTACCAACGCATTAAAAGATGCAGGCTTTGAAACCAATATTGAAACTTCAGGTTCCTCACCTCTTAGCGGAAACTGGGATTGGATCTGTCTTTCACCTAAAAAATTCAAAGCACCCTTACCCGAAATTATCCCTCATGCCCATGAACTGAAAGTGGTCATTTTTAACAAGCATGATTTTGAATGGGCTGAAACTTATGCAGCACAAGTAAACCCATCATGTAAACTGTATTTACAACCGGAATGGGACAAAGCAGAAAAAGTATTGCCACTGATCATTGATTATATCAAAGCCCATCCGCAATGGGAATTGAGTCTGCAAACACACAAATACATCAATGTTCCCTGATCATGGGAATTTTAACAAGATGCCCCTTTCTTTTTTCCGAACTTTCCACAGTGAAAAGAACTATCCTTTTTTGTATTGGTATTTTATTTGCCATCATCAGTTCAGCGCAAGGTTATGACGCTGACAAAGTGAAACCTAAAGCATTGGCTCGTTATGAAGATGCCATTCAATTATTGAAAGACGGCCTTACACGCGAAGCAGTTCCTGTACTATTGGATTGTATCAACATCGATTCAAATTTCTTAGATGCCTATTTATCACTAGCAGGCGCTTTTGGAGAATTAAAACAATACCAGCGCTCTGTGAATTTATATGAAAAGGTGCAAGCAAAAGATCCTGACTACTTTAAAGTGTATCATCTACCCTACTCTATAAACCTTGCGGGACTTGGAAGATTTGAAGATGCTTTGAAAGCAGTGAATATATTTCTTGCCATTCCTAACATTAGTGAAAGAGGACAAAAAAGTGCATCGTATCGCAAACAATGTTATCAGTTTGCCATTGCATATGCTACCCAACACCCTGTGACCGACTATCAGTTCACGCCTATTAATTTGGGTGATAGTGTGAATGGACCGAGATCAGAATATTATCCATC
>JBDKEH010000149.1:0-4749 GCA_039795345.1 Bacteroidota bacterium
GTTGCAGATATCAATCAAATGACCGATATCGCTTTTGTGGTTTTAACTGGTGATATCACTGAATTGGGCACTACAGAGGAGATCAAAATGGCCAAAGCGATCTTGAGTGAATTAAAAGTTCCTTACTATATCATCCCCGGTAATCATGATACCGGTTGGAGTGAGACCGGTGGTGTTGCTTTTGTGCAAGCTTTCGGATATGATAAATTCATTTTTGAACACAATGGCATTACTTTCATTGGCTGTGCCTCCGGACCTTATGTTCGTATGAGCGATGGACATATTCCCCGAGATGCTGTGAACTGGTTAGATAAAGAATTGAGCAAACTAAAAAAAGATCAACCCATCGTTTTCCTCAACCACTATCCACTAGATAATGGATTGGATAATTGGTACGAAGCCATCGACAGACTGAAGAAAAAAAATACCATCGCCGCACTTTGTGGTCATGGTCATGCCAATAAGGCCATGAATTTTGAAGGGATCCCGGCTGTGATGGGACGTTCTAACCTGAGAGCCAAAGCAGAGATCGGCGGGTATAATTTGGTAGAGGTACGTGCAGATTCCATGATTTTTTCAGAACGTAGACCCGGACTAGAAACCCGTGCTTCTTGGACGGGTATTCGGATCACAAAGCATGATTATCAGACAAGTCCTGCAAGTATGCGTCCCTCTTACGCGGTGAACGATAGCTTTCCGAATGTACAGGCAAAATGGGTATATCATTCCCCTGCTAACGTTATTTCTACACCTGCTACCGATGGTCGATTGGTGTTTTTTGGAAACAGCATGGGCACTATTAGTGCAGTAGATATCGTTTCTGGAAAAGAGAAATGGAAATTTCAAACCGATGGATCTGTTTTTTCTTCACCCGCAATTGCCGGAAAGCAAGTGATCATGGGCTCAGGAGATGGATGGGTGTATTGTTTACAAACCACAAATGGAAAACTGATCTGGAAATACCAAACCGATGCTGCTGTTTTGGGGTCACCACTGATTGACAATGATAAAGTTTACATTGGTTCTAGTGATCATCATTTCAGGGCTTTGGAACTCGCTACCGGTAAAGAACAATGGCGTTTTGGAGGATTGAATGGTCCGGTGATGAGTAAACCCGTTATCGAAGGTGATAAGATCCTCTTTGGCGCATGGGATAGAAATCTCTATGCGCTGAATAAAAACGATGGACAACTTATCTGGAAATGGAACAATGGGTCAAGTGTTCTGAATTTTTCCCCTGCCGCCTGTATTCCCGTAATTAAGGATAATGTGGTGTACGTGGTAGCACCGGATCGCTATATCAGTGCTATCGATTTGAATACAGGTGCTACTTTATGGAGAAATAATGAAGCGACGGTACGAGAATCGATAGGCATATCAGCAGATGGGAAGTATGTGTATGGTAAAACCATGAATGATATCATTGTAGCATTCCCAACATCAAGGGAGAAACAGTCTGTAGCTTGGAAGATCAACTGTGGCTTTGGTTATGAGCATGTACCATCCATGTTGATAGAAAAGGAGCAAACCGTTGTTTTTGGAACAAAGAGTGGAAGGGTATATGCCATCGACCCGATCAAACAAGAGAAAAAATGGGTGCACAAAATCGATAATTCAATGGTGAATACCGTGAATATGATCAATAGCAAGCAGATCATTGCAGCCACTATGGACGGTAAGGTAACCCTGCTGGAAGTAAAGGAATAGCCATGTGTATAGCTCGTTAACATTTTTTGAAAGAACTAATACTTTGAATTCCCAAATTATTTTCTAACTTTCCCATCTCATCATTTACAACAACAAACTAACCATCATGGCAAAAGCTAAAAAGAAAGCCGCTAAAAAACCAGCAGCGAAGAAAGCCCCTGCGAAAAAGGCTGTAAAGAAGGCCGCTAAAAAAGCCGTAAAAAAAGCTGCTAAGAAAAAAGCACCTGCTAAAAAAGTTGCTTCTAAAAAGAAAGCTGCTGTTAAAAAAGCAGTGAAGAAAGCCGCTGCAAAAAAACCAGCTGCTAAGAAAAAAGCTGCTCCTAAAAAGAAGGTAGCGAAAAAAGCACCTGCTAAAAAAGCTGCCCCTAAAAAGAAAGCTCCGGCAAAAAAGGCCGCTCCTAAAAAAGCTGCTGCAAAAAAACCGGCTGCTAAGAAAAAAGCTGCTCCTAAAAAAGTAAGCAAACCGGCACCAGTTGCGGCTCCTGCTCCGGCACCAGCCCCTGCACCTGTTGAAACACCAGCAGCACCAAGCAATCCGGAAATTCCATTCAACGCTTAATTAGCATTGAATCCAACTTTATAATGATCCTGTTACTGTTTTCGGTAACAGGATTTTTATTTGTATTTCTTGAACCTCTCCCATTTTTTAAAATATCTTTATAAGCATTCATTTTCATCACCAAAACTTCTTTTCATGCGTACACTGCTATGGGTTTGTTGTTGTTTGTTGTTTTTACAAACACAATCACAAACCACTTCTTCCAAGATCGCCGAAAAAACAAAGAACATGAAGCGGTATGATGGTTATTTCACTTACTGGTGGGATGCCAATACCGGTAAAATATGGTTACAAGTCGATAAACTGAATCAGGAATTTTTGTATGTCAATTCTTTACCTGCAGGATTGGGATCCAATGATATCGGTCTTGATCGCGGACAATTGGGTAGTACCCGAATAGTTTTCTTTCATAAGATCGGTAAAAAATTATTGATGATACAGCCCAACTATCGTTACCGGGCCAACTCATCAGATGAAAATGAGAAAAAAGCAGTAAAAGAATCCTTTGCTCAATCAGCTATTGCAGGTTTTGCCATTGATGAAGATGAAGGTGATAAAGTATTGGTAGACGCCACTTCTTTCTTTGTAAGAGATGCGCATGGCATTGCGGATCGTATCCGTAGTATGCGCCAGGGTTCTTATACCTTCAATGAATCGCGCTCTGCCATATATCTTCCTAATACACGTAATTTCCCTTTGAACAGTGAGTTTGAAGCTATTATCACTTTTACAGGTGGTAGCGATGCAGGCAGATATGTCAATGCAGTAACTCCTTCTTCTGAAGCAATTACGGTACGCATGCATCACTCTTTTGTACAGTTACCGGATAACAATTACAAACCTCGCAAATACGATATCCGCAGCGGTTATTTTGGTATTAACTATTTTGATTTTAGTAGCCCGTTTACAGAACCGATCGAACAGATGTTCATCTCACGTCATCGTTTAGAGAAAAAAGACCCATCCGCTGCTATCAGTGATCCGGTTGAACCGATTGTTTATTATTTAGACAATGGAACACCCGAACCTATTCGATCAGCTTTGTTAGAAGGTGGTCGTTGGTGGAACCAGGCTTTTGAAGCAGCAGGTTACAGAAATGCTTTTATCGTGAAAGTTTTACCCGATGATGCTGATCCGATGGATATTCGGTATAACATGATCAACTGGGTGCATCGTTCTACACGTGGCTGGAGTTATGGTGCTTCAGTGACTGATCCTCGTACCGGAGAAATCATCAAAGGACAAGTAACACTCGGTTCTTTACGTGTACGTCAAGATCATTTGATTTTTACCGGTCTATTGTCACCATATGAAACTGGCAAACCTGTTCCTGCTACTATGCGGGAAGCTGCACTGCAACGCTTACGCCAGTTATCGGCACATGAGATCGGTCATACACTCGGATTACAACACAATTATGCATCTAGCTACAATGATCGCGGATCGGTAATGGATTATCCGCATCCCAACATCTTTGTAAACAGCAAAGGAGAGATCGATTTTTCAAAAGTATATACCAATGAGATCGGTGAATGGGATAAAAGAGCCATCACTTATGGCTATCAGGATTTTCCGGATGGAACCAATGAGGATAAAGCACTGAAGAATCTGCTGGAAGAGAATACTAAAAAAGGATTATTGTTTATAGCTGATGCAGATGCAAGAGCTGCAGGCGGACTACACCCTTACGCTCATTTATGGGACAATGGGAAAGATGTAACGGATGAGTTAAAAAATGTATTGCAGGTTCGTCAAAAAGCATTGGATCAATTTTCTGAAAAAGCTATTCAGGAAGCGATGCCTATGTCAAGGTTGGAAGATGTATTGGTTCCTGTGTACAACTATCATCGTTATCAGATCGAAGCAGTAGTGAAATTGATTGGTGGTATGAATTATAGCTATAGTGTTCGTGGTGATGTACAACAACAACCACAGATACTTGATAATGCTATTCAGCAAAAAGCACTGAGAGCCGCATTGGATTGTTTATCACCTGAAGTGCTTACATTACCTGATCGTATTAGTCTGATGATCCCTCCTCGCCCACCGATGTATTATGGTGTAGGAGAAACTTTCGCCAAAAGAACTGGAATGAGTTTTGATCCAATGGCTGCTGCAGAAGCATTGGCTCATTTTGAGTTAGGATTTTTATTCAATGCAGAAAGAGCCAATAGATTGGAACAATTCAAAGCGCAAAAAGGAACTATCGGCTGGGGTGAGGTCTTGGATGCCATTATCCAAAAAACATGGATGGCTCCTAAGCAAGAAGGATTAAAAGGTCAAGTACAGGCACAAACACAGCAGATCGTTTTGACTTGGTTACTGGTATTAAGCCAGCATAACAATGCCAATTACATGGTAAAGTCTATTTGTTTGGATAGATTAAACAATCTAAAAGCTTATGCAAAAAGACAAGCTGATCTGAATCCTGTTTCATGGAGACCACATTATTTATATGCTATTGAAAGAATTGAAAAGCCTAA
>JBDKEH010000009.1:0-13929 GCA_039795345.1 Bacteroidota bacterium
ACGCTAAACCACTGATCTGATCTATGTCATTACCACTTGAAATATGCGTATTCAATACTGCTACAGCCATAGAAGCTGCCAATGCAGGAGCTGATAGAATTGAATTATGTGAGAACTATGCCAATGGTGGTACTACCCCATCGTATGGTTATTTAAAAACAACCCGTGAAAAAGTGTCGATCCCTATTTTTCCAATGATTCGTCCACGTGGGGGTGACTATTATCATAGTGAAGAAGAACTGGAGATCATCAGAAAAGATATTCTGCTTTGTAAAGAATTAGGGTTTGACGGTGTTGTATTTGGATTACTAAAAAAAGATGGCACCATAGACTCAGAAAATACAGCCCGTTTAACAGAATTGGCTTATCCTTTGGATGTGACTTTTCATCGCGCTTTTGATCGATGCAAAGATCCATTGCAAGCATTGGAAACCATCATACAATGTGGTTGTACAAGAATACTCACCAGTGGACAACAACCCAAAGCTCCGGATGGAAAGGAGTTGATCAAACAATTGGTTACACAAGCTGATGGAAGAATCATCATTATGCCGGGTAGTGGTATCAACAGTAATAATATTGTAGAGATGCGTACTTATACCGGCGCTGTTGAATTTCATACTTCTGCACGCATCCTGATTCCTTCATTAAGTGACTACATGAATCCGGATATGCCGGAAGATTTCAGCAGGGATTTCACCAACGCGGAGGAGATCAAAAAAATAAAGCAAGGACTGTCTTGAAAGAAATGTTAGATGGCAGCTATCAGATATCAGATGTCAGATTTTTTTTAGTTTCTGACATCTGCGATCTGACATCTAATATCTAATAAAGCATTCTAACTTTAATTGTCTCCTTCACTTCTTTCAATAACTCCACTGCTCTTTTTGATAATTTTTTATCGACATCCAATACTACATACCCGATCTCTTCATTGGTTTTGAGGTATTGTCCAACGATATTGATATTGTTTTTAGATAAAGCAGTATTGATGGCACTCAATACACCCGGAACATTTTTATGAATATGAAGAATACGATGTGCCCCATCTACCGGAGGTAAGCCAATTGCAGGAACTGTATGTGAGCCATTGGTGATACCACGTTCGAGGTATTGGAATAATTTCATACTCACATCTTCACCAATGTTTTGTTGGGCTTCTTCCGTAGAACCTCCAATATGCGGCGTCAGAATAACATTGGGTAATCCTTGAAGTGGTGTTTCAAAATGATCGCCATTCTTTTCAGGCTCCCAAGGATATACATCAATACCTGCACCGGCAATACCTCCTTCTTTAATGGCTTCACTCAAGGCTTTGAGATCCACCACTTCTCCCCTTGCATAGTTTAATAAGATCGATCCTTTTTTGAAGAGTTTGATATTATGTCTGTTGATCAGATTTTTTGTTTGTGGAGTTTCAGGAACATGTAAAGAGATGATATCACTATTACTCAACACTTCTTTCATGTTTTTAGCTGCTACTGCATTGCCTAAAGGGAGTTTGGTTTCCGTGTCATAGAACAATACTTTCATGCCCAATGCTTCACACAATACACTTACCTGAGATCCGATATTGCCATATCCAATGATGCCCATGGTCTTACCACGCAATTCATAACTGCCTTTGGCCTCTTTCATCCAGATACCTTTATGTGCGGACATATTTTTATCAGATATCTTTCTGATCAACATTACAGAAATACCAATCACCAATTCAGCT
Organism: Bacteroidota bacterium; assembly: GCA_039795345.1. GTDB lineage: Bacteria > Bacteroidota > Bacteroidia > Chitinophagales > Chitinophagaceae > Sediminibacterium. Next base: position 1,721 of record JBDKEH010000009.1, read on the forward strand.
ACACTTCTGGTATTACTATAAGGCGCATTAAAAACCACCACACCTTTTTTAGTGGCGGCTTTCAGATCCACCTGGTTGACACCAATACAGAAACAACCAATGGCTTGTAATTTTTTAGCAGCTTCCAGCACTTTCGGTGTGATCTGTGTTTTGGAACGAATACCTAGCAGGTGAACATCTTTTACTTCTTTGATGAGTTCGTCTTCACTCAATGCACCCGCTATTTTTTTGACATTGGCATAGCCTTGCTGTTTGAAATACTGTACAGCTTTGTCACTGATATTTTCAAGAAATAAAATATTGATACGCTCTTTGGGATAACTGGTTGTTGCCTGCTTGCTCATGTAACGAAAATAATGTTTTTATTTTCTGGATAATCTTTCCCGTTTTAATCATTTCACTAACACATAGTTCTTTATTTTCGCGACGAAGAAAAACTAACAGATGATCGTAAGAGTCTTTGGTATCACAATTTTGATGGGGTTATTCCAATCTTGTAGTGCTCAACCTGCTGCGAAAGATTCCGTTGCAGAGAGTAATGCATATTCATCCATTCCTTCTGCAGCAAAAGCTTTGTATGCTTCCGAGATTGAAAAGCAGTATAAACAACTACTAGCTAATCGTGGTTTCAACGGTAGTATTTTGGTAGCTAAAAATGGAGAGATCTTATTTGAAGATTATAAAGGATATAGCAATTTCAAAACCAAAGATCCGATCACTCCCAATACACCTTTTCATCTGGCATCTGTTTCCAAAACTTTTACCGGGATGGCCATTCTCAAACTAAGAGAACAAGGTAAATTGAACTTGGATGATACTGTCGACAAATTCTTTCCCGGATTTCCTTATCAAAATATCACCGTACAACAATTACTCAATCACCGTAGTGGCTTGAATAATTATGTTTATTTCATGGTGGATAGAAAAGTAGAGAGCTATCGAGTAAAAAATAAAAAAGGTCGTTGGGTTAGAAGAACACGTACCATCAAAATGCCGCCACTTAAATCGGGGTTATTGACGAATCAAGATGTATTGGATTATATGATGAAACATCGTCCGGCTCCACTCTTTGCTCCCGACCGAGCTTTCCGATACAGTAATACCAATTATGCGCTGCTCGCTTTGATCATTGAAAAAGTTACCGGACAATCCTATCCAACCTATATGAGAGATAGTCTATTCATTCCATTGGGCATGAACGACTCTTATGTTTTTAGTATTGCCGATACCGGAAATTATATACCATCTTATAAATACAACAATGTGCCTTATGGTATAGAAAAGCTGGATTGTATATATGGAGATAAGAATGTCTACTCAACCGTAAGGGATCTATTATTATGGGATAGAGCCCTTCATGAAGGCACTTATGTCAACAAAGCCTCACAAGAGCTTGCTTATCAGCCATATAGTTTTGAGACGAAATCGTTTCATAATTATGGTCTAGGTTGGCGTCTACTGAATTCGCCAACTGAAGAAATTGTATATCACAATGGCTGGTGGCATGGTAATAACACTGTTTTCACTCGTTATATTAAAGATTCGGCCACTATTATCGTACTAGGGAATCGGTACAATCGCAATATTTATAAGGCGAAATCGCTTTCTTCTGCCTTTACCGGAAGAACAGATAGTACCGAATTAGAGGAATAAGTTTTTTCAGTGGGATATATTGTCAACACTAAGGCCACTAACCGTTGTTTTTAGCCTTTTCCCCCTATTTTTGCAGACTTTCAATTAACATAAACTTACCAGACACACTGTATTATGGACAAAATCTTGTTTTATGCCGTTCCGGCGATGGGAGTTGTAGGTCTCCTTTACACATTATTGAAGTTTAACTGGGTATCCAAGCAAGATGCGGGTAATGACCGTATGAAAGAGATCAGTACATATATCGCTGAAGGTGCTATGGCATTCCTCAGAGCTGAATGGAAAATCCTGACCTATTTCGTAGCGATCGTCGCTTTATTATTGGGTATTATGGCCAAAAGCAACCCACATTCACACTGGTCAATTTCATTGGCTTTTGTATTGGGTGCAATTTGTAGTGCTGTTGCCGGATATATTGGTATGAAAGTGGCTACCAAAGCCAACGTTCGTACTGCTCAGGCCGCAAGAACCAGTCTGTCAAAAGCCCTGAATGTATCATTTACAGGTGGTGCTGTAATGGGATTGGGTGTTGCCGGATTAGCTGTTTTAGGTCTCGGTGGTGTTTACCTGATTTTGAAGCAAGTATTTGCTCCTGAAGCAGCAGCCAACTCTGCTGAAATGCTTCAGACCATTGAAGTATTGACCGGTTTCTCTTTGGGTGCTGAATCTATTGCGTTGTTTGCCCGTGTGGGTGGTGGTATCTATACCAAGGCTGCTGACGTAGGTGCTGACTTAGTAGGTAAAGTAGAAGCAGGTATTCCTGAAGATGATCCTCGTAACCCTGCTACCATCGCTGATAACGTTGGTGATAATGTGGGTGATGTTGCAGGTATGGGTGCTGACTTGTTTGGTTCTTATGTAGCAACTGTATTGGCTACCATGGTACTCGGACAAGAAACTGTTTCTGCTGATAACTTTGGAGGCTATGCTCCTATTCTTTTACCGATGTTGATCGCAGGTGTAGGTATCCTGTTCTCGATCGTAGGTACTTGGTTTGTTCGTGTGAGTGATGCTGCAGGTATCAACACAGCAAACGTACAGAAAGCCTTGAACATGGGTAACTGGGGTTCTATTATTTTAACTGCCGCTGCTTGCGCAGGTCTGGTATATTATATTTTACCTGAAACCATGACCCTTCGTGGACTGGAATTCACACGTGATGGTGTATTGGGTGCCATTGTTGTAGGTCTGGCTGTAGGTACATTGATGAGTATCATTACTGAGTACTATACCGCAATGGGTAAGCGTCCGGTAATGTCGATCATTCGTCAATCTTCTACCGGTCATGCTACTAACGTTATCGGAGGTTTGGCTGTAGGTATGGAATCTACTTTCTTACCGATCCTGGTATTGGCCGGTGGTATCTGGGGTTCTTATGAGTGTGCAGGATTATACGGTGTGGCAATCGCTGCTGCCGGTATGATGGCCACTACTGCGATGCAATTGGCAATCGATGCATTTGGTCCGATCGCAGATAACGCAGGTGGTATCGCTGAAATGAGTGAATTACCAAAAGAAGTGCGTGAAAAAACCGACGTTTTGGATGCAGTAGGTAACACTACGGCTGCTACCGGTAAAGGTTTTGCAATTGCGTCTGCTGCATTGACTGCCTTAGCATTGTTTGCAGCGTTTGTAGGTGTAGCGGGTATCAATGGTATCGATATTTATAAAGCGAAAGTTTTGGCATCTCTTTTTGTAGGTGCAATGATTCCTTTTATCTTCTCTTCATTAGCGATTCGTGCGGTTGGACAAGCAGCTATGGCAATGGTGGAGGAAGTACGTCGTCAGTTCCGTTCTATTCCGGGTATCATGGAAGGAACAGGAAAGCCTGAGTATGATAAATGCGTAGCGATCTCTACAGAAGCATCGATCAAAAAAATGATGTTGCCTGGTGCAATCGCGATCGTTTCTCCTTTGATCATTGGTTTCTTACTGGGTGCTGAAGCATTGGGTGGATTCCTGGCAGGTGCTACTGTAAGTGGTGTACTGATGGGTATGTTCCAAAACAATGCCGGTGGTGCTTGGGATAATGCAAAGAAATCTTTTGAAAAAGGTGTTGAGATCAATGGTGAGATGTACTACAAAAAATCTGAACCACACAAAGCATCTGTAACTGGTGATACAGTAGGTGATCCATTTAAAGATACCTCTGGTCCATCTATGAACATCCTGATCAAATTGATGTCGATCGTTTCACTGGTGATCGCTCCTACCCTTGCACAATTGCATGGTGCAGATGTAGACAAGCAGATCGTAGAGAAGAAAATTGAGATCAAAGCAACTGATGGAAACAACACTGCCGCTATGACCGTAAATGGAGAGGAAATCAATGTTGATGGTTTGATCAATGAGCTAAAAAATGCAGGTCTTACTTCCGGTGATAATGTATCAGTAGAAGTAAAAGACGGTAAGATCATTATTAACGGACAAGAACTCTCTGAAGAAATTACTAAGCAATTCTCGATGTATTTAGATGGCAAAGAGAATGTGAGTGTGAAAGTTGATGTAAAAAAGGATAAAAAATAACTAGGTTCTTGTAAACAAAAATGCCCCTCTCAACAGGGGCATTTTTGTTTATACACGAATCCATTATTTCAAACTTCCAATTGGTCTCAGAGAACCTAAGCCGGAAAGAAAACTTAGAGATGTGATCAGGTTGTCTTTTTGCAAGAATGGCTGAAGAAAATCTTTTCCAAAAGAAAAGGACAAATTTTGGTTCTTCCCGATTTTATAATTGATGGAAAATGCAGAACGATTAGAGTTATCAGGAGGAATCACATTAGATGCTTCAAATTTCTGATTGTTATAAGACACAAGTCTGCGTATCAACTCATATGATAAAGTGAATTTATCATTGAAGTCTTTGTACAACCGAAAGCCGATATCAAATGCGCTATGATGAAGATTAGATACTTTCATTCCCATTTGATTTTTTAAAGCATAATCAAATTGCCCGGTGAATCGAACCAATGCTAAAAAATTCAATTCATTGGGTTTGTCCTCCAGCCCCATCGTTAACCAAGCACCTGCTTTAGAAAGATAGGCTTGTTGAAAAGTGTTAAGAGGATAATCCATCACAACTCCGGCAGCAACATCCATTTTGAATCCATAGCGTCTAAAATCTGTTGTACCTGCAAGTCTTTTAATGGTAGCCAGATCAGTCGCTCTTTTAACCAAATCGTTCTGGTATGCTTTTTCTGCTAGGGCATGTAGTTTTTCAGTGCGTTGATTAATACTATCTTCCAGCAATAAGGCCAAAGCATTATCTGCATTATCAAGTCGGCTTTTTAAACGTTTTAGTTCCATATCCTCTTTCTCATATTGATCATACCAAGACTCAACTTTTTGATTTTCTTTTTTGAGGATCATCGATAAACTATCACTCCAAATTTTATACTCCTTTCCTACTTTACCTCTCATGATGGATAGGCTCAATCCAACTGCCACTTGTGTAAATTCAGTAGAATCAAAAGCTGACTTTGCAGTGTTGGTACCAACCGATAAGACCAATGTTTGCGGAATACTATACTTTGGTTTGTCTGAGATAAAAGAAGACAAAGAAGGTTTCTTCTTTGCAAACAGCCAGAATGGAGCTACTTCCAAAGAAAAATTTTTGGGAAGAGCAGTGAATCCATTAGTAGCATTGGCCAATGCAAATGTAAAATCAGTTGGGTTTTTAGGTCTTTCAATACTATTAGGCGCTACACCCAATAATACAAATGCCGGCGATGATGGTACCTGTAACTGATCTAATTGAATGGTAGAATCTGATTGTGCAATAACAGAACTGTATGCCATTAACATACTGATCATAGCTATCAGAATTTTATGTTTCATGATCATGATATTGGATTATTTGAAAATGAAATTCATGCGATGTGTTGCAACTCCTGTGATTGGATCAAATGGAAGTTTAACCGTATTGCTATAAGGAGTAGCTGCTCCGGATAAAGTATAAGTGATCACAGCATGTTCATGCCCCAACAAAGCAGGTACAATAATGGTCATGTTCAATTCTTTAGATTTAAGATCCTGATTGGCACCAATGAATTGATCAGAAAAATGGTCGCTAATATCTGCGATGAGCAGACCTGCAAGTTTTAATCGTGTGTTCCCTTTTAATCCATGCAGATCAAGGGAAAGGGTAATAGCATCCGTATTCGGACGTGTAATAATGACTTTAGAAGGCATAACAAATGATTTTTCAAGAATGATTCAATAACAATCTTCTCTGCGACCTAGCAAACAATAAAATGAGGGGTACAAGTGTGGGGAGACTTAAAAGTAGAGCTCTATTTTGGTGAATTCAAGAAAAACATATTAATTTTCTTATTATTTATCTAAATACCTATTTATCGTGAGACATAGAGTTATTATCCTCATGCTCATCTTCGTTGCACTATTAGCTTGTAACAATATCTCAGAAAAAACAGCATCACAAAAAGACTCGATCGTTATTATACCTGTCGATACCATTTCAGAGCAACGTACAGTAGTTCGCAAAGAGGCAGTGGTTAGCCATGAACAAAAAGTCCCTGATGAATTGAACGATTGGAGTTTTGCAGTGAAGCTCTATGAAACAGAGCGCAGATTTCATTACATCGTTAGAATGCAATACAAAGAATTACGCATTACCGACTCCATCAATATTCCTAATCTGGGCAAAGAGCCCATTCTAAAAATTGAAAAAGACAGCAATCCCTACTCCTGCACCATCGGTTTTCTTGACAATAAAGGCAACTTCAAACCCTACTACCGCGCCAATGTTGTCAAAGAACAATTACGCTTTAAAAAGATAGCGGGATACGGGGTGAGTATAGTCCATAGACCATAGACCATGGTCCATTGACTATGGACTATGGACTATGGACTATGGACTATTAACATAACTTTTCTTGTTCATTTACGACTAACCTCGTAAATTGCTTACGAATTAAATCGTAAAGCATGGTTAAGCATATTAAGCCCACAGAAAGTGAACTGGAAATACTCAGGGTTTTATGGGATAAAGGAACTGCTACTGTTCGTGAAGTACATGAGATATTGAGTGAACACAAGGATGCCGGGTATACGACTACCTTGAAACTCATGCAAATCATGTTTGAGAAGGGAATTGTAAAAAGAGATGATAGCAGTAAAACACATATCTATCGCGCCAATATAAGCCGCGAAAGTACCCAGCAGCAGATCGTTGGCAAAATGATCAACTCATTATTCGGAGGATCATCTAGTCAATTGGTGATGCAGGCATTAGGAAATCAAACACCCAATAAAGAAGAATTAGAAGAGATCCAGAAATTATTGGATAACCTGAAAAAGCAATAAAATGCTCTCGTTTTTTCAGTCTGTTTTTCTACAATCATTAGGGTATGCTATAGCGAATAGTTTATGGCAAATGGCTATTCTTTGGCTATTCTATATGCTGATCACTTCCGTACTAAAACCGAAGGCATCTGTTAAATATACCTTAGCCGTTATTTTGCAAAGCATCGGTTTTATCTGGTTTATCATTACTCTGTTCTTTTACTATAGCGCCTATAATCAGTTGGTGCCGATTAATACAACGACACAAGCAGGTACCATTACTACCATCGTGCCTCCGGGAACGGGATTTCGATCCACCATTTTAAAGATCATGATCCTTGCAGAACAGCTATTACCTTATTTATCTGCAGCCTATCTGATTTTGATGATCTTTTTATCTGTTCGATGGGTCATTGGATATCGCTACACATTACAGATTCGAAAAGAAGGATTGGTTAAAATACCAGCCAACTGGCGTGTATTTGTTCAGGATACAGCACAACAATTAGGTATCACAAGAGAAGTACGTATTTTTTTATCAGAGAAAATCGCCTCTCCCCTAACAATCGGATTTTTAAAACCATTGATCCTTGTACCCGTTGCCAGTATCAATCATTTATCTGTAGCACAACTGGAAGCTATCTTATTACATGAATTGGCGCATATCAAACGTTATGATTATCTGATCAATATTCTTTTGTCTGTTGCTGAGATCAGTTTGTTCTTTAATCCTTTCACGCGATTATTCTCCAAACATATCCGCAAAGAACGAGAAAACAGTTGCGATGATTGGGTACTTCAGTTCCAATACAGCGCTTCCACCTATGCCGAAGCATTGTTACGAATGGCACAATTACAATCCAGCCCTGCTTTTGCAATGGCAGCAACCGGAAACCATCAACATGAATTATTGAATCGAGTGAAAAGAATGATAGGTGCCAATGAAAACAGATTCAATTATAAAAAGCAATTATTATCTTTTTTATTAGTAACCGGAATTTTGAGTTCTGTAGCATGGTTTCACCCTGAGCAATCAAAAAAAACGGATGCTGAACTGAAAACAAAGAATCTTTCAGACACTTTGATCAGCAGACCCAAAGAAGTTCAGCCTGTAGCTATTGAACCGATGGCAGTGAAAGTCACCAATCCATTATTCAATCCTGCATTCTTTCTATCCAATTCTTTAAAAAAAGAAATGAGTGATAACCTGGAAATGGCTTCCAGAGAAATTGAAGCTTCCTTGAATAGCAAAGAAGTGCAAGAAGCCATTCATCAAATTCCTGCAACCTTACAAAGTGCTCTTCAAAGACTACAAACAGAAAAGAATCTTGAATTGACCGATTGGAAAGATGAGTTGAGCAAAATAAACAGAGCTGAGCAAGAAATGAAACAGGCTTATAAAACATTGGATACGAATACCATGCCTGCTTATGTCCGTAAGCCTTTCAAAGAGGAGTTTGAAAAAGACATGCAGCGGATGGAAAAAGAGATTCAAGAGGCGAAATTAGCTGTAACTAAAGAACTGAAATCTTCTTTACTCAATAAAGTGGAACAAGAAAAGATCAGTAAAGAAGTAGAGATGGCAATGAAAGTTGTTGAAGATTTGAATTTACAGCAGATGATTCCGGCAACTTTACAATCGCTTGAAAAAATGATCGAATCATTTGAGAAAATGGATAAAAAAATTAAACCTACAACTCCTCCAACACCTGATAAACCTAAATTCAAAAAACCGCTTTTAGAAGAGCAAGAAAAACGAAAAGAAAAAGAGAGCAGCGAACAAGAGACCAGGTTTGTTATCAACGATCAGAGAGATATTTTGACGACACTCGATCACTTGATTACTCCGGAACTGCAAAGCGATTGGATGACATTTCCTGTTAGACTACAGGAGAATGATTCTTTAAGACTCTATAAAAAAATGCTGATCGACTGGTACAAACAACAACTTCTTCAACACTGGATGACAAAAGATACTTCGATCAAAGTTGGTTTGAAGAGAGCAAGATTGTAAATAGATTTTTTCCTACCAGAGATTTCTTGGACACCAATCACCGAATTTATTTCCCAACTGAAATCCGATCAGAATTTCATGGGTTCCTTTGCTCACTGTATTCAGTCTTGAGGTTTGCAAATCATAAGAATAACCAATATTGATATTATGACTGATATTCAGTCCCATCATTCCTGCAAAACCGTCTTGATAGCGATAAGATCCTCCTATCCATAACAGATCTTGGTACATAAACTTTGCATTCAGATCAAATCCAACAGGGAGTGGTGTAACATAACGCACCAATGCAGAAGGAAGTAAACTCACATCTTGAGATATGGGTAAACGATAACCGGCACTAAAAAAGAGGTGCGGAATCAATTTTCCTTTTTCTACATAGACGGTGTTATTCGAGAAAGCGATATTCTGTGGTACGATTTGTTGAGCAGAAACACCTAAGAAATAATCTTTCGCATACAACCAAACACCCGCACTGATATCAGGTCTGATTTGGTTGATCAATCCACTACCTGCAACTGCCGGGTCTACAGTTGTACTTCCAAAATTTAGTTTGGCTGCATCCAGACTCATATTCGTGATACCTGCTGATATCCCTGCCGATATACTGGTAGTAGGTGAAATGCCTATGTGATAAGAATAGGTACCCATAGCAGCAAAACGATTCAACGGACCAGTTTTATCATTCAATATGGTAAATCCAATTCCATGATGAGGTTCTGCTGACTGATAACTTTGCCAATATGCTTGTCCACGTGGATTCTCTCCTCGTGCACGCATACTGGTAGCAGTTTCCCATCCAAAATCATTTTTCTTCAATGGTCCGTGCATAGTAATATACGTGGTAACCGGTGCATCCTGTACTCCTACCCACTGCATACGATGAGAAGCTTTTACATCCCAGTAATTTTCAATACCCGCTACTGCAGGATTGATGATGTAATTGTTCATAATATACTGGGTATAATAAGGTCTTTGTTGTGCAGTTACAACCGTAACAAACAGCAAGGTGATGATGAATCCATATATACGCAAACTCTTCATGCTATCTGATAATCGTTATTGAACCCGTATAAATAGGTTTACCATTTTTAGGATTGATGATATAATAATACGTCCCTATTGGTAAAAGCTTTCCTTGTGTCGTACCATCCCAAGGTCTGCTATAGCCAAAAGAACGAAAAACTATTTGTCCATATCTGTTAAATACATCAACGGTTGCTCCGGGGTAGCTTTCAAGATACTTAATATTCCATGTATCATTGATACCATCTCCATTGGGTGAAAAAGCGTTCGGTATCTCCGGTGATTTTAACACTTTGATGAAAATGGTATCACTTACTGAGCATCCACCGATACCTGTCACGGTGAACGTATAACGAATATCATCTGTAGGTTTTGAGACAGGAGAAAAAGCCGTATCGCTGCTCAAGTACAAAGGCGGAGTCCATTTATAAGTGAAATTAGTTCCATAAATAAACTTGGGTTTCAAGTTCAGTTGTCCACCTTCTAAAATTGTTGCCCTACTCGTATCCATGATCAGTACAGGTAAAGGATACAAGGTAATTGATATACCTGCCGTATCGCTCACACAACCTGCGGTACTGTATACATGAAGTGTAGCAATAAAGTTTCCGGAGTCGCGATAAGACCTGACCGGATTTTGAATCGCTGAGGTTTGTCCTTTACCCAGATCCCATACCCATCTGGAAATGGGAATGGATGTCCGTGTAGCACTTTGGTCTGTATATGCAATAGACTCCCCAAAACATATTTCAGTGGTTGGAACTGAAAAAGCAGCTAAGGGATTCGGATATACCGTGATAGTCTTACTTACTTCACTTACACAACTACTACCGCCTGAATAAGACAACATACGAATGGTAAAACTTTCGCCTGAAGTATTACTCACGTTATAAAGATGCGAATAGGCTTTATTCGACGCAGGTGTTTCGTCTACTTGAACAACAGTAGGTTTATTCACACGATCCCAATAGATTTCTGATTTGGTGACTGCACCAAAATCCACCGTTGATTTATTCAATATGACAACAGGTGTTTTTGCACAGAGAACATTATTCATCTGTACCTCAAAATCGGCTTTGGGAATGGAACCGTTAACAGTAAAACTTTTGGAAACAGTATTCACACAACCATCCTTGGATGTTACTTGAAGAGATACACTATAATTATCTGACTTATTGTATTTGACCTGTGGATTTTTCAAGGTACTACTGATTAAACTTGGGCCAGGTGTAACTGCAGGAGAACCGGCATTGAAATTCCATCGGTAAGTAAATTGAGCTTCTGATCCGTCCGCTATTTTACTCGCATCGGTAAATTGTGCAAATGCATCACTCAAACATACTTCAGGTAAAATAAAGTCCGGTTCAGGTAATGGATGTACAAATGGTAAAATCGCAGGTGTAAACACATCACTTTTACAACCTGAAGCCGTCTCTACTTGTAAACTCACCGTTTTTGTACCGGTGCTACCGTATTTAGTTATACGCGGAGCATTGGAAGTTACGGTTGTTGCTCCAGCCCCATCATCCAAATTCCATGTCCATTTGGCTAAAGCACCAACCTGACTAATAGATGCATCAGTGAAGGTCACATCCGTATTGGTACAACGCACGGAAGAAAAACTAAAATTAGCAATGGGTTTGGTAGTAATGGATAAGACTTTTGTAACCTCATCCGATACACAACCAATCTCCGATATGGTACGGAGTTTTACATTGAAGTTTCCGGGTTGATTGTAAGCAACACCATGGGTTTCAGTTCTTAAATCCAGACTAGATCCATTGCCCAGATCCCATAACCATCGCACACCGGACGTTTTCGGAGTGTTAAAAGTTACAACTTCTGATACACAACCTGTAGCATTCCAAGAAAAATCGGCGACAGGCTTGGCATTCACTTTTACCGGAATGGTGAATAGTTGATCAGTACTTCCACAACCATCCGGAGTAGCAGATGTTGTATACAACTTGATGGTATCTCTTAGTGCATTGGTATTGGCTGCGCTAAATTGAAAAGTCTGACCACTACTAAAATAATACAACCTTTGTCCATTAACCGTTGGTGTACTATCAGCCACCGGAGAACTGATAGGGCCAATACCTGTATTCGGAGAAATATTGGGAGCTGCAGAAAAATCCCAACGCAGATTTGTTGGTTGAAAAGCCAAAGGAACAGAAAATTGTATAGGAGTATTGATACAAGTAACTGCAGAATC
>JBDKEH010000045.1:0-41101 GCA_039795345.1 Bacteroidota bacterium
ACGACAAGCTCTTTACACTGTGGGGTGATGAAATTTTTGGCAGACATGCCCTCTCGTCTCGAGGGTGGGGATAACAGGATAAACGTAACATAGAGCCGACGTTACTTTTGGTAAGGCCGACCAGGGTTGACCACTACTCTTTGTGTTATAGCTAACTGCCTCGTGGAGGTTCGACCCCTCCCCCTACAGCAAATTAATCCGCATAATTAATTGTATTGCAATTTTTTATGCGGATTATTATTTTAAACAAGTTCCACTAAAGGTTTCACTAAAAATTAAGTGAAACCAGCCCTTGTCAACTCTTGGTTAGTGGGGCTATTCCTAAGATATTATTATCCTGAATCTATATAGCTGTAAACTTTCCCTTTTCAAACCTTTTGAGCGAGATGAACAAGTTCTCTAGCATATAATATGCTAAATAATCATAATATAAAAATTCCTCATACTATCTTACCCAAAACAGAATCTTTCTATCTTCCACATTGATGCATCAGATCATCTACATCAAAAATATGGTTTGCCAACGCTGTATCATGGCAGTAAAGCAGGTATTGACTGCTTTAGATATCATACCCAATCATGTAGGCATGGGTGAAATTGAGCTCAAAGAGCCACTTACCGCATCTGAGCTAGATAAATTAGCTGAAGCATTGCTCCCAATTGGCTTTGAACTACTCGATGATCAAAAGCAGCAGCTCATCGAAAAATTAAAGTCTTTCCTCATTCAAAAAGTACAATCAGGGGAAATAGAAGAGCATTTCAGCATTAGCGAGTATCTAAGTAGCATGCTTCTCAAAGAATACAGTTCTATATCAAAACTATTTTCTCAGGTAGAAGGCATTACAATTGAACAATTCTTCATTCAGCAAAAAGTAGAGAAAGTCAAAGAGTTACTAATCTATGGAGAACTGACCCTGAATGAGATATCATACCAACTTGGTTATAGCAGTGTGGCTCATTTATCTGCACAGTTTAAAAAAGTAACAGGATTTACCCCTTCTGCCTTTAAAAAGAATGGCGGTACTAGAAAATCTTTAGATCAGCTGTAGCAAATAAGTATAAGTCTTTCCCATCATAGTATAATACCCAGTTAGACAGCACAACTGAGCTTTGCCTAAAATAAATACTATGACACATACTTATCAAATCACTGGGATGACCTGTGCTTCTTGTGAAGCAAAAGTGCGGAGCAGCCTACTTCTTGTACCAGATCTTAGCGATGTCATCGTTTCAAGGGAAAAACAAACAGCAATCATCACAATGGAAAAGCACATCCCGCTACACCAATTACAAAATTCCTTAGATAACAAGTATACCATCAGTGCCCTACACCACATTGAATCAGTTGAGCAGACCAAAAACTGGTTATCAACCTACAAACCTGTTTTACTGATCTTTGCTTATTTATTAGGCATAACATTGATTATTGAATGGAACAATCCAGTTTTCTCCTCAATGCGACTCATGAACAATTTCATGGGTGGCTTTATTCTGATTTTTTCATTTTTTAAAATTTTAAATCTAAAAGGATTTGCTGAAAGCTATAGTATGTATGATGTACTTGCGAAAAAATGGTATAATTGGGCTTATGTATATGCTTTTATTGAACTAATACTAGGCATCTGTTTTATCAGCGGTTTCCAACCTTTCATCACCAATGCGGTTACATTAATTGTCATGAGCCTAAGCATTATTGGCGTTTTACAAACTATACTTAACAAACGAAAAATCCAATGTGCCTGCCTTGGAAATGTTTTTGATCTGCCAATGAGTACAATTACCATCATAGAAGATGGGCTGATGATTTTGATGAGCGGAGCAATGATACTGAGCATACCAAGTTGATAACCAAGACTTTTTCCATTTACCAAATTCCACACCAACAACTCTTAAAAAATAAGTCTATTTTTACTTTGGTAGTCATGAAAAAGATTCTGGTAGCCATATTAGCCCTTTTTTACCTTGTCACTTCTGCAGGTGCTACGGTACACATGCATTATTGCATGGGCAAACTGGCAAACAGCAGCTTGATGCATGACGATGACGCAACCTGCAGCAAATGCGGCATGAAAAAGGATAATGAGAAAAGTAATGGCTGCTGCAAGGACGAACAAAAGTTTATCAAGAACGATAAAGACCAAAAAAACGTCACTTCAATTGTCTTTCAGTTCAACTTAGTTATCCAGGAGTGCACAAATACAGCAATTCCCTTAGTCAACATAGCTTCTCAAACGCTAATAGAGGAATACCCGGTTAGTAATGCGCCTCCTCGAACGGGCAAAACAGCCATCTATATTCAAAAGCGCACTTTCCTGATTTAATAGAAAGCTCTGTTTCTAATAACCAGACATTACCTGTCGGGCTATTGGCACTTGTGTACTCTTCGCTAAGAATTTTCTCAATTTCTAAAATCAATAAAATGAATACAATCAAATTACTGCTGATAGCAGTGTGTACCACTTTTTCAATCTCGGTAATCGGACAGGACAAAACCGAATCTTTTAAGGTTTATGGCAACTGTGGCATGTGTAAAAAACGCGTTGAAACAGCAGCAAAGCTGGATGGTGTCAGCAGTGCTGTCTGGGATGTTGATACTAAAATGATGACCGTAACATATAAAGAGTCTATAACTAATAAAGAAGCTATACAGAAGAAAATTGCATCAGTTGGACACGATACAGAATTGTTTTCCGCAGACGATAAAGTATATAAAAAGTTACCAGGATGCTGCTTATATGAAAGAAAAACCTCAGCACCAATCAATTAATCTACTTAAGTTCTAAATTATGAAACTGTCAAGATTTATTCTTCTTATTGCAGTAGTCATTTTTGCATCATGCAATAACGATCAAGAAGCGAGCCATGAAGGTCAGCATACAAGTACACCAAATTCCGACTCAGTTAATCATGCCAGCACTGATCAAACTACAGAAATCAAATCCATAAATGTTGTATTCAAAAATGTGGATGCAAAAGCTGCAGAGACAATCAAGCAAATGGTTGACAACTACCTTCAAATGAAAGATGCATTAGCAGCAGACAAGGCGACTGATGCAGCCACTGCTGCAAAAAAACTAGCGTCAAGTGTAGCATCTCTCGATCAATCACTGTTAACTGCAGAGCAAAAAAAGGTTTTCGACCAATATGAAGCCGATTTGAATGAGCATGCCGAGCATATTGGCCAAAATGGCGACAATATTGAACACCAAAGAAGTCATTTTATCCAGCTCAGTGAAGTGATGTACGATTTAGTAAAAAATTTTGGTGCTGGTAGACCACTCTATCATGATCATTGCCCAATGGCAAGAGATAACCAGGGTGCTATGTGGTTAAGCGAAGTAAAGGAGATCAAAAACCCATATTTCGGTGCAGCAATGTTTACCTGTGGCCAAGTACAGGAAGTAATTCAATAAAGACCAAACAATAATCATGGTTCAAAAATTGATTGAGCTGGCCTTACGCAACAGGCTTATTGTACTGCTTCTGGCGGCAAGCCTGTTTGCGTATGGGCTATACTCTGTTCAGCAAAATCCCATAGACGCCATTCCTGATGTAAGTGAGAATCAAGTAATTGTATTTACAGAATGGATGGGGAGAAGTCCGCAAGTAATCGAAGACCAAGTAACCTATCCCTTAGTAAGTAATTTACAAGGCATCCCAAAGATTAAAAATATACGAGGCTCTTCAATGTTCGGGATGAGTTTTGTGTATGTGATTTTCGAAGACAATGTAGATATCTATTGGGCAAGAACCAGGGTTTTGGAACGCCTAAATTTTGCTCAGCGCTTATTGCCACAAGGTGTTACACCCGCGCTTGGACCTGATGGCACTGGCGTAGGTCATATTTACTGGTACCATCTTGATGCACCAAAATTAGACTTGGGTGAACAAAGAGCCTTACAAGATTGGTATATCAAATTCGCGCTACAAACTGTTCCGGGAGTAGCCGAAGTAGCCTCATTTGGTGGATTTGAAAAACAGTACCAGTTGGTTATAGATCCTGTAAAACTCCAGTATTATAACATCTCCCTCATGGATGTGATGAATAAAGTAAGAGCGAACAACAATGATGTGGGGGGCAGAAAGTTTGAAATGGCCGACATGGCATATATCATACGCGGCTTAGGTTATATCAAGAGTAAAGAAGATGTAGAGAATATTGCACTAAATAATTACAACGGTATTCCTGTACGCGTAAAAGATATCGGCTCGGTACAAATGGGTGGCGATTTGCGCCTTGGTATTTTTGATATGGATGGCAAGGGTGAAGTAGTTGGCGGTATTGTTGTAATGCGCTACAATGAAAATGCCAATAAAGTTATTGAAGCTGTTAAAGCTAAAATGAAAGAAGTTGAAAAGGGCTTACCTGATGGCGTAACTTTTAAAACTTCGTATGACAGAAGTACACTTATACAGGAAGCCATTGATTCTGTAAAAGGTACATTAATCGAGGAAATGATTGCCGTTTCCTTAATTGTGCTCATTTTCTTATTTCACTGGCGTAGTGCATTAATTATCTTAATACAGCTCCCAATATCTGTTGCAGCAGGCTTTATTTTTCTTGAACTATTTGGTATCTCATCAAATATCATGTCCCTAACCGGTATCGCTTTGGCAATAGGCGTAGTAGTTGATGATGGTATTGTGATGGTAGAAAACGCCTACCGGCATATCAGTGAAGCACAGATAGATAAGATTCAATCACCTGATAAAGACTAATTATGCTTAACTGGCTCAAAAAAAATAAAGACCCGCTGACACCCGCTGAAAGGGATAGCATCATTGAAAAGTCATCTAAGCAGGTAGGCCCTGGTGTATTTTATTCAACCATCATCGTTATCGCATCATTCCTGCCTGTCTTTTTATTGACGGGAATGGAGGGCAAGCTTTTTCATCCACTGGCATGGACCAAAACATTCATCTTACTTATTGATGCATTCCTTGCCATAACACTCACTCCTGTGTTGATTGCGCTTTTCTTAAAAGGAAGGCTAAAGCCAGAAAATGCTAACCCAATCACAAGAACCCTAGAAAAAATATATACACCCATCCTGAAATGGTGTTTAAAATGGCGTAAGACCACAATTACTATCAATATCATTGCATTGGTAACAGGTGTTGTTATGATGACTCGCCTAGGCTCAGAATTTATGCCTCCCCTCGACGAAGGCTCATTGCTGTTTATGCCGGTTACACTGCCTGATGTTTCCAATGCGGAGGCAAAGAGACTATTACAAGTTCAAGATAAATTGATTAGAAGTGTTCCTGAAGTTGAGCATGTTTTAGGAAAAGCCGGCAGAGCCAATACAGCTACAGATAACTCTCCCATCAGTATGATTGAAACCATCATACTGCTAAAGCCGAAAGCTCAATGGCGGGAAGGCATGACAAAAGACGCCATCATCAATGAGCTGAACTCAAAAATGCAGATTCCAGGCGTTACCAATGGCTGGACTCAGCCAATTATCAATAGAATCAATATGCTGTCAACCGGTATTCGTACGGATGTTGGCGTAAAAGTGTATGGTCAAAATCTAGACAGCATTTATGCTTTTGCCAGAACCATCAAAAAACAACTTGAAGGAATTGAAGGCATAAAGGACTTGTATGTAGAACCAATTACTGGTGGGAAGTATATAGATATAGCTGTGAAAAGGGAAGAAATTGGTCGCTACGGATTAAGTGTTGATGACGTAAATACAGTTATTGAAAGTGCGTTAGGAGGAATGAAACTCACAACTACTATTGAAGGGCGACAGCGGTTTTCGGTTAACGCGAGATATGGGCAAGATTTCCGAAACAACCTGGAAGCGCTTAAACGTTTACAAGTACAAACGATGAATTTTGGCCCTATTCCTTTAGAAGCAGTGGCAGATATTCAGCTGAGCGATGGCCCTCCTATGATTAATTCAGAAAATGCCATGCTCAGAGGTACAGTTTTATTCAATGTACGCGAAAGAGACTTAGGCAGTACCGTACAAGAAGCGCAACAAAAACTCAATCAGATGATAACCAAATTACCCAAAGGTTATTTTCTGGAGTGGAGTGGTCAATGGGAAAATCAGATTCGAGCTAATAGAACACTGAAGATGATTCTCCCAATAGTCGTTATCATCATTTTCTTGGTATTATACTTCACCTACCACTCCTTTAAAGAGGCACTCATAACAATGATAACGGTGCCGTTTGCGCTCATTGGCGGAATTTTTATGGTCTACTTTTACGGCATCAACTTATCAGTTGCAGTAGCTGTAGGTTTTATTGCCCTATTTGGTATGGCAATTGAAACAGCCATGCTAATGACTATTTATCTGAATGAAGCCATGCAAAACATGGTTGCTAAGCATGGCAATAGTAAGACTACACTTACGCCAGCTATTATCAGAGACTATGTTATTGAAGGATCAGCAAAGAGACTGAGGCCTAAACTGATGACAGTTTCTGTTGGCCTATTCGGTTTAATCCCTATTCTCTGGGCAACCGGTGTAGGAAGTGATATTATGCGTCCTATTACCATTCCACTGATTGGTGGAACAATATCTTCTACGATATATGTATTACTCATCACCCCTGTGATTTTTGAAATGATAAAAGAAAGAGAATTGAAACGCAGCGGTAAAATCGAAATAATAGATGTCAAAGAATAAATTACTCTTCACAAGTCTTGTGCTTGCTTTATCACTTGGCGCAAGTGCACAAAAGCTATCTATTCATTCCATAATAGATAGTATCAGGCATTCACATCCGGTTATTAAAATGTATGACAATGAAATACGTGCAATGGATGAAGCAGCAGAAGGCGCCAGAAGTTGGATGGCCCCGCAAATTGGTTTTGGTCAGTTTATGACACCATATGATGTGCGGCTATGGCATCGAGAAGGTGATATACCAGGTATGGGTTCAGTAATGTTTTCAGGAGAACAGATGTTTCCCAATCGGAAAAAGCTTGACGCAGATGAACGCTACATGAAAGCCATGTCTTCAGTAGAAAAAGAAAAAAAGAATGCTGGCTTGAATGAATTAATTCATGATGCTAAACTGCTTTACTATGAATGGATAATCCTAAAAAAGAAGCTGATCATATTGTCTGAAAATGAAAAAATTCTGGATTTCATGATACAGAATGCTTCATTGAGGTATAAAAATGGGTTAGAGAAAATCAGCGCTTATTATAAAGCACAGGCGGCATTAGGTGAAGTCAAAAACATGCAATACATGTTTGAGAATGATATTCATGACAAACAAATACGCTTAAATACACTAATGGGCAGAAATGCAATGTTGCACTTTGATATTGAAGACAATTATCAATTAAATGATTACGCTAACACTACTTTCGACAGCTCTCTACTGTACACAAACAGAAGCGACTTAAAATCTTTGGATAAAGAGATACAACTTACAAAGCTTAAGCAAGAAACGGAACTAGCAGCACTTAAGCCACAATTTGGTATTCGATATGATAATATGATTGGATTTGGTGGCCAACCCTTACAGTATACAATCATGGGTATGGTAAGAATTCCTATGGCCAAATGGTCTTCAAAGATGAATAAGGCGAATATGGAGAGTCTGAAATGGAAAGCGCAAGCCATTCAATCGAAAAAGGAAATGATGGTAAATGAATATAGCGGTATGGCTTATGGCATGAGGAATGAATTACAACTGAAAAAGAAACAGATTAAACTGTATGAAGAAAATATCATACCAGCATTGAAAAAAAATTATCAAACCATGCAACTTGGCTATGAGCAAAATACTGAAGAATTATTTATGCTTTATGATGCATGGGAAACACTCAACATGAAGCAACTAGAATATTTAGAACTTTTAAACCAAGCCCTGAAAATTCAAGTAACCATTGAGAGAATTATTGAAAAAAAATAACCATTTATGCACAGAAAAAACTTTATTAAATTATCAGGGCTTAGTGTTGGAGCGCTAGTAGTAAATGGCTCAATAACTAGTTTTATATTAAGTTGCATAGGTTGTAGAAAAGACAGCCATATCGGGCTAATTACAAAGCCTGTAATGGTATCAGAAGGCAATTTTTCAACATTACTTTCATTTCCAGCTCAGGCAGGGGCGATTCATACACTTACGGCGCAGTCAACAACTACAAATCTTAAGGGGAAAACCATTCCTGTTTTAGGCTATCAACCCAACAGCCTACTCGGTCCAACATTCAGAGTAAATAACGGCAATACAGTAAACATTCTTTTACAAAACAATTTATCTGAACAAACAAATATTCACTGGCATGGCTTAAAAATACCAGCTCTGATGGATGGCCATCCCGAGCAGCTAGCAAATGCTGGTGGACTATTTCGCTATCAGTATACTGTTAACCAAAGAGCGGGCTTATGCTGGTATCATCCACACCCACACGAAAAAACAGGCAAACAGGTATTTCAAGGGTTGGCTGGCTTATTTATTATAAACGACAATGAAGAAGCATCATTAAATCTTCCATCAGGTCAATACGAAATACCCTTAATAATACAGGATAAAAGAATAATTAATAACAGTATTACTTATAACCCATCTATGGAAGAAGTAATGGCTGGCTATATGGGTGAATCAATTATAGTCAATGGCGTTTACTCGCCCTATACTGAAGTTGCAACTCGCTATTATCGCTTACGTATTCTCAACGGTTCCAATGCAAGAATGTATAATCTTTCATTCAGTAATAATGCAGATATGATACTCATTGGAAACGACGGAGGCTTATTAAAAAATCCAATTACTCTAAAAGAAATTTTAATAGCGCCAGGCGAAAGACTAGATGTACTGATAAACTTCAGTGGGGCAGCGATTGGTACCGAAATATTTTTAGTAAGTAAAGAGTTCGCTCATGGTGGTAATGCACAGGGCAAACAATATTTTAGGATACTAAAATTCAAGGTCACTTCAGCTGCTACAGATTCTTTCATCGTTCCATCAAATCTTTCAAACCTCAATATCATATCCGCTTCTTCAGCTGTTAAAATAAGAACATTTGATATCTCAAATGCAATGGAACATCATGGATATCCTATGAACAATGGAATGCAAATGCGCCACCGCATAAACGGTAAATTATTTGACAGTAATCGTATTGATGAAAATATTATAGCCAACACCAATGAAGTATGGATTTTCGACAATAGTAAAGGCGATGAACCACATCCTATGCACCTTCATGGAGTATTCTTCCAAGTCCTCGACAGAACTGGCGGAAGGGGAAGCAAAATTGCTTCAGAAAATGGATGGAAAGATACTGTCCTTGTTATGCCAGGCGAAATTGTGAAAATATTGGTCCCATTTGAAAAAAATACAGGAAGATTTGTATTTCATTGTCACAATCTAGAACACGAAGACGATGGCATGATGCTACAATATCAATTGAGTTAATAAGAGCTACAATGAAGAAAATATACTTAGTCAATATACTTACAATCATTGCAATACTAATTTCCTGCACTGATAATAAAGATTCACAAGCTGCACATCAGCTAACAACAAAAAAGGAAACGTATACCTGTCCTATGCCGGAGGACTCCGTATTTAGCGATAAACCGGGAAAATGTCCTAAATGCGGCATGCAACTTATGCTTATGGAGGCGGATAGTCACCAACACAATCCAGAAGCATATACCTGTCCCATGCCGGAGGACTCCGTATTTAGCGACAAACCAGGGAAATGTCCAAAGTGTGGAATGGACTTAGTGAAAAATGAAATGAATACTGAAAATCTAGAGGAAATAGCGTTAGGCTCTTTACTTAAGCCTACAAATGAGTTAGTTATTTCATCTATCCCGGTAACAACTATTGAAAAAAGGGGCGAACAAATTGAGATTGAAGCATTGGGCAATATTATGTACGATACCAGGCAGGTGGGTAATATATCAGCAAGAGTATCAGGTAGGATTGAAAAACTCTATGTTCGATACAGGTACCAGAAAATAAGCAAAGGGCAGAAAATTGCAGATATCTATAGTCCAGAATTACTGACAGCCCAACAAAATTTGCTCTTCTTACTTAAGAATGATCCCGATAACACAGGGTTTATAGAAGCTGCTAAGGAAAAACTCTTGCTTCTTGGCATGGAAAATACACAACTACAAACAATCATACAAACAGGAAAGCCAATACTTACCATTACTGTTTATAGTAATTATAGCGGTCATATTCATGAAGCTAATAATGGGGCTCAAATGAACCCAAGAGTAGACGGCATGAAAGATATTGCTTTACTAACAGAAGAACTTTCTTTAAAAGAGGGAATGTATCTACAAAAAGGACAATCAATTCTTACAGTCTACAATCCTAATAAAGCTTGGGCATTGCTGAATATTTACGGTGATAATCAATCGCTGATACAGATAGGTAACAAGGTGAGAATTGTACCAGAAACAGCACCCCAGAAGGATTTTAGAGCTACAATCGATTTTATTGAACCCTTTTATCAAAAGAACAGTAAGACACTTACAGTAAGAGTCTATTTTGATAATAGCAATCTAAACATACCCATTGGAAGTCAGGTAAAAGCTGCCATATTCGGGAATTCAAAAAAAGCATTCTGGCTACCTAAAGAAGCTGTGCTTTCACTTGGGATAGATAAGGTTGTATTCCAAAAGACAGATGATGGCTTTAAAGCGACAAAAATCACTACTGGCATAACGCATGAAAAACACATACAGATTATACAAGGCATTACTGAAAAAGACTCAGTTGCTATGAATGCGCAGTATCTAATGGATAGTGAGAGCTTTATCAAAATAAAACAATAGTATGCGATATATAACCTCATTCATATTAAGTCTGATTTTACTACTATCCTGTACTACTAAAAAGGATACACCTAAAAATTCAGACACTTATTATACTTGCTCCATGGATCCTCAGGTTGTAGAATATCAACCCGGGAAATGCCCCATTTGCAAGATGGACTTAACGCCTGTCAAGAAAAAGAAGGGCGAAAAAAATGATGAAATCCAACTAAGTGATCAACAAATTCAATTAGGAAATATCCAAACAGCAGCTATTCAATCAGGCACAATCGGAGATCGGCTGATTCTAACGGGCACTATAAATTTCGATCAAAGTAAAACCACCTCTATTAGCGCAAGGATAATGGGTAGAATTGAGAAATTGTACCACAAAAACCTGGGCGACTATGTACAAAAAGAAGCGCCTCTATTTGATATATATAGTGAAGAGTTGAATAATGCAAAACAAGAGTATCTCTTAGCACTGGATAAAAAGCGAAAGTTCTCTTCAAATGCTTCTATCGATTTTGATCAACTAATTCAGAGTGCTAAAAACAAATTAATACTTTGGGGTATGTCAGAAGAGAGTATTAAAGAGTTAGCCACAACCAAGAAAGCCTCCCAAGTAACTACCTTTTATAGTAAAGCAAATGGATACATAACTGAACTAGCAGTGAAAGAAGGTGATTATGTCATGGAAGGAGGGCTTATTGTTACACTAGCTGATCTTTCTACTTTATGGGTAGAAGCACAAGTATATACTTCTCAGATGGCTCAAGTGAATAGCAATAGTGCCGCAACTGTTCAAATCCCCGATTTGGATAACACAGAAATTATGGGCCGCATTGAGTTTGTAAACCCAGAAATCAACCCCGATACAAGAATCAACTTAATCAGAATAACCATACCTAATTCTGGAAAAAGGTTGAAACCAGGTATGCCGGCTTACGTACTTCTGAAAAGCCCAAAAAGACAAACATTAACGCTGCCAATTGATGCAGTCATCAGAGATAGTAAGGGTGCAACTGTTTGGATACAGACCAAAAAGAATACTTTTAAAAATATTATGGTACAGACGGGTTTAGAGAGCAATGATCTGATTGAAATAAAGTCTGGACTTAAGGAAGGAGATATCGTCGTACTATCCGGCGCATATCTCTTAAACAGCGAATACATATTCAAAAAAGGTGCAGATCCTATGGCAGGACATCAACATTAATTTAATTAATCGATAATACATCACAATGAAATCAAGATTTAAACTTTTACTTATCGGATTTTTGGTTGTCTCTCTTTACCAAGTCACTTTCGCACAAAAAGCAGAGGAAGTTTGCTATAATCCTAGTCTAATTAAGGATACAACCAAAAAGAGTATCAAGTCAATGGCATTTTACATCATTGATAAGGATAGCATCAAGATAAAATATCACTCACCCGGAGTTCGTAAAAGAATCATTTGGGGAGGCCTCGTTCCATTTGATGAGGTATGGGTAACAGGCGCCCATGATGCAACACTACTTGAAATGCCCAAAGCCTTTATCGTCAATGGAAAAAAAATAGCTGCCGGTAAATATGCCTTTTTTACAATACCAGGAGAAAAAGAATGGATACTCATCATTAATAAAAATTGGCAGCAACATCTTGCTTCTGCTTATGATGAGAAGGAGGATATCATACGATTAAAAGTAAAACCACTGAGCGTACCTCACACAGAAAGATTACAATACACAATTGAAATGCCTAATCAAAAAATAGGCAAAATCAGTATTGCATGGGAAAAGAAAAAAGTAGAACTCCCCTTCTCAATAAGTCAATAAGCAAATGAGTAAAAGCAAACAATACTATATACGAAAAGCACACCGTTGGCTAGGGGTGCTTTTGGGTATTCAATTCATATTTTGGACTGTTGGTGGCATTTATTTCAGCTGGTCGAATATGGACGAAATTCATGGTGATTTTCAAAAATCAGCAGCACCACTAATCTCATCAGATACTCCACTTGTAAGTCCAAGCCTAGTGATGTAAAATCTATATCCAACGGTGTGAAGCCCTCGGCTGCGTTGATCCTTTGCCATCGGCAATATCTAATGCGGCAAACTCCAGTAGGAGAGCAAAATCAAAAAGCCTTTATCCGTTTGTATGGGGAATTTACCGACCGGCCAATTTCAGCCACACAAATGTTGCCTGCCACCTGGAGTAATGCAGGATTTGGTATATATGGTAAACACTACGATAAAGACTGGATGTTTGGCTACGAAGCCTACCTGTCCGGAAATTTTGATAATACTATTACTGACAATGCCGAAAACAAAACATTTTTACCAGCCGCAAAAAATAATAAAGAACGATTTGAAGAAATAAACAGCGGTTTACCCTTGCTGACAACAAAGGTGGCAGTTCGTAATAATAAGATTGGCGAATTGGGCTTATCCTACATGGGTGGGGTGTATAATAAATTTCAGGATGATGGCTTACAATTAGATGATAAGCGAAGGGTAGATGTTTTTGCAGTTGATTTTAATACTACTCTAACTAACCTGAAAACCTTTATTACCGCTGAATGGGCATGGATTAGAGTTGATGTGCCATCAACTTATACACAGCAGTATGGTAACAAACAACAAGGCGGTTTTTTGGATATTGTACATCCCTTGATTAAGAAAAGAATGCTGGGCTGGCCAAATGCCACACTAAATCTTGCCTGCCGCCTCGAGTATGTGGACTGGAACAAAGGAACATTTACCAGCACCGGCGGTAATATAGCGGAAGACCTCTGGAGTGTAATGCCTGCCATCAGCTTTCGCCCAACTGCACAAACTGTTTTGCGGTTGAATTATCGCTATTTGAGCCAGCAGGATTTATTGGGCAACCCGCCAACCAAAACAGGTGGCTTTAGTTTTGGAGTTTCAACGTATTTCTAAAACAATATCACTGTCTGCCAGCTATTTGCAACCTCGTGGCAACTTTGCAGCGGCCTTTCACTTCTAAAACAATCCTTCTATATTTGCGCTAGTGAAGCCATTTTTCTTAATACTCAGTTGCTTTTTGCTCTACCTGTCATGCCTGCCGTGCGGAGACAGTGTGGAGTGTAATGTAACACCTGAGCTGAAGATAACAGCTACTGACAACCACCAGCAGCATAAACATAATTCAGAAGCCTGTTCTCCATTCTGCTCATGTTCCTGTTGTGCAGCTTCAGCATTTTACTCTCCTTTCTCTAAGGCGCAGGTAACCAAAATAGAATTTCAACAGGAAAACTATCCCCTCTATAACGTATCGTTCAGCACAGAAGCTCATAACAGCATCTGGCAGCCTCCCAAGTTTTCATAATCTCACATCTTCATTGAATTTGCTGTAAGTCATTTATTGGCTTATTCAGCTATTGTATCATTCATTTCCCTTTGCTGGCTATGGCCACAATCAAAAAAGCTACTAAGAGCAAGAAAAGAAAACAGCCTTTAGCAATACGAATAATTAAAGTTATTCTCATTGTAATTGGCTGTGCCATTCTTATTGCGGCAATGGTGGCAAGAGCTATTCATTTCTTCAGGTATCATACATAATTAAACAGAATCAAGACATGCTCAATAAAATCATTCAATTCTCCATAAAAAATAAATTGGTCATTGGCCTTTTTACACTGGCTTTAATAATATGGGGTGTTTACTCGGCAAAAAAATTGCCGATTGATGCTGTACCCGATATTACCAATAACCAGGTACAGGTAATTACGCTAAGCCCGTCATTGGCAGCACAGGAAGTAGAACAGTTAATTTCTTTTCCGGTGGAACAAACAATGGCCACCATTCCGGAGGTGCAGGAAATCCGTTCCATATCAAGGTTTGGATTATCTGTAGTTACCGTAGTATTTCATGATGATGCAAATATTTATTGGGCCCGTCAGCAAGTAGGTGAACGGCTGATAGAAGCCCGTAACCAGATACCGAATAATATCGGTAACCCGGAAATGGCTCCTATATCTACGGGATTAGGTGAAATTTATCAATATGTTTTACATGCAAAAAAAGGATATGAAAATAAATACGATGCCATGTCGCTTAGGACGATACAGGACTGGATCGTCCGTCGTCAGTTGCTTGGCACACCCGGCATTGCTGATGTAAGCAGCTTCGGCGGTCTTTTAAAGCAATATGAAATTGCATTGAATACAGATAAGCTTCGAAGCTATAATCTATCCATAGCAGATGTATTCAATGCCCTTGAAAAAAATAATCAGAATACAGGTGGAGCCTATATTGACAAAAAGCCCAATGCCTACTTTATCCGCAGCGAAGGGTTTATTAAAACCATTACCGACATTGAAAAAATTGTAGTTACAAGAACTTCCGGAGGTTCGCCTGTACTGGTCAGAGATATTGCAACGGTACAGTTGGGCCATGCCACGCAATACGGGGCATTAACCCGTAATGCAGAAGGCGAAGTAGTTGGTGGCATTGTTTTAATGCTCAAAGGAGCAAATTCCAGTATTGTAATTAATAGTGTAAAAGATAAAATAATCCAGATTCAGAAAAGCTTGCCGGAAGGTGTAGTCATTGAACCATTCCTTGACAGAAGTGCTTTAGTTAGCAGGGCAATCGGAACCGTAAAAACCAACCTTATTGAAGGGGCCTTGATTGTGATTTTTGTATTGGTTGTTTTCCTTGGCAATATTCGTTCCGGGTTGATAGTGGCTTCGGTAATTCCGCTTGCCATGCTTTTTGCTATTGCGTTGATGAACATGTTTGGTGTGTCTGGTAACCTTATGAGCTTAGGCGCTATTGACTTTGGTTTGATTGTGGATGGCGCCGTGATTATCGTGGAAGCAACCATGCATCAGTTAGGCCATCGAAAGCCCGGAAGAATGACACAAGACCAATTGGATGACGAAGTATATAAATCAGCAGGTAAAATGATGAACTCCGCTGCTTTTGGTCAAATCATTATATTAATTGTTTACCTGCCCATCCTTGCCTTGGTTGGCATTGAAGGAAAAATGTTTGGCCCGATGGCACAAACAGTTTCATTTGCTATCCTGGGTGCATTCCTACTTTCACTTACCTATGTGCCCATGATGAGTGCCCTTGTACTAAGTAAGAAAATAAGCCACAAGGAAAACCTTTCTGATAAAATGATGAAGTTTTTTCAACGGCTATATACACCACTAATACGTGGCGCACTTAAAATGAAATTGCTGGTAGTAAGTATTGCTGTTGGTGTATTTATAATCAGCCTGATTATTTTTAAAACCTTGGGTGGTGAATTTATTCCCACATTGGAAGAAGGCGATTTTGCGGTAGAAACAAGGTTATTGACAGGTAGTTCATTAAGCCAGACAATTGATAAAATAACGCAAGCTTCGGACTTATTAATGAAAAAATTTCCCGAAGTAAAAGAAGTAATTGGAAAGATTGGTGCCTCTGAGATACCGACCGACCCTATGCCCATAGAAGCATGTGATATTACCATCCTTTTAAAAGATAAAAAAGAATGGACCAGTGCACATAACCGGGAAGAACTGGCAGAAATGATGCAAAAAGAACTGGAGAAAATTCCCGGTGTTTCCTATGGGCTATCGCAGCCAATACAGCTTCGTTTTAATGAATTGATTTCAGGTGTCCGCCAGGATGTGGGTATTAAAATATTTGGGGAAGACCTGGATGTACTGGCAGACCTGGCAAAAAAAATCGGTGTTATTGTACCTACGGTAAAAGGAGCAGAAGATTTATATGTAGAACAGGTAACCGGCCTTCCACAGATTGTGGTTAAACTAAACCGGGATAAGATTGCACAGTTTGGTTTAAATGTAGAAGATGTGAACCGTACCATCAGTGCTGCTTTTGCCGGGGAAGCCGCAGGTATTGTTTATGAAGGTGAAAAAAGGTTTGACATGGTGGTGCGGTTAGAAAAAACAGGCCGCCAGAGTATTGATGATGTAAAGGGTTTATTTGTTGCGGCGCCTGATGGTAACCAGATTCCATTGGAGCAGGTAGCTGATGTCAATTTGCAGTTGGGCCCCAACCAGATACAAAGGGAAGATGCAAAACGCAGAATCATTGTAGGTTTTAATACAAGAGGAAGGGATATTTCATCAGTTGTAAAAGAAATGCAGGAAAAAATTGAGAAGCAGGTAAAAATGCCCCCTGGTTATTTTATTACTTATGGCGGGCAATTTAAAAACCTTGAGGAAGCTAACAAAAGATTATCTGTTGCAGTCCCAGTTGCATTAGCATTAATCCTGCTGCTTCTTTTCTTTACGTTTGGCTCTATCAAATATTCACTACTCATTTTTACAGCTATCCCCATGAGTGCTATTGGTGGTGTATTTGCCTTATGGTTCCGGGGTATGCCATTCAGCATTTCGGCAGGCGTTGGTTTTATCGCTTTGTTTGGTGTAGCTGTATTAAATGGTATTGTGTTAATCAGTGAATTTAACCGGCTAAAAAAAGAAGGCATGACAGATATAAATGCAATTATTTTAAAAGGAACTTCTGTAAGGTTGCGACCGGTGTTAATGACCGCAATGGTTGCATCTTTGGGATTCTTACCAATGGCATTATCTACAGGTTCCGGGGCAGAAGTTCAAAAACCGTTAGCAACGGTTGTAATAGGCGGATTGATTACGGCCACTTTTCTTACTTTGGTTGTACTACCCGTATTATATACTTGGTTTGAGAAAATTAAGCCGAAAACTAAAAAGGTGTCTGCAACTAAAGGCTTGGCCTCATTACTAATTCTGTTTACTGCCTCCTCATTTGCTGCAAATGCTCAGCAACCAAAGACAGTCATAAATCTTAATGATGCTGTTACATCAGCTATGAAGAATAATCCTTTGGTAAAAGTAGGAACGCTGGATATAAGTTACCAGCAACAATTGAAAAAAACGGTAAAGGATTACGGCAAAACAAATGTGGGTCTCACATTTGGTCAGTATAACAGCCGTATTGCTTATGATAATAATTTCAACATTAATCAAGGCATACCGAATCCTGCCTACTTCAAAAGCCTTATAAGGCTATCTGAGTCAAATATCAAAAGCAGTGAACTGCAATTGAAAATTTATCAAACTGAACTGGCGGCAAATACAAAAACATCGTACTACCAGTTAAGTTTTTGGATTGAGGAAATAAGGTTGCTGAAAGAACTGCTGGCTATTTACGAAAATGTATTAAGGGCATCGGCATTACGGTACAAAACGGGTGAAACAAATGCATTGGAAAATTATAATGCTGAAAGCAAGGTGAATGAGATAAAGGCGCAATTAAGAAATGCAGACGAAGATTACCGTATTGAATTAAACCGTCTGAAAGTCTTTACTGCAGATTCTTCAGTTACGGCCATTGCCGACACTTCACTTGTTGAAAAACAGATACAGATAAGTTTTGATACCGCTGCCATTACTGCCAACCCTACACTTGCTTTTATTAAACAACAGATTGATATTGCAAACAGAGAGAAAGCCGTTGAGCAGTCAAGATTAAAACCCGATTTCTCAGTTGGTTATTTCAACCAGTCGCTGGTTGGGTATCAAACCGTAAATGGAGTTGATAAGTATTACGGTGCAGGCCGTCGTTTCCAGGGCGTTAATTTGGGTATCAGCATTCCCATATTTGCCAGGGCACAAAAAGAAAAAGTAAAAGCGGCAGAAGTAAACCGGGTGCGCCGTGAGGCAGAACTTACGAATTATCAATACAACCTGCAGGCAGAACTGGCGAGGTTGTTTGGCGAATTGCAAAAGCAAAGAGTTCAAATAAACTATTACCGCAATACAGCTTTACCGCAAGCCAATCTTATCATCACCCAGGCACAAAAAGCTTTTACTGCCGGTGAAATCGGTTACTATGAGTTGACGCAATCACTCAATAATGCCGTCATTGTAAAACAGGAATACACCAAACTTTTAAACCAATACAATCAAACCGTCATTGCTATCGAATTTATCGGCGGCATCAATTAATAAGAACGGGCTAAAATAAAAAAATATGAAACAGAAATTTTTAAGTTCACTTGTTATACTCACTGCTGCCACTGTTTGGCTTTCATCCTGCTCTTCCAAAGGAGGTGCCGAAGCTGCCCCTGCAGAAGAAACTAAAACTGAAGAAGCAGATATGGTGGACCTGTCGGAAGACCAGTTTAAAACAGTCAACATACAGTATGGCGCTGTAGAAGAAAAAAACCTCAGCAGTGTTATCAGGGCAACTGGTGTGCTGGATGTACCTCCACAGCAATTGATAACTGTCTCCTCTCCTTATGGTGGTACATTAAAGAGTACTGAATTGTTGCAAGGGAAACCTGTTACAAAAGGAGAAGTAATAGCTGTATTGGAAAACCCTGAATTTATTCAGTTGCAACAAGACTACCTGGACTATAAAAGCCAGTTGGTTTACCTGAAAGAAGAATTGGACCGTCAGCAGGAATTGGCTAAAGAAAATGTAAATGCAAAGAAGACCCTGCAAAAAGCCGGCAGCGATTACAATAGTATCATGGCAAGGGTGCAGGGCTTAAAATCAAAGCTGCAACTCATCAATATTAATCCTGATAAAATCAATCCTGCAAACATCTCCGGCAGGGCAAATATTTATGCTCCTATATCAGGCTATGTTACTAAGGTATTGGTGAACATAGGCAAGTTTGTAAACGCTAACCAGGAGCTATTTGAAATTGTAGATACCCGTCACCTCCATGCAGAACTTACCATTTTTGAAAAGGATGTTCCAAAATTGAAAATTGGGCAGAAAATCCGTTTTGTGTTAAATTATGAAACTAAGGAACGTTTTGCAGAAGTGTATTTAATAGGACGTGAAATCAGTGCTGAGCGAACTGTTCGGGTGCATGGACATTTGTTGCAGGAAGATAAAAATCTGTTACCAGGCATGTACCTGAAAGCAATTGTAGAAACAGGTGTTGCTACCACTACCGCCCTGCCTGATAAAGCGATTGTGCAATCAGCAGGTAAATCTTACATTTTCATTGCAGCAGATGAGACAAAAGAAGAAAAGAAACCTGCCGATGCAAAAAAGGATGAAACTGCTGAAAAGCATATTCCGTTCAAGAGAATTGAAGTGACGACGGGTGTTTCGGAAAATGGTTATACCGAAGTGATTTTGCCTGAAGGATTTGACAGGAATAGCAAAGTAGTAGTAAATGGAGCTTATGATTTATTGTCGAAGATGAACAATGTGGAAGAGGAAGAATAGATTTTACTTGGGTCGGAGCCCTGCCTTGTTTGTCCCGTTTTAAAAAATGGAAAACCTTGAGTGGCAGGGTTTCCGTACCCACCAATAATTAGGTAATAATACATCCGGTATGGATATACAAATTGAATTAATTATTGTTGCCAAGCTTTTGGTTTCATTTCTGCTTGGTGCTTTTATCGGTCTTGACAGGGAAAAACATGGCCGTGATGCCGGAATAAGAACCTATGCTGCCGTTTGTATTGGCGCTACTTTGTTTACCGCAGTAGCAGCACATCTTGTAACTGATGTAGCCGCTGCATCACGAGTGATAGCCAATATTGTTACCGGTGTTGGTTTCCTTGGGGCTGGTATTATCTATCGAAACAGCAGTGCCGGAACATCGCATGGGTTAACAACAGCAGCCACTGTTTGGTGTACCGCAGCAGTTGGTGTGGCAGTAGGTCTCAACATGTTCATTATCGCAATTGTTGGGGCAATTGCATTGTATTTTCTGCTTTCATTACATCACCAGCATTGGTATATAGAATGGAAGAAGAAAATGATAAATAAGCATAACGAAAAAGACAACGCTGATTAATTGTTTAAAATTAAATTGTATAATAACGTTATTGTGACATGTATAGTATAATAACAGGCACCATATTATTAGGCATTACTCATGCCCTTATCCCTAACCACTGGTTGCCCTTGGTAGCAATTGCCCGGTCGGAGAAATGGGAAAAGTATGAATTGATGCTGGTGGCTTCCATCACAGCATCTGCACATGTGCTGGGCACTGTTATTATTGGTTTTGCTTTGGGAATGATTGGTTCAAAACTGGCACATCAATACGAAGGATATGTACATGTGATTGCACCGGTGCTATTGATAATATTCGGATTGATCTATTTTACTGTAAACCTACCACATCATCACCATGCAGCCAATAAGGATGTACAGCAATATAAAAAATCGAAAACCAAATGGGTGTTGATTTTTGCAGCTACCATGTTTTTATCTCCCTGCTTGGAAGTGGAAAGTCTTTTTCTTGCCGCAGGCGCCTACGGGTGGGATGATATTTTGCTGCTGGCTTTGGTGTATGCAGTAATCAGCATTACTGGAATCATTAGTCTTGTAATGCTTGCATTTAAAGGAGTGCAGATGATGAACTCACAATTTATTGAGCACAACGAAAAACGAATTACCGGAATGGTATTAATTATAGTAGGCATTGTTACATTTTTTTTACATTAAACAAAGCGTTATGGCACATAAACATGATGAAACAAAAATTGCAGAGCAGGAAGCCTGCTGCGACCTGGATGGAAAATTAAACGAAACAAAAGTGGTGACCATGCCTAGTAATGACGACGGGCATAATCATGATGAAGAGGAAGGACAGGGAATAAAACCCTGGTTGCCTGCAATAGCCAGTTTTACACTTT
This sequence comes from Bacteroidota bacterium, assembly GCA_039795345.1. Classification (GTDB taxonomy): domain Bacteria; phylum Bacteroidota; class Bacteroidia; order Chitinophagales; family Chitinophagaceae; genus Sediminibacterium. The sequence continues at coordinate 21,373 of JBDKEH010000045.1, forward strand.
TAATGCTGGGTATTGCTTTGGATAATTGGATAAAGCCAACACCGTCATGGTTTTCAGGTTGGGTTCGTCTTGCATGGTACATCGCAGCATACCTGCCTGTAGGTTTACCAGTAGTGGTAAGAGGAATAAAAACAGCTATTAAGGGTGATGTATTTACGGAATTTTTCCTGATGAGTGTGGCCACCATCGGAGCATTTTATATTGGTGAGTATCCAGAAGGTGTTGCAGTAATGCTTTTCTATGCAGTGGGAGAATTATTCCAGGATGCCGCTGTTAACCGTGCCAAAAGAAGTATTAAAGCCTTGCTGGATGTAAGGCCAGACAGCGCCGATGTGTTAAGAAATGGCATTTATGTTAATCTTCCGCCTGAGAGTGTAAAAGTTGGCGAAACCATCCAGATAAAAGTTGGTGAACGAGTTCCCCTGGATGGTGAAATGTTAAGCGAGGGTAGTTCATTTAATACTTCAGCATTAACCGGTGAAAGTAAACCTTCCACTTTTACCAAAGGGGAAACAGTACTGGCAGGAATGATTAACCAGGAAAAAGTAGTAGAGTTAAAAGTGACAAAGCTATTTAATGATTCTTCGCTTGCAAGAATATTGACCCTTGTACAAGACGCTACAACAAGAAAGGCAAAAACCGAACAATTCATCCGCAAGTTTGCAAGAATATACACCCCCATTGTTGTGTTTCTTGCTATTGGCATCACACTTATCCCCTGGTTATTTGTAGATAACTACGTATTCAATACCTGGCTGTACAGGGCCTTAATATTCTTAGTAATCAGTTGCCCCTGTGCATTGGTAATTTCTATTCCATTAGGATATTTTGGAGGTATTGGCGCAGCATCAAGGAGTGGTATTTTATTCAAAGGCTCCAACTATCTTGATTTAATGACAAAAATAAACCAGGTGGTAATGGATAAAACAGGAACACTTACCAAAGCTGTTTTTAAAGTGCAGGAAGTGGAGAGTTATGACATCCCCAAAGATGAATGGTTGCCGCTTGCTGCAGCACTGGAGGCTAAATCAACCCATCCTGTTGCAAAAGCTGTTGTTGAATATGCGGGAAATAGTATTGGTCGTGTTCAGGTAGACGCATTGGAAGAAATCAGCGGCCACGGTTTAAAAGGAGAAGTGAATGGAAAGGAAGTGCTGGCAGGTAATGTGAAGTTGATGGATATGATGAAAGTGCCGGTGAATGATGGATTAAGAACAATAGTGGATACGATTGTAATAGTGGCAATTGACAGAAAACTGGCTGGCTACTTAACCATAGCTGATGAAATAAAAGAGGATAGTAAACAAGCAGTAGATGCCTTGCACAAACTGAATGTAAAAACAACCATGCTTAGCGGCGATAAACAGGCCGTTGTAAATAAAGTAGCAAAGTATTTGGGTATTGACAAAGCCTACGGCGACCTGTTGCCTGAAAATAAAGTACAAAAAGTAGAAGCCCTTAAACATGATAAAATGAATGTAGTGGCTTTTGTAGGCGATGGTATTAATGATGCACCCGTACTTGCTTTAAGCGATGTGGGAATTGCAATGGGCGGCCTCGGCAGCGATGCTGCTATTGAGACAGCAGATGTGATTATACAAACTGACCATCCATCCAAAATTGCTACTGCCATACAAATTGGTAAAGCAACCACAAAAATTGTCTGGCAAAATATCGGGTTAGCTTTCGGTGTTAAATTAATTGTGCTGATTCTTGGAGCAGGTGGTCTTGCAACTATGTGGGAAGCTGTATTCGCCGATGTGGGAGTAGCTATGCTGGCAATATTAAATGCAGTAAGGATTCAACGAATGAAATTTTAAGATAAACTCACTTTGGCAAACACAAAACAATCATCTGGGGCTAAATACAGACGTCTTAGCTTTTTTCAATTGCTGAAAATATTTTGGCAGGGACGGAAGTTGCGCCCTCACGAAAAATGGAGCAAGGAAAAAATATTAGAGTATCAGGAAAAAGGGCTTCGTAAGCTGCGTGACTTTGCTTACAGCAATTCACCATTTTACAAAAAGTTTCATCAGGGGCATGAAAACAGTCCATTGAATGAATTGCCAATTCTTACCAAAAAGCAGTTGATGCAATCGTGGGATGAAATTGTTACGGACAGGTCTTTGCATCTAAAAGATGAAGAGAACTTTTTAGATAACTTGAAAGGTTTAGGTCTTTTTCAAGGTAAGTACTTTGCATGGGCAACAGGTGGCACTACAGGGGTAAAGGGCATCTTCATCCTTAGCCAAAAAGAATGGTTTAAGTTCTTTTTCACAGCAGTCCGGTCAGGTGCCGCACAAAATATTTCCTTACACTTTGGACAAAAACCAAGAATGGCTCTCGATTGGCATTCTTTAGTTTTAAACATTACTAACTGAGGGAAGCTTTCAACTGCGCTTTTGGTGATTACGCTATTGATTTTGCCGATTGGCGGATGGCTTCTGATACCATACCTTGTGAAGCGTGGCTATGATTTTGGCTATTACCTCGCATGGACATTTTTTGCTTCAATCGGAATTATTGAGTTGGCACATTTTATCTTTCCGCTCCTCACGAATGAACCATACTGATACTTTCCGGGTATGATTACATCTCTTCCTTAGGCAACGGCTGGATGGTGGGGGATGTACCTGCTTTCAAAAAGTAGTTGCAAGAAACCTGAAAAACTCCCAAGCTCATAAATATGAATAATGTTAATCATAAGGAAATAAAAACCAACTGGTATGTAGTCACTGGAGGACCTTGTACAGGAAAGACGACAGTTATCGAATTACTTGCTGCACGGGGATATGCTACTACGCTTGAACAGGCAAGACATTACATAGATACTCAAAAAATAAAGGGGCGGACAGTTGAAGAAATAAGAGCAAACAAAGAGCAATTTCAATTACAAGTTCTCAATCTTCAGATTGAAGAAGAATCAAAGTTGGATATAAATAAAATTACTTTTTTGGACAGAGCCTTGCCGGATGCAATGGCTTATTATGAATTTTTGGGGTTGAAATATGACGATCGCCTGATAAAAATGTGCAATACATTTTGTTATCAGAAAGTGTTTATTTTAGACCGTTTACCGTTGATTAACGATTATGCAAGATTGGAAGATGAAGAGGAACAAATCCGGATACACCATTTAATTATTGATGTATATAAGCGGTTTCCGTGTCCTGTAGAATTTGTTCCTGTATTACCGCCGGAAGAAAGAGTGGATTTCATTCTTCAAAATCTGTGATGGTAAAATCTGCTAAGTATAAAAATGAAACATTTTGTTTAGGTGACAGTGTGAATGACGCACTTGTTGTGGCTTTAAGCGATGCAGGAATTGCGATGGGTGGTTTAGGAAGTGATGCCACTATTGAAACCGCTGATGTATTAATTCAGAATGACCAGCCGCATAAAATTGTTTCTGCAATTAAAATTGGAAAGATAACACGGAGCATTGTTTGGCAAAATATCATTATGGCCATGACCGTTAAAATATTTGTATTGATCCTTGGTGCAGGTGGTGTTGCTACTTTATGGGAAGCTGTAATTGCAGATGTTGGTGTTGCTTTGCTGGCAATACTAAATGCGGTAAGAATACAAAGAATAAAAGTTTAATACCTGCGACAGTATATTTCGTTACATCTGCATCGGCTGAGTTTCCGCTTTAATCCTTAAAGCAGAAGAAAGCGGTGTTCGTTCCTGACAAATTAATTAATGACCCCAGCCAGCCAACGCACAAGCACGGCTAATGCAGTGGCTAACCCACAATGCCAGCCCTTCCACTGCATCTATGGTGTTGCCGCCATTTTTTAACTGTCATACTTTTTGTGGCTATGCTCCCCAAGCTTTTGGCACATTGCCTGTTCCGCGGAGTTTATCCCGCTTTTCAGCGGGGCTACACAGCCAAAGAGCCAAGCCAACCCAAGCATAGCAACAAAAAGACGCTTCACTCCAACCACCGCCACCGTTCCGCTTATGCCAGTATAAAAATTGGCGGAAGCATACTTAAACATAATGCGGTCTTATGTGTTCGCTTCGCACAGCCACCCCACGCTTATGCAAGCATCCCAACGCAGTGGCTGTCACATAAGTCGCCATTATGTTAAGTAGCCAACACCATAGCACTTTTTATCAAAAGTGTAGCCGTGCTTTTTGCCAACGCACCCCACCCGAAGAACCCCTACACCCCGCCACCCTTTCAGCGGTGCAGAATAAATAAAGCATGATTTGTTTTATGGCCATGTGCTTGCGGTCAGTTCATTCTCTTCGCCTCCATTTCGTTCAGGCGTTTCGTTCATTCCGTTTCTCTTCATTCACTACACTATCCTTCACTTCATTTCGTCTACGTTCATTTCACTCACCTCAGCACCGCACGGCAAAAGCAATTCCTTCTCTGCGTTTCGCAAATCAACCGCACTGGCTTTCCGTGTCATGGCATTTGCTTAGCCCACGCTGCAATGGCTTTTGTGTTTGGTAATTTACAAAAGCCCCCAATGCTTCTAAGCAAATTGCTCATGCCACTCCAAGCCGCCAACCCGTTTTGCTTCACTCCGTTGCGTCATTGCATTTGCCCTTGACCCACCGCACAGTTGAAATCGGTATGCTTTATTTTTTCTGCGACTTGTTTACCCCATTGCCGACCCACTAAAATCCGTATCCTTCAAACCAGGTATCTACCTCCTGAATGGATCTGAGTAATACTTCATCCTCTAATGGAAATCCTTCAATCTGATTGGTGATTTTGATTTGATGACCTTCATTGATTTGGTCTTGCATAGTCCTTTTTAATTCCTCAAAAATGTGAGGTTGTCCGTTCTCCAATGGAGTTAGGATTGATTGTTTGTTGTAATTGTAAACCATAATTATAAAGTTGTTTATTATAAATATGTCGGTTTTGAGGAAAAATCACTTTTTATCAAAAAATATTTTGGAAGCCCACTTTTAAAAAATAAAAAAGGCAGCAAAGTTAGGGCGGCACGCACAAGCCCACGCTGATAAAAAACCAAAAGACTACGGCATAAACACAAGGCCAACGCACAAGGCTATCATTTATTCCGTTTCCTTTTGGTTTTTTGCCCTTGCCGCCCTGTCAAATGGCTTTCTTTTTTCTTTTTTTTTCCGGTTTTTTTTCTGTTTTCTTTTAAAAATGTGTGCGAAGCGTAGCGGAGCAAAATTTTAAATCCCTACGTGTATGGAGTCAGCAAAAATTCAAACGTACAGCCTCAAAAATGAAGTTTCTCAGCACTCATTTTTCATTCTCTGTAAAGGCTTAAATAGTGGTAAGCCTCTGGAGCAACCAACCGCCAACTGTTTTGTAATGTCATGTGAAAGCGAAGAAGAGATGAAGCGTTACTATTGGCTTTGTTTCGGTTTATGGCAGTCTAAAGCCTTTCACCCTCACTTGTGCGGTTCAGTCATTCCATTTTTACGCATCAATGATTTTAGAAAGATTTTTGCAGAGGCAGCAGCCCAGGCAATCGGCAACGAACCAAAGGAGCAAAAAATGGTTTCCGACCTTCAAAAGTTGCAGCAGCTTGAAAAGCTATACAAGCAAAACTTGCTTCTTATAGCTGATGCAAAAAGGGCAGTGTTTTACAAGTTCATGCGGAGGCGTTAATCGCTTCCGCCTGTTTCGCCTTTATCCCGACCATGAAGCAAGGATGAAGGCAAGATGATTCGCCTCTTAGCGTAAAATATTGGCAGCTATGCCAACAAAAAAGCCCCGGATGAACCGAGGCTTTTTCAATGGAGCAGATAATTCAATCCTTAGAAAATCTCCTGAATCTTCAACGCATTACCTGAGTTGAACAGGTAATAGTTGGAACCAACTTGCTGATAGAACTCGATTCCGATACACTGCAACACACTTGCATCTGCCGTAAGGGTTGGAGAACCCGGCAGGGTAGCAGTTACAACAGTTGACGTTGCAACAGGTGAGAACAAATCAATGTAGCCGGAATACTGAACGTCTGAAAGTTCATTATTGGCTGCGTCAATCGGTTCGTAAACTCCAGTAGTGTCATTGTACTCAAAATCCGATACACAAGCCAGAGCATGGATTAAGCGAAAATGTGTTGCACCAGCAGGAGCATTCACCAAGTTTGCAGGGTTAAAAGCAGGAACGGTTAAAGTACCACTGTCACGACCTGGAGTGTGGGACAGAGTAAACGGAGCAACAAACACACCTTCCAAGCTCACGTTTTTGTCAAACGCAAATCCGTTCAGGTACTGGCTTTGCTGCGAAATCAGAATTGCACGGTAACCCCTTGCTTCAGTCTGATCTTCCAGATTGATTTTTTTCATTATCGCAGTTAGGCGACCTGTCATTTGAGGGTCACTCATTTGCTTAATGATTTGAGAGAGGGCAACCCGAACAGATTTACCGGCTGTTGCACAGCCTCCGAACTCGTTCATGTTTTCACGAGTACGTTCAAATTCGGGAGCAGTTAAGATTTGGTCACCATTGGGACCGCCTACAAGTCCTGCAAAGTCGCCTTGCAGTCCTTTGATTTTGAAATGTCGTACACCGCCCATTGTGCCGGAGTAACGAACGAGACCAGTTTGTCTTGCCATTTTGCTATTTTTTTAAGAGTTTGAAAATTCAAATATCTTTAGCAAATTTACATTCTATTACATTGATTTACAGCAGTTTACGCAGTAAAAAATGGTGCAATTCAAAGCATACGGACAAGCAATAATCAAAACACACCTCAAAATCACTAAAGTGGTTGATGGGGATGGCTTGTTTGTAGTGAACCCTTTCAACAAACAGGAAGAAGAAATTCGTTTCCTGGGCATTGATGCACCTGAAATAAGAAGGTCTAAAAAGCTGCAACAGGATGAAAGAGAAACACACTTACCCGGCCAACTTCTCTTATTGTTGGGTAAACAATCAAAGGATTTTCTGAACTCCATTGCACCAGTTGGAACGTCTGTAACTATTCAACTGGAAAAGCCTCATAGCATTGATTCTTTTGGCCGTACACTGGCTTATGTGTTTCTTCCTGATGGTACTTGCTTAAATGAATTGATGATTAAGGAGGGCTTTGCAAAGCCTTACAGCAGGTATTATTGTGAAGCGTTAGCAGATTTTCAGCAAATCAATATATTTGCAAAGTCGAATCGAAAAGGACTGTACCAAACAGTCAACGACTTTTAATCAGAAGCACTATTTTGTTACAAGTTTTCCCTTGTTTCACTCAACTTTGTTGCCTATTTGTTGCCCAATCGGCTGAAAGCCTTGATACACAAGGGTACTATACTTTTTGTATTGAATTATTTAGAAAGTAAGATTGAGGTTAAAACCAAATCTGCTAGTTGATGGCGACTGAATATCGCTTCCAGACTGCTGAGTAAACTGATCAGGATCCACATCCTTCAAATCCTGATTGAAGAATAAGAACACGTTTCTTGCTACCAAAGAAACATTCGCCCCTTTAATAAATGAAATCTTACTCAAAGCCTTTGCTGGGAAATTATAAGTTAATGTTACTTCACGAAGCTTAGTAAAGGTTTTATCCATATACATCAATTCTGTATTGGTACCATTTGCAACACGGCTTAAATACTGCTGAACAGTTGTTGTTTTTGTATTTGGCACTACTGTCAATTTATCAAAGTTCAAAATCTCACCGGTCACCGGATCAATTTGAATCTGTCCACCAGTTAGTGTTATACCTCTACCAACAAAAGTTCCTCCCTTTACATCATTTTCACGATGTACACCAAAATCACCACTCACAGTATAAGCATGTCTACCGCCAGATACAGTTCTTCTTCTGATTTGGTTCCACAAAACACCACCTACAATACCATCAACCTGTACAGACAATCTGAAATTGCCATAGCTTAACGAGTTAGTAAGACCCCATGTAAACTTTGGATCTGCGTTACCCATGTATCTTCTAGCATTAGGACCACCGGTAGCATCACTAAAACGCATCAATAATCCATCAGTACCATGCACATACTCACCTTTTGGTGTTCTAACGAAACCTGGCACATACACTCCATCAACACGATCACCATTTTTAATCCAAATACTTGGATTAGGATTGTTAATCCATACACGCTTGAAAGAACCAACTGTACCCAACACTTCCCAATTAAACTTTCTCGTTTTAACTGGTGTTCCGCTCACCACTAATTCAAAACCTGTATTCTTATAGCTACCTTGGTTAACATTAAATGATGTAAATCCTGTTGATGATGAAATAGACTTACGCACTAACAATTCTGAAACACTTCTATAGTATGTGAAATCAAAGCCAAGACGATTTTTTAACACTTTCACCTCTGCACCCAATTCCATTGTTTTCCTGTTATCAGCAATGATATTAGGATCATTCAAGACATCTGTAAAAGCAGCACCCAGAGCATTGTTATAACCATTAGAGAGTGAATAAGTAGCTGGGCCAAATTCATATGCTGTCATACCGTAAGGAGATTGATAATTGTCTCCGTAGCCCAAAGGATTTCCTACACCCGGACCCCAAGGACCAACAGTTGAAAAAGTTCTGGGGTTTCTACCAGTAGCATATGAGCCTTTTACTTTTGCGAAAGATATCGGGCGTGGCATCTGTACATAATCAGAGATAACTGAACTACCACCAATAGAATAATAAGTATAAGCATTATTAGCAATTGGCAGATTTGAGTGCTTATCAACACGACCTGTTGTAGAAATTGTAGCATACTTTCCAAGACCAAAGTCGAAAGAATAATATCCACTCAGAATCAATTGTTGAGCCTGCCAGTTTGCAGTTAATGGTCTGTTTAAAGTATTAGAAAGGCTATAGACACCTGGAACAGTTAAATAATCAGTACTAGCCCAAGTACTATTAAATCTTGAGTTTGCAGCATTACCACCCACCATGGCATCAAGTTGCAGGAAATTCGATATACGATTATTGTACTTTACCTGCACCTCGTTATTACTTTCAAAGAATTGTCTGTTGTCTTCTCTGTAATCACCTTTACGATCATCTCTTCCATAAGAACCAGCACTATAAGGCATCTTTTCTGTACGTAATAAACCATACGTGCTAATGCCAGGACGAAACATCAGCTCAAAATGAGGTGCGAACTTGTAGTTTAAAGCTATATAACCATAAATATCATTCTTGTAGTGGCCACGCAGCCACTCATATACCATGAAATATGGGTTATTGTAACGCTGATACTCTGCATATTTCTGTTGAATACCAACTTTACCAGGTTGCCAGTAGTCACGCATCTGTCTAACATCCCAGTCACTTCCAGCCCAGATTGACATGTTATAGATCAAACTATTAGGACCATAGTTTACATCTGGGAAATTTTTCGAATACTGTCTGCTATAGTTAATATTAGCACTCAGTTTTACTTTAGGAGAGAACTGGAAACCTGCTGCCATATTGAAATTCGTAATGTTCAGATCCATGTTAGGGATAATGGCTTTCTGATAAGAATGACCCAAACCAAAACGTAGATCGTATTTCTCATTTGATGAGGAAACAGCAATGTGGTTGTTTGACAGAAGGCCGGTTTGCAAAAAATTCTGCAGATTGTCTTTACCACGTGCTATCCACGGTGTAGGTATAATGTTACCTGTGTACGTAGATCCATCAGGGAAAGTGGTTGTATAAGTTCTGGTTGGATCAACAGTGCCATCATATTGAGGCAGTGGTTGACCATTGAACTTTGGGCCCCAGATATCATAATCGTTATCATTTACACCGCCGCCGAGACCATTTCTGAAAGCATATTTACCATTTGAACCTGGACCATACTCGTGCTGTAATTTGGGCATAGCTAAAAACCCTGCCTCAAACATGGTACTGCTATTGAATTCTACAGAATATCCACGCTTGTCTTTTGTTCCTTTTTTGGTATTAATAATGATTACACCATCACGACCATTAGAACCATATAATGAAGCCGCTGTCTGACCTTTAAGGAATGAATAACTCTCAATATCATCAGGAGATATATTCCAAGTATCAGTTTTGATGGGTACACCATCAACCACAAACAGGATATTACCTTCACCTCTAAAATTGATAGAAGGCTGGCGAAGCATTTCGCTATTCACGTTTACAACGAGTCCTGCCACCTTTCCCTTAAGGCTATTAATTGGATTTGGCTCACGTGCTTTCACCAAATCTGCAGTCTTAACCTCTTGAATAGCATAACTGATCTTTTTAGCTTCTTTTTTGATACCAAGTGCTGTTACTACAACTTCAGACAGGTCTGTTGAACTTCTTTGCAACTGAATAAGCTGACCGTTAGCAGCATTTGATACATACTCACTATAGCCCACATAAGAAACAACTATCTGATCTTTATCATCGGCTTCAATTTTATAAAAGCCGTCATTACCTGTTAATACTTTAACGCCAGTCTTCTTGTTGATGACTACTGCACCTGAAACTGGTTGAGCATTGTCACCTGTAACCCTCCCTGTAATAATTTTTGCGCATTAACATTTCCGGGCAAAATCATTGATGCTCCTATTAGCAAGGTCACAATGATTGCATGTAGCGTTTTGGTTGCCATAAGCTTGCTTTGATTTTAGGCCGCTAAAGTCAAAGCCTTATGTGAAGCAATTGTTGTTGGATAGTTAAAGAATTATCATTCTAATATGAAATAACTATAAAGCAGAGAATGATAATAATTAGTTTAAGTTCAATTCATTTAATCAGAAAAGAATTGCGCGCGTGCACGCGCGTGTGATTTTTTCTGTAATTAAGTGTTACGGTTATATTATCAGATGTTTAAATAAACGTCATTTGCAAGAGAATCGTATTAGGTTCATAGATAAAAGCAATGATTCAACCCGTATCAAGATCTTCAGAAACAAAAAAAATCTTCAAATAAAGACTCTTCTGTAGGGGAAGTCCCTAACATTTCTAACACTATTTTTCGTAAAGCAACTAAATAAAGAGCCTGACCCTTGAACCAACAATTCCAATTTTGACTTGCCGCGGAAAGAATTGTTACATCATAAGCATACTAATTTTTATAACGCTTAAGCGTCTTAGATTTCTGCAAAACTTCGGATAATTTGTAAAAGGTTCGACCACCCATTTGATGTCTTTCTATAAGCCCTTGGTCAGCCCATTTAGTTAGGGTAGTTTTAGAAAGCTTTGGGACAAATCGCTTACATACTTCTGCAGGAGAAAGAAGCTGCTCTGGCTCTTTCTCCAAAGCAGCTTTTATCTCCTCCTGAATGATAGGACGGAGCGCCCGCACCAATAGAGCAGTGAACTCCTCTGCTGTAAAGCCAGATAGTATGATCTGCGGGTTCTTCACTTCTGAAATCTTTTCCTCTCTCTATACTCTTCATATTTTTTGTAGGCCAATACAGCTACTAATCCAAAAATCCCACCAATGATTAAGTTTCTAAAAGTCTTTGAATATGACTTACTACCACTCGACGGTGGCATTGGCGGAATATTTGGCATTGTCTGTTGTACAATAGGTGTTATCTGTACAGGTGCTGGCGCTGGGGGCGGCGGCGGCAAAGGCATCTTAGGTGCTGACTTCAATGCGTGTAAGTAATCTGCTCTTGATGACAGGACAGTTTTCAAAATTTCCATATAACTATTTTTTCGTTATCAAAAAGTGTGTACCCGTAGTTGATTAAAATTTTAACAGGTATGCCATCAATCTCCTTTATTTCGGAATAGATTGACCAGTGAAATTCAGAATCCAACAATACTTGCGCGGAAAAAGGATTCTTCCCATATTTATTAAAGGCATTCTTCAACCGAACTTCATTTTCAAGAAGTGCAATTTTATTCCGATTAAACTCAGCACGATTGCGCTCACGTTCTAGCTTGGCTGCATAAGCGCAGTCATCGCTACAATAAAATGTTGACCTTCTGAATGGGGGGATTTGCAACCCGCATTGGAAACATGTATACATATGCTCTATTTACTGAGCAAAGCTAACTGTCACAAGAGCCGAAACCTAATACAGATAAGGGTTTTAAGAATATTTGCGTACGACTTTAAAATTCTCGTACGCGTTGTTATTTTTAAAAATAATATTGACAAATTCAACAACACAATTCATGAAGGCATATACCTCTTAAACTTCAATTCAGAGTAGTTATCATACTTTTTTAAATTTGAAATGATGTTGTCAAGTTTTTGCTTTGATACCAAAGCATCTTCATATTGCTTTATATAATTAGCAAAGAATAAAACAAGCCAAGACTTTGGCCACTTGCCTTTGCCATTTGATTTCCAGAATATATTAATTCCAAAATCTAATAACCTCTTAGGAACTTGAGGTGTATTCCTTAAGGAAATTTTATTTGGTAGCGGTACAGTCGGAATTCTAAGGCCATGTTCAAAGATCACATCAAATTCCTCTTTAGTTATGAGAGACTCGCCAATCACTGATTTATACTCATATAGAAAAGAGAAATATTTTAATATCTCATCATCATTCCAAATAGTTGGAATCACATAACCTGGCTTACATAATCTTTTGAATTTCCATTCATCTATTTGCTCTATTCCTTCATAGTTCGTTTTTCTAGAAAGATCATCATCAGCTGATTTAACTTCATCAGAAATAAATGAATTGAGCCCATCGCTTACTTCAGGCAGTTGCCAGCAATTGTCGGCAGTTGCCGGCAAATTCTTCAAGAAATTATCAAACTCATCTTTGTTTCCATAGAAATTATCATAGAGCTGAAAATCATAGAATTTTGCTAATTGAGTCTTGTTAGAGTTTTGTATCTCTTCAAGCTTTAATTGAAAAAACAATCCAAAAACTTCATCACCTACATCCTCCCTTTTGATGTAGTGAGTTTCATTCAAATCATAGAAATCACCCTGATACTCAAAAAAGTCTGGGACAGTCTTTTCAACTTCCTTGACACTCTCTTGAAGATATCTTTGATAATAATCGTCATCGGCCTGTGCCAGAGTTAAAAATGGCTTGTGCGGAATTTCCAAATAAGAGCTGATGGCATATTCATACACCTGCTTGGCTGTTGCCGGCATTTGCCTCCCTGATAGCACCTGATCGTTAAAGTAGGCAATGATTGAGGATAATTCGATATGAAAATCTATAAACATAAACTTCAATTTATAAAAATGAAGTTATTTTAGTTCTATAAAGCTGCAAGTTTATTGAACTAAACATGCTTCTTTACGAATCTGTTGTTCTCTAAAACAACAGATTATAAATTCAAATACACTATTTGTTGTGTTTTAAAACAACATTTTATTATACCCCTTGAACTATTTTCTTATTATAGCTGAAGTTGAAGGTAGCAATGTTGAAAATGTGCAACAACTATGACCAGAATATAAGGATGTATGAGAAGATGATTTGTATAAATTAATATAGCACCTAACCCTTCTTGAATTTCGCTATCATCTAAAGACGCATGCATTAATTATTTTTTTATTAAGGGTTAGGACATATGCTCCATATCTGACCAATAGCGGCTGTATAAATTGTCAGTTTGTAACAAAGTTTTGTGATCGCCATAATGCTTAACAGCTCCTCCTTCGACCACATAAATGATATCACAAAAATTCTTCAATACGTGTAATCTGTGCGTAATAAATACAATGCCCATTTGATATCTTAGGCTTTGTAAAAGTTTTAATACGAACTGTTCAGAAACCCTATCCATTGCAGCTGTAGCTTCATCCAGAATCAATAATTGAGGACGATGGTACAAAGCCCTTGCCAGAGCAATCATTTGCATTTGGCCTCCGGAAAGATTAATCCCTTCTTCTCCAACCAAAGTCATAAAAGATTGAGGAAGACTGTTGATAAATGGCGAAAAGCCATACTCATCCAAAAAAGTTAATACATCTTGCATCTTGTTAGCGGCATCATCAAAGGCAATATTCTCTATAACAGTACCATTAAAAATGTATACATGCTGAGGTACTAAAGCGACAAGGCCTCGCCAATCACTTGCATCTACTTGGCTTAGTTGATGTGCCTTATTGATAACAATATTTCCATTCTCTGGGGTGTAATGCTGCATTAAAAGCTGTACCAGTGTACTCTTACCAGAACCATTCTCACCCATTAATGCAATAATCTCCCCCTTTTGTACACTAAATGAAAGGTTCTGAAGTATTTGTCCTCTACCAGGATATCTAAATGCTACCTTCTGTACATCAAGACGGATAAAGTCAGTAAGGTGATCTGTGCCAAGTTTATCAGGCTCAATTCCTGCGAACTCAAACATTCTATTGAATGCTATTTTAGCCTCATTAATCGGGATGCTTAGTAACGCCAGATTAGCAACTGCAGGCAATAAAGAACCAACCATACCTATGATCGCTATTAACTCCCCAGCTTTTAAAGCCCCATTTAATATTTGTTGGCTTAAAATTGCTAATAGCGAGCATAATAGTATTGCTGCAAATGTATTGGCCGAAAAAGATAACCGCACCTGAATTTGCCCGAGTTGAAAAATGGCATTTTGATAACTACCGTATATAGAGGTATTCTGTTCGCTATATAGCTTTTCCTTACAGTGGTTTTTTATTGCTTCTACACCTTGTAAAGAAGATATATAATTACTCTCCGCCAAAGCATAACCGGCCATCGTTTTTCGCTGTGCTTCAGTTATCTTCTTATTTTTCAGATAGATGATTAAAAAGAAAATAGGTAAACAGCATACTGTAATGTAACCGCTAATTCGTGAATAACTGAATATAAACACCAGTGTTACTAAAACAACAATGGTATCTAACAGCGTGTTTCCTGCTAATTGGCTAATGACGCGTTGAATACGCGTAGTATCATTTAAGCGAGCAGTTAGCTCACCAATCTTTCTTGTATCGAAGAATGTTTTAGGTAAGAAAAGTAGACGTGAGAAAAAATGCTCTACAATACGAAGGTTAAACTCCTTAGATTGCATAAGCAATAATTGTGCGCGTACTAAACCGAGGGTTTCTTTGGCTACCAACAACAAAAAAACCAAGATAACACCTGTAAACAATTTCGTATGCTGTTTTTCAGGAATAAATTCATCAATTAACTTCTGGGAGAAAATTGCCATAGTTAACCCTAAAGCCGCAATGACGATTCCTAAGAGTGCAGCAATAGACAGCAGACTAATGTCTTTTTTTACAAGATCTTTAATCCAAAGCCGTTTTCTTGCAGCAATAGAAGATTTTAGTTGAAAATGATCATTGGGTGTTAAGATCAAACATGCCTTTGATTGCCATATTTTATCGAGTTCTTCAGCTGTTAGATGAACAATACCTTTTGCAGGATCTCCTATAACCAAAAGCTTCCTGCCTTTCTGATTTTTTTTACCAAAATAAACCACGTAATGCTGCAGGTGATTATCTAAAACAACATGTAAAATACATGGTAATGGATGTGCCAGTAATGCATCCATATCAGCTTCGCAACCCTCTGCATTAAAACCACAAGCGTTGGCAGCCTGATATAAGCCGAGTAGCGAAGTGCCAGTTTTATTGGTGCCACTTAGGCGTCGAAGATTCTCTAATGTCTCATTTCCACCGTAATATTGTATTATTGTAAGTAAACAGCAGATACCACAATCATATTTTGATTGTTGCTGAAAAACATTCAACTTTTTTTTACTCACTAACCTATTATTTTAATATTTTATTATTTATTAGTGAGTTCAAGTTTTTATCACTAAAGAGAAGCTTTCCATTTTTATCAAAAATTTGATAATAGGGTGTATATAAAATTTTATGCTTGCTTGAGTAATAGAAATTAGAATCCAAAAACAATGAATATGGCCTTTTAAAATTTGAAAGAAAGGTCAATGATTCATTCTTATCACCAGCCGAAATAAAAACTAGGTTATAGTCAGATAGTTTCGATATATTTTGATTGATATCAAGAATGCCCACACGACACGCATCACAACTAGGACTAAAATAAAAAACAAAATAGGGCTTGGCTGCAACCTCTAATTTAATTGGTTGCGCTTCAATTTCTATAAGCTCAGAAGCAGAAAATAAATGAATTTCATTTTTGATATCCTCTTTTTGACTAAAGTAAATCTGAATCGAAAAAAACAAAATTCCAAATGCAAAGAGAATAGGTAAAATATATTTTCTCATACCTTCATAAAAGTTACTTGTAAATAAGTTATAAGTACAATCCAAAAGAAAAAAGGAATGATATAATATTTAAGTAGAAATGCTTTGATTATAGTTTTACTACAATGCTTGATAAGAAATAAATAAATCACTATGATATAAAGAAGTTCAAATAAATTAAATGTTTCAAAAGCATAAGCAAAGTACCAAGGCAACTTTAAATTTTCATGAATCCAGAATAAAGATAGCAAGTTGAAATGTCTTAACTCTATGTAAGAATAATTTTTTGAAAAAAACAAAAGCCATATGAATTCAAGAAAATACTGAATTATAAAAATGTATGAAGAGAACACAATAATTGTGAACAGTGTTTTGCTATCAAAACTAATTTCTGAAATTAACCCACCTATTCTAAATAAAAGAAATGTAATAACTATAGTAACAAGCTGGCTTAATAATATCATTAATAGCCCCCAATATGTAGAATAGTTTATAACTCCACTAATAAAATCAATGTGAATAGTGGCACTAGCATTTGCAAATGCTACTTGCGATAATAAAAATATTATGCATATAATAATAAATTGACTTAAGAACAGAATAAAAAGACTAGGTCTCCTATTATATAAACTCTTTATACTCATTTAAGTACACTTATGTTAATCATTCAAAACAACTGCTTCTATATAAAGCGATAAATTTGGAGTATTTCCTTTTTGGAGTCGTTTAAACCCTTCTGAATTAGCAAACAGCTTTTTAATATCAGCCTCTCGCCATTCTTGCTTGTTGAATCTTTCAAAAGTTTTAAAACCCTGATCAGATTTCTCAAAACCGATTCGTAAGTCATTAACCTCTTTGCCAACAATATCACCTGAGTATCTACTAAAGTTGCCCAAATATTCGACTCCTATAAAAACACCAGCTTGATAAAATGGGGCTTGTAATTTTTTAATTTTTACAGCAATATTATGATCTCCAGGATCTGTAACTATGATAAACACATTGCTATCCAATAGCTCTTTTGCTGGTCTAAAAAAGCTGTCGGGTTCATATATGTGCACACGTATCGCAGCAGGTTGGTTCCCCGACTTTCTAATTTTGAAGCTAATCTTTTCAATAAAAAGCCTTGCTCCATTTTGAGGATTGGGAACAAAGGTCGCATATTCAAAACCTGAACTTCTCGAAATATGAATAGATGATCGTAACCGCTTATCACCTAATTTAATACTTTTATAATTAAAATTTTGAGAATAAACGACTACCTCTTCTAATTCTCTAATATCAGAAATTAAAGAAATTGAATCAAGTGTATTAATATCAATAGGAACAAACTTAATTGTTTTGTATCCAATACAACTTATAGATATTGTATCAGATACATTTAAATCAATTTTAAAATTGCCAGTTTCATTACTGTATACGCCATTTTTTTTAACTAAATTAAATATCGAAGCAAATGAAATTGGTTTTCTAGTTTCCCGATCAATTATTATTGCTGAATAACTTTTTGATTGACCAATTAAATTATTGAAACTAAATAGTGTTAAAATTGAAAGAAATAGTAATAGCTTCATAAAGTAATATTAATTGGTATCCGTTGTTAAATAGAGCAACGGATACCAAAATGCTGATTAAAAAACTACAGGCGGACAATCTCCTTGAATGTAATCGTATTGATAGTCAACTTTAATCCAAAAAGCAGAATACGAACGAACACAAGATTGATGTCCTGTAGCATCACAGGGTCCACAACTCCATTCGCTCCAACCCCAAAATTTTCCGCCTTCGGTTCTTTCCATTTGATTGAAATCCATTTTTTTCATTTGAATTAAGTTTTCATATTACTCCCCCCCCTTTCTTACACCACGGGGTGATTGTTCAGCGGTTTTTTTACTTGCTTATACTGCAAGGCTCCAGTTTTGCTTTTTAGCTCGGCTGTGAAACTACCCGAAATAGATTCGCTCTCTATTAACGTCCATTTTTTGGTTAGACAAATGGGAATTATGGATTACCATTTTATAATAATTATAACATCATGGTTGAATTACTCTAGCCACAGATATTACATTTATTTGAACCAAAATAGTAATTGAGGCAATAGGTAGAATGAAGAAATAAACGGATTATACCCCGTTAATCAACGGTTTTTTAGGTGAAAAACACCCCCCTTTAAAACCGGGAAATTTCCCCCTTGTCTATAATCTCTTTTTTTATTATGCGTATGATTCTAATGATTTCCTTAGTATCGTATAGTTCTCTTCATCAAAACAAACAAACACTACCCTTGATGGCTTTTTAACTTGGTTAACGAATTTCTTTACTGCATTAACAGCAATTGTTGCCGCCTGATCTTTAGGGAAGCCATAAACTCCAGTACTGATATTGGGGAATGCTATAGAATCGCAATTGTGCTCCACTGAAAGCCTTAAAGAATTCTCATAACACTCAGCAAGCTTTTGATGCTCTTCTCTCTGACCATCTCTCCAGACAGGGCCAACAGTGTGTATTATGTATTTTGCCGGCAGATTACCGGCTTCGGTTATCACAGCTTCGCCAACCTTACAAATCCCATTCTCTGCCACAATCTTCTTACAAGCCTCCAAAATTGTTGGGCCCCCAGCTTTATGTATCGCCCCATCCACTCCACCACCACCTTTTAAAAAGCAGTTTGCAGCGTTAACAATGGCATCACAAGGAATATTAGTAATGTCTCCCTTCACTACTTCAATAGAAACACCCATATTCAAGAAATTTAGTCTGATTAAAACAACGTCTTCGGTGTTCCATCATCATCACCGAGTGGTGGTAAACCCTGCCATGCATAGGGACTAATCTTATCTGCACCATCCGGTCTTTGCTTTGTTGTGCGGATAGTAAATACAGGCCATGCTTCTAATTCATCCGAAGGAATCTCGTAATTCACCATCTCTATGATCTGCTCGTCGGATAAGTCCGGCTTAATCCAGTTTAAAGCATCCTCAGGCTGCATAAAAACAGGCATCCTGTGCTTATTAGGCCCGTGATTATGTATTTGCTGCATTAAGTTGTTTGCGGGTCGTGTAACGACTGTAAACGTGCCCTTCAATTCTCCTGTCTCTGCATCCGGTATCGGAGAGTAATTATAAAATCCCGGTAAAAAAACCTGCCGGCGGTTTGCGAGCTTAATGAAGTACGGCACTTTATTCTTCCATCCCTTGATTTCCCGGTGTTCAAAGATTCCATCAACAGCAATTAAGCATCGCTGCTTTCTTATCCGGTACCACACCGACTTCTTATCCAATATCTTTTCGCTGCGGGCATTTGCCGTTTGTATCCGGTATTCTTTGATCTTTTCCGGTGTATTCATATAATCGGCAATAAGACCCCATTCGAATTGTACCAATCTTGGTTCCTCCGGTGTCCCGATGATAACCAGACACTTTCGGTTACTCATCGAAAGCACATGACTGGTTACTGAAAGGTCTATAGATAGCTGTCCATCGAGTTTGATGTTAGGAAGAATATCACTAATGAATTCTACCGTATTTGCCGAGAATGAAATGTCGTGACACATGCTAGCAATTGTCTATTTCATCAAAAGTTACCTGAATTTTCCTTCCCTGAAAGGACAAGGTGCAAAAAAGCTTCCCAAATTTTAGGTAAAAGTCCACATGGAGGGTCTGTCCTTTTTTCGGTTGCCAGTCCGTAT
>JBDKEH010000059.1:0-21554 GCA_039795345.1 Bacteroidota bacterium
TTTAGGTTCCTTTTCGCAATTGCAGGCACGAAGCTTGGATATAGAATAGTGTATATGATCCTGAACAAAAAAGATACGATTATGAAAACAACGAAATGGACAGCCACTATTTTATCTCTTATGATAATACTGGCATCGTGCAGCAGAACAGCCTATGTTCAAAAAGACAGCGATGTTGATTTTAGTAAAATAAAAACATACAGTTGGGTAAGAACCCAAGCTGATAAAGAAACCGCGAGTACATCAACAAGAAATGATGATCTTACTAATCGAAAAATCAGACAATCCATTGATCGCAATCTCGCCGAAAAAGGATGGAGAGAAGTAAAAAATAATCCGGATGTATATCTGGTATATGATGTGATGATCGAAAAAGAAAATAAGATAGATCGTAACGCCGTGTATTCACAGTCGTTCACGAGATGGTTCTTTAATCCTGCTAGCAGAAGATGGGTACCCGTTTTTTATCCTTCTCGTTTTCTTGGGTTTGATGAGAATACAAGAACCGTCAATGAAGGAACCTTGACATTGACCATGATGGATGCGGATACAGATAAAACTATTTGGCAAGGGTGGACTACATCTGAAATCAATGGAAAAAAATTAAGCGATAAGCAGATCGATAATAAAGTAAAAGCGATCGTAAAGAAATTAGAGGAGTAATTATTGATCATGAGAACAAAGCCGTTTCAGCAATGAAGCGGCTTTAGTTTTTGGAAGAAAGTTGATCGATTCGAGATTGCAAAAGATGTTTTTCTGCTGTTGAATCAGTGATTGCTAGTGCTTTTTGTAAGTAGTCTTTGGCTCGTATTTTATTACTTAGCTTCATGTATAAAAAGCCCAACACAGCACTATACTGCGGATCAAGATTGATCAGTAGATCTATTCCAGGTATCGAAAGAATTGCTTGGATGGCTTTCTCTGTTTCACCCATACAATGAATCACAAGCGAACGATTTAATAAAATAACAGGTGAACCATCTATTTC
This sequence comes from Bacteroidota bacterium, assembly GCA_039795345.1. GTDB lineage: Bacteria > Bacteroidota > Bacteroidia > Chitinophagales > Chitinophagaceae > Sediminibacterium. Next base: position 989 of record JBDKEH010000059.1, read on the forward strand.
AATAAGTAAATTATACCACTGTAATAATTGTTGCCAATTCGTATTGCTGTACTTGGATGCTTTGCAGTGTTCTGCTGCTATGGCTGCCTCTAAATGATAGCGTGTAAGTGATTTGCCGGAAGAGGCCATGTTAAGATAGTAGTAACCAACACCTATCAATTCCCGGTCCCAGAGATCTCTGTTCTGCTCTTCCAATACAATGATTTCATGATGATCGGAAGATCGGCTATTAAAACGTGATGCATGTAAACACATCAATGCCAATAAGGCTTGATTAGCAGGATCTGCAACAGCCTTATGCTCTGCAATGATCTTTGCACAACGCATGGCTTCTGTACACAGATCTTTTCGAATGACCTCATCAGCTTTTCTGGAAGAATAACCCTCATTAAACAATAAATATAAGGTGGTTCGTACTGCTTCCATCCTATCTTGTAAAGAGTGTCCGGCGGGTATTTCCAAAATAATGGATTGATCAGCCAAAAGTAATTTCGCGCGACTTATTCTTTTTTGAACTACAGCTTCTGTTAATACCAATGCGCGTGCTATTTCGATAATCGAAAAAGAAAATACCAGTTTTAAAGTAAGAGCGATCTGGTCTTCTGTTTTAAGTGAAGGATGACAACAGGCAAAGATCATGCGCAACTCACTATCGCTGATCTCATGTTCATGAAAGAAGGATTCTACTCGTTCTGTATAATTACTGGCCTGCTGCGATTGTATATAGCGAGAATGGTAATTGATTCTTCTGAGTAGATCAATGGCTTTGTTTTTAGCCGTTTTCATCAACCATGCTTCCGGTTGCTCCGGAACTCCTTTTAATTTCCATTGTTGAAATGCGATGATGAAAGACTCTTGAACAATATCCTCGATCAGATTTATATGTTTGAATCCTGCGAGGTGAGATAAAACAGCTACCATCTTTCCCGCTTGTTGGCGGAAAAGATGGTCGATGATTTGTTCCGTGGGTTCTAGATGTTTCATTACTCAAATACTACAACATCACGAACTTCAACAGAACCACCAATAGGTAGATCCGGACATCCTTTTGCGATCTCAATTGCAGCATCAATGGAATCAGCCTTCACAATAAAAAAGCCTCCTACCATTTCTTTGCTTTCAATAAAAGGTCCGTCAGTTACTACATTGGCCTTGTGCAATGTTTTACCGGTAGGCATTAACGCTTCCCCTGAAACATAAGTACCATTGGCTTGGAGTTGCCCTATCCAAGCAAACCACTTTTCCATGTTTTGTTGCATTTCTTCAGGAGAAGAAGTAAAAGGATCTAAACCACCGCGAAAAAGGAACATAAAATTGCTCATAGTTGTTGTATTAAAGGTTAATGAAACGGGTTACAACTAACAGACGATCAGAGCAGACCGAATCAGACAAAAAAGATAAATTTTTTTTGGCGGCAAAAAGGAAAAGAAAGGTTAAGCTATTGAAAAGAAGGATAAGCGGAATCAAAAAGGTTTATAAGCATACACTATTTCATAGGGTTGCTTTTTCAATGAAGGAAGTATTTCTCCGATTTTCAAGTTCTTTTTTTGTGGAGTAGGTTCACAAACCCAATACTGTTCTCCATTGTAAATAATTGGCGTTCCATTCGCATGTTCAAACTGAACAGCAACGGTAATGTGTGTTGGGTAGGATAAAACAATCATTGGTAGATTGTAGATCTCCTTAGTGATATTGAAGAAGAATGCTGAACGATCCTCGCAATCACTATACTCATAAAACAAAGTTTGTTCGGCAGACAATCTTTTTTCTTTACCGTATGCTTTGGTATCTGTTTGAAACAGAAAAGCAGAGCGGGTGAATTGCATCAAATAGTCTACTCCTTGTTGTTGTGTCATGCCTTTAACCGCTTCGCGAAGAACGGGGATTAAAGAATTATAGGTCGTTTGGCTCAAAGGAATGCTGAATTGTGAAGCATATTCTACAACCGGATAATTGGTAAATATTTTTTGCATCTGTTGATCCAGCACCACATTGAAACGATAGTCTTTGTTTTTATAATCGAACTGTAACTGCTTAACGGTATAGTTGTTATTTTTGATCACAGGTAAGCTGGTTACTTTATAGGAGAATCGATTATTGCCACCCACAGACAAAGAAAGTGTGGTGAAAGTCATGGCATCAAAATTTACATTGCTGTTGTAGTCATGGTAATTCAAACAAACATATTGTTGATCACCTGCCATGTAATAAGGTACATCATAAATGACCTCTTCACTTCTTACATACAACAACAAAGTATCATTTCGGAAACGTGTAGTAGAAGAATAACCGGATTCGTTCAACAAAAACCATTTGTACAAAGTATAGCGATGGTAATTGGAGGCTTTAGGACTTAATTTTTCTGCAGTAGTTCTAATGAGTTGATAATAGAACCAATCATCGAGCTTCTTTTGATCGCGATACTGAACCAGGGTTTGTATCATGGGTTGATAGAGACCTTTGAGCATATTCTCATAAAACCCACCGATACTTTTTTTGGAAAGGGTTTCTTCAAAAGGCACATTGAGTGAAGCATCAACCGGAAACGTCAGACTGTCGCCATAAAAATCAATGACTACAGAAGAACGATTCTCACGGTCCTGTGAAAAGGCGGTGGATATGTATAAAATCGTGATTATGAATAATATGTAACCCTTTCTTGTCAAATTCTTAGGCTTAGTGCTTATGAATTTACGAAATGGTAACAATTATTTAATATTAAATCTGCTTATAACGCCTTAAATCATTGATTTACAATATAGATGTGGTGTTTAGCAATTGGCTTTTACGATGAAACCTCGAATAAAAGGTGGCGTACTTAGAAGAGCTAAGCAAAACAAATCACAAAACTGGTACCCCGTCCGGGCTCACTATTTACCTGAATGGTTCCCCCCATGCTGGTAATATGATTATGTACCAAGTAAAGACCAATACCCTTACTATCTGTGTGACCATGAAACTGTTGGTGTTTACCAAATATTTTATCCTTTACCTCTTCCATATCAAAGCCGCTACCATTATCAGTAACACTTAAGAATTGTTTTTCACCTTCTACCCAACTATGAAAATCGATAAGAGGGTTTCTGCCGGGCATTGCATATTTGATGGAATTGGTGATCAAGTTCAAGAAAATACTTTCCAAATAGGTTTTTTTAAAAAAGACAGAGGGGAGTGCGGTAAAATCTGTTTGGATAATGGTGTGTGAATCAATGATCAAACTACTAATAGAGTGTGTTACTTTTTTTAATACTTCTTCAAATAGAACAGATTCCTTTTCATTGCTTAAGCGATCATTCTCTGCGAGTAAATCTACATAATCATTTAAAGTAGATTTTAACTGCTCAGTACCGGATTTCAGCATCGACAAAAACTTTTGTACTTGCTTATCCTCTATGTTTCTTTTATTCAATAAGTCAAAAACACTCAGCAGATTATTGACAGGTGAACGTAAGTCATGAGAAGTTGTATAAGACAACCTCTTTAAATCAATATTCAATGCAGTTAATTCTGCGATGAGTTTGTTTCTGTCTTCTTCCTCTTTCTTTTTATGTGTGATATTTTTAGCAATGGCATACACAAGTCCTTCTTCTGTTACGGGCATAGAGGTCCAGTATAACCAAACGATATCACCACTTTTAGTGATATAGCGGTTTTCAAAGTGATATAGTGGAGATCCATTTAATAATTCTTTTCTGTGTTGTGCAGTTTTATCCTGATCATCAGGATGAATAAAGGAGGCGATTTTACGTGACATCAATTCCTCTTCTGAATAACCCAAAACCTTTGATACAGCACTGTTGATTTTTTTGAAATAACCATCATAGCCTGCAATACAAAACAAGTCGGCGGAGAGCTCAAAAAAGTTTTCCAGATGATAAGCTGAAATATCGATATCGGATCTTGAACTCAAGTCCATGGGATAAAGAATTGATACAAACTTTACTTGTAAATATACTGTATCAACTGCTTATAATGGAGCGATACAACCAAACAAAATTCTCTATTGTTTAAATATGAACTCACGTAACTTTATCTGCTTTTCTTAAGTGTACTATAATGCCATTCAAACTCAACTCATCATACTCTCCTGCGGGTGATCAACCATCAGCCATAACACAATTAACAGATGGTATTCTGAATGGTGAGCAATACCAGACCTTATTGGGTGTTACCGGTAGTGGTAAAACCTTTACCATGGCCAATGTGATTCAGCAGGTGCAAAGACCTACGCTGGTATTAACCCATAATAAAACACTCGTAGCGCAATTATATGGTGAGTTCAAACAATTCTTTCCGGAAAATGCGGTAGGCTATTTTGTAAGCTACTATGATTACTATCAGCCGGAAGCTTATATGCCGGTAAGTGATACCTATATTGAAAAAGACCTGAGCATCAATGAAGAACTGGATAAGCTTCGCTTACAAGCTACTTCGCAATTGCTGAGTGGTAGAAGAGATATCATTGTGGTTGCCAGCGTTAGTTGTATTTATGGTATGGGAAACCCGACCGAGTATGAAAATGGTATCATTCGTATCCATAAAGGACAGGTCATATCGCGACAAGGATTCCTTCATCAGTTGGTGAATGCCTTGTACAATCGAAGTCAAGAAGAATTCAAGCGTGGCACATTTCGCGTGAAAGGTGATACAGTAGACATCAATCTACCGTATGTAGACTTCGGATACCGTGTTACTTTTTTTGGAGATGAGATCGAAGAAATTGAAAGTATTGAAACAGCAACGAGTAAAAGAATCGGACTGATGGAAAACGCTGCCATCTTTCCCGCCAATCTTTACCTCGCACCTAAAGACATGATACAGCAGGTGATGAATGAGATACAGGATGAGATGATGGCACAAGTGGAATATTTCAAAAACACAGGCAAATTCATTGAGGCACAGCGTATCAAAGAAAGAGTAGAGTTTGACCTGGAAATGATTCGCGAATTGGGTTATTGTAATGGTATTGAAAACTATTCCCGATTTTTTGATCGAAGAAAACCGGGTACGCGCCCATTTTGTTTGTTGGATTATTTCCCTAAAGATTTTTTATGCGTGATCGATGAGAGTCATCAAACCATTCCACAAGTGGCCGGTATGTATGGTGGTGATAGAAGTAGAAAATTAGTATTGGTTGATTATGGCTTTCGTTTACCCAGTGCGATGGATAACCGCCCATTGAATTTTCATGAATTTGAATCACTCATCGGACAAACCGTTTTTGTAAGTGCCACACCCGGCGATTATGAGTTGGAAAAAACAGGAGGTGTGGTGGTAGAACAGGTGGTAAGACCTACCGGATTGTTAGATCCTCCGATCGAGATCAGACCTAGTGTAAATCAGATCGATGATCTGTTGGATGAAATTGATAAGCGCGTAAAAAAAGGAGATCGTGTTTTAGTAACTACGCTTACCAAACGAATGGCAGAGGAGATGGATAAATATCTAGGACGTATCAATATTAAATCCAAATACATTCATAGTGATGTAGATACATTAGAACGAGTTGAAATTCTACGCGATCTACGATTGGGAGTAATAGATGTATTGGTGGGTGTGAATCTTTTGAGAGAAGGCCTGGATCTTCCGGAAGTATCATTGGTGGCTATTTTAGATGCAGATAAAGAAGGTTTTCTGCGCAATGAAAGATCGTTGACACAAACAGCGGGACGTGCAGCAAGAAATGTGGATGGACTCGTGATCTTTTATGCCGACACCATTACAGAAAGCATGCAGCGAACAATTGACGAAACTTCCAGAAGAAGAGAAAAGCAAATCGCTTATAATATTGAACACGGGATCACTCCTAAAACAGTTTCAAAAAGTAAAGAACAAGTATTTGCGCAAACTTCCGTATTGGATATTAAAGGATATGACCCATCAAATCCTTATGCTTTACAAAAAGATGAACCACTAATTCAAATGGCTGCGGAGGAACAGGTAGAATACAAGACCATCCCACAATTAGAGAAAGCCATTAATGCGATCAAAAAACAAATGGAAAAAGCAGCACGTGATCTCGACTTTATCGAAGCAGCCAGATTGAGAGATGAAATGTTTGCATTAAAAAAGAAGCTGGAAAATTTGTCTGCTTAAGACAGATCAAATTGCTGCAATCTCAAATTTTCAAATTATCTTGTACCATTGCCTGCCATGAGAATACTCTGGAAAATCTATCTGTGGATCACGGGATGGAAAGTCCGGGATAATTTCCCGTACCATCTGAAAAAATGCATCATTATTGTTGCACCACATACCAGCGCATGGGATTTTGTAATGGGACTGGCCATTCGAAGCGTACTCAGACTTACACATGTTAAATATCTTGGTAAAGCAGAGTTGTTCCAAGGAAAATTTGGTTTTTTCTTTCGGAGTCTGGGCGGTTATCCCGTAGATCGTTTCAATAAAAAAAATATGGTAGATCAAGTGGTGGAGCTATTTGATCAGCATGATGAATTTGTATTGGCATTATCACCTGAAGGAACAAGAAAAAAAGTAGACAGGTTAAGAACAGGTTTTTACCATATCGCTAAAAAAGCAAACGTACCCATTGTAATGGCAGCAATGGATTTTTCCAAAAAAGAAACATGGTTTTCGGAACCCTTTCTTACAACAGACAATGAGGAAGCTGATTTTAATAAGATCATAGACTTTTATGCACCTGTTCAGGGAAAAAAACCGGAACAAGGATTGGCGCATTTGAAAGGATCATCATTTGCTTAATTCATGATAACCCCCGACACATGAACTACCCTAACATCGTTGACAAGTTTTGCGAGTATGAAAAAGCTACCCCCGGAAAATTATTTTTATCAGAACCGGTGAAAGGCGTTTACCAGAATTTTACCTGGGCAGAAGCGGGTAAGCAGATCAGAAGCATGGCGGCAGCATTGCGTTCTTTTGGTTATGGAAAAGATGATAAGGTTGCCATTTTAAGTAAGAACTGTGCACACTGGATCATGGCAGATCTTGCGATTGCCATGGCGGGCTGCGTATCAGTTCCCTTGTATCCGAATATCACTGCAGATGCATTAAGAGAGATCATTGAACATAGTGAGAGTAAAGCCATTTTTATTGGTAAGCTCGATAATCCGGAATCTTTGCGTAAAGGAGTGCCTGATTCTTTGTTACAGATCAGTTTTCCGTTTTATCCCAATCCGGATTGTATTAACTGGAATACGCTTGTGGCTAGTCATGAACCACTACAAGGGGTTCCGGAAATTGATCCGAATTCATTGGCTTGTATTGTATACACATCGGGTACAACAGGACAATCAAAAGGAGTGATGCATACTTATCATGCCATGTCATTTGCTGTTCATGCTTTTCTTGATAATTTCCCTGAGATCAAAAAGGAAATCTTTTTTTCTTATTTACCCCTTTGTCATGTGGCAGAAAGAATGCTAGTAGAATGTGGAACTATTTTCACGGGTAGTACGGTTTATTTTGTGGAGTCGCTGGATACATTTGCTGCAAATCTTGCTCATACACAACCAACGGTTTTTCTCGCAGTACCTCGCATATGGGAAAAGATGCAGGAAGGTGTATTGAAAAAAATGCCTCAAGAGAAATTGGATCGTTTGCTAAAGATCCCTTTGATCAATATCCTGATCAAAAAAATTATTCGAAAAAAATTAGGACTAGGAAGAGCACAACACATTTTCACCGGCGCATCTCCGATCAATCCGGCATTGTTACATTGGTATGCCAGATTAGGTATTATCATTCAGGAAGCATATGGCATGACAGAAAATGTTGCATTGTCTCATGTCAATAAAAAGTATGGAGCAAAGTTTGGTACGGTTGGACAACCCTATGCTGCCGTTGAGGTTCGATTGGGGAAAGACAATGAAGTACAAGTGAAAAGCCCGGCATCCATGTTAGGTTATTATAAAGAACCCGAACTATCGGCACAGTGTTTTGAAGATGGTTTTTTAAAAACAGGCGATGAAGGATCGATCGATACAGAAGGATATTTAACGATCACCGGTAGAATCAAAGATCAGTTCAAAACAGGAAAAGGTAAATACATTACACCTGCTCCTATGGAAAACATATTAGGTGCTCATGCTTATGTTGGGCAAGTGTGTGTGGTAGGATCAGGTATGTCCTCTGCTTTGGCATTGTGTACTTTATCTGAGCAAGCTAAAATATTAGCATCAACAGATATTGAACCGGAGTTGGAATCTTTATTAAAAAACCTAAATGCCCAATTGGAACATCATGAACGATTGGCAAAATTGGTGGTGTGTAAAGAAGAGTGGAACATACAAAATGGATTATTGACCCCGACGCTGAAGATCAAAAGAAAAAATATCGATCAGCAATACGGTCATGTTTATCAGGAATGGCTGAAGTCCGAACAAGTGGTCATTTTTGAATAAAATATCGGAGAAAATGGTCCAATTTTGGCACAATATTGTAGTAGTTCTTTCGTTATAGTAACCGAATGATCACAATTCAAATCATAAAAGCATGAGAATCAATCGTTTTATCGTGGCAATGGCCTCTTCAGTACTGTTGTTTTCCTGTGTAAGCAGCAAGAAATTCAAAGAGTCTGAAGCTAAGTACACACAGTTGAGTGGAGCTTACCTGGAAATGCAGGGAAAGTACCGTGATTTACAAGACCAGATCAAAGACCTGGAGAACCAGTTGGCCAAGTCTAAGGGACAAAATGCTGAATTGACTACCCGTAAAGAGGCATTGGAAAATCAGATTGCTGAACTAAATAAGCAGATCGAGTTCTTGAGACAAAACAATACCACTGTACTGAATCAGTTGAAAGACCTTTCTGTAGTTACAGGTGCACAAGCTGAAAGCATTAAGAAGTCGCTAGAGAATATTGGTGCCAAAGATTTGTATATCCGTGACCTTCAGGGTTCCATTGCGCGCAAGGATTCATTGAACATGGCCTTGGTAATGAACCTCAAAGGAGCCATCGGTAATTTGAATGATGAAGACATCAATATCAAGGTAGATAAAGGAGTGGTATATGTTGACATTTCTGATAAACTACTTTTCAAAAGCGGCAGCTATGATGTAACAGATCGTGCTAAAGATGTTCTTGGAAAAGTTGCTAAAGTATTGAATGGACAACCGGAGATCGACTTTATCGTTGAAGGACATACAGATTCTGTTCCTATCAAGGGAGGTGCAATTCAAGATAACTGGGACTTGAGCGTGAAAAGAGCAACAACTGTTGTTAGAATTTTACAGGATACTTATGGAATCGATCCAAAGCGTATGACTGCTGCAGGAAGAAGTCAGTATATTCCTTTGAAAGACAATGGAACTGCTGAAGGACGAGCTGCAAACCGTAGAACTCGCATTGTGATTCAGCCAATGTTGGATCAGTTCTTCAAATTGCTGGAGACAAAACCACAATAATAAAATAGCGCATACTAACCCAACCATATACGCCTACAGAAAAACCCCGCAATCGCGGGGTTTTCTGTTTATTTTATGTGGTCCAATAAATTATGCGACTTCCAAAGCCAAAGACTTTTGTAGTTTATTGAAATGATGACTGTCTAGCGCAGCAGCTGCCAATTCTATCATTTGATCCATAACAAATGATGGAGCTGTATTTTGTATTGCAAGAAACCATTCTACGATCTCTTTAATATTCAACCCCTTCAACATCCAATAACTATAGCGAGCATTTTTATCAGGTGGAAGTGAAGCAACGATTTCCATGGTCAAAGTGTGTAACTGCTCATCTGTGTAATGTTGCCATATCAATTCTTTAATGATCACTTCTTCCATATTCATGTGTGATAAATTGAAAGCAGTAAACTCCGCAAGTGAAAACTGAATTTGTCTGCCGGCAAAAACCTTATCAGAAGGTTTAACAGCTGCTTCATACTGCTCAATACATCCTTGTAAATGAGCAGCCAGCATATGGTCTTTATCATGCTGTTGCTCAAAATCTGCAATCACTTCCGGTGCTTTGTCTGCGATGACCGTAAACACTTTCGTGTCTTCGGTGTGTGCGTGTCCATCAAAAAGCCAGATCACTTCTTTCAATAATGAAATGGTATTGGCAGCTTGTTGATCATCTGAAAAATCTGTATGCTGTACCTGTAGAGAGCAATGATATAACAAGGCTCTTAATCCTTGATGTATCTGGTGAAACGGATTGTAACGTGTTAACTGATTCATGAGATTGTTTTAGTGTTTTTTGCAAAACTGCAATAATGGGCTACAAACTACTATCACATAAAAGTGTGGTTGGGGATGAGCGGTGAAAAATAAATGATGGCGGTACTATTTTTATAAGAAAGAATCTTGTTATCGAAACAGATTAAAATGTATTAATTCGCACAAGAATCAATACATTTAAGAAACGGAAACGCTGATACCCCTGCAGCGAATTTTATCAAGCAAGCAGATAAGTATGAATTCAATATTTTCCCGAATCGGTATATTCATTTCCGTCTTTTTCTTGTTTTTAGTTACAGCCAAAGCACAACTCCCCACCGCCAAACACGGAGTGATCGACCTTCGGAATACGGATCTCTCTAAGCAATCTGTTCCACTAGATGGAGAATGGGGGCTTTGCTGGGAAAAGCTTTGTGAACCCGGTGTCACAAACGAAAAAATGACCGGTATGATTTCTTTTCCCAAAAGATGGGATAATACCATTGTGGGTGGAAAGAAAATTTCAGCCAAAGGATATGCATCTTATATGCTTACCATCCTATTGCCTAAAAACGCTTCTAACTTAGCACTAGATGTTCCGGATACATATACGAGTTATAAACTTTTTGTAGATGATGTGGTGTTTGTTCAATCTGGCATACCGGGCGTATCTGCTGAAACAACGAAACCCAAGTGGCAACAATTCACAAGAGAGTTGTTTGTAAAGAAAGACACAGTAAAGCTGATTTTACAGGTTGCTAATTTTTTACACTCTAAAGGCGGTCCTTATAAATCTATTACGATCGGGAATAAAGAAAAACTGTTCAGTAAAAGAAACAAAGACAACGCGTTTAATTATATCCTTACGGGAAGCATTGTCATGTGTGGTCTTTTCTTTTTTGGCTTATACTTCTTCGGTAGATATGATAAAACCATATTATACTTTGCATTATTCTGTATCACCTATAGTTACCGCATTATTGGAACTTCGCAATATTCTCTACATACCATCTTCCCTAATCTTCCATGGGCGCTTACCATACATCTGGAATATCTTTCTTTGTTTGTCAGCGTTATATTCTTTACGCAATACACTCAAAATCTTTACCCCGAAGACTCCAATAAAATCATCACGACCATTGAGATGTGGGCTTGTATCATTTTATCATTGATAACAGTCATCTTCCCGCCGGCAGTATTCACACAATTGATCAATCCATTTTTAGTAGTGATGTTTTTTGTAATTGGTCATGCTTTCTATGTATACATCATTGCATACAAAAGAAAAAGATTAGGAGCCGGTTATGCATTATTAAGCACGGGCGTGGTGATGGTTATTTTTATCATTATTAATCTTCAATATTTCGATTTTGTTGCACCACAAAAAGAATTATTATTTGTAGGATACTTGTCTTTCTTCTTTTTACAATCTTTAATTCTCTCTTATAGATATTCATACTTCCTCAACAGAGCAAAAAAAGAAGCTGAACAAGGGTTGATTGCTAAAAGCGATTTTCTTTCCAATATGTCACATGAGATCAGAACGCCATTGAATTCGGTGATCGGACTTTCGCATATATTATTGGATAATCAACCGAGGGAGGATCAAAAAGAACAGCTCAATGTGTTGTTGTTTTCGGCTAATAACTTATTGAATATTGTCAACGATATCTTGGACTATAATAAGATTGAAGCAGGCAAGATCAATTTTGAATATATCGATATGGACTTGGTTCAGGTAGCACAGGATCTTTTATCTGGGTTAAAAACATTGGCAGATGAAAAAAGAATAAATCTGATACTTGAAAAAGATCCCGCATTCAATCACCGTATCATATCAGATCCAACGCGTATTAGTCAAGTCATTGGCAACCTGCTTCAAAATGCGATCAAGTTTACACGCTCAGGCCATGTAAAACTGAGTATTCATCAAGAACGAATACAAAAGCAACATATCACACTTACCATAAAAGTAGAAGATACAGGTATTGGTATAGCGGCTGAAAAACAGAAACTGATCTTTGATCGTTTTACACAGGCAGATACATCCACCTCCAGAAGTTTTGGTGGTACAGGATTGGGATTGGCGATCTGCAAAAAGATATTGGAATTGCAGGGTTCACAATTGCAACTGAAAAGTGAACCGGGTAAGGGGTCCGTATTTTTCTTCACACAAACCTTCCCGATCTCACAAGCATTCAATTTTGCGCAGGAGGAGGTTTCTACTAAAGAGATCGAAAAAGGTCAACCACTCTCCGGTCTTTCATTGCTAATGGCAGAAGATAATGAGTTGAATGTGCTTGTTGCAAAAACCTTTCTTGAAAAATGGGGAGCTAAGATTGACGTAGCTGTGAATGGCGAAGAGGCGGTACGAAAACTTGATACATCCAAACATCAACTTATTCTGATGGATATGCATATGCCCGTAATGGATGGTTACGAAGCGATTACGATCATTCGCGGTAAAGACATTCATATTCCTATAGTGGCATTAACTGCTAGTTTACCTTCCGAAGTAGAAGAAAGAGCAAGGGATCTTTCTATCAATGCGATAGTCACTAAGCCTTTTGAACCGGAAGAGTTTCTCAAACTACTGATCAAGATCCGTCATCAGTGATCTACTAAAAATTTATGGATGATGTTTGACAGAACAGAAACATCTACTTGTTCAATTGGATGTGGCGTATTGGGTATTAGTTGAAATTGACCGTGTGATAAATGATTGGCTGCATCTTGTGTTTCATCTTGTGATACCATATTGTCTTTATCACCCAGTAAGAGCATTGTTGGACAAGAAACCTTTTGTAATGCAGAAGCGGTAAGTAAAGGATGTTTACCCAAATCCAATAACATACTGGCTGTTTTATGAAGTACATCTTTCCAATGGGTGTTGCCGTGTCTGTTAGCTAGTTGCTGTGCAAATGCAGGCACTTTTTGTTCGATCACATCGGGGCGAAGCATTTTTATTTCTTTTGCTGAGATCTCCTCGCTCCACTCATATTTTGTTCCTAGTGTCACTATTTTTTTGAAAGTTCCGGGATATTGCGATTCTATAAGCAAAGCCACATAACCGCCCATACTGTAACCGAAAACCAAAGGTTCTTTTAGTTCATGTTTTTCACAATAAGCAACAGTTGCTTTTGTAAAAGCGTGCATGGAAAACGATTCGGCACAATCATCTCCGCCATGTCCGGGAAAATTGAAACAGTGGATATCGAAATAAGGCTTTAGTTCTTCTTTGAGTGGAACGAGTTGATCCTTCGATCCAGTCGCTCCATGTAATAGTAGTAATGGTTGCATGGAACAAAGATAATACGTGGCTGCATGGATCAGGGGCTTTGTATCTACTATATGCTATGATCAATAAGCTATTACCTACCTCCTATGTAACTTTTCCAACAACCTCAAATGAGGCTGTAATTTTTTGAGTGTATTTTTTTGGAGGAAACTTTTGAGATGTTTGTAGAAATGACTGTGATCATAGTATCCATAGTCTGCGCTATTAAAAGTATCAGGATCAATAGCCAGGTGTTCCGTAGCTTTTCTGATACGCATGATCTGAATAGCTGTTTTGGTACTGATACTGGTAGCTGTTTCAAAATAGCGTTGTAGTGTTCGTGAAGAGATATTGTATTGCTTGGCAAAATCTTCTACGGGCGTAATAAAATCTCTTTTGTTTTCGCAATGAGCCAGTATCTGCGAAACAATTTCAATGGGTTTTAATGAACCTGAATATTGGTCAATGATCTTTTCAAAATATTCTGTGAGAATAGATACACGCTCTTCAAATGAGGAACAGGTTTTAACTTTTGATAAAAGCCCCGAGTCCATCAAATAGCTTAAAGGAAAAATGTATTCACGGTATTCAGAAAAATTGATCTTCTTCTCAAAAATGACCGGGGATATTTTGAACTTGATTCCGAAAAGTTTATTTCCTTTTTGATGGAAACATTCAATAGCACGATGTCGAGGCAGAAAACCATCGGTTTTCATTTCAAACTTTTTTTCTCCTACCTGCATTACAAAAGGAGTACCTAAATTAATAAGATACGTGTAACCGGTATTCGGAAACAAGGCGTCTGAAAAGCCCTTGGGATAAGAGTCCCATAAACGATCAAAATCTGTCTCCCAGAAAAAATCGATGAAATACGAAATAGACGAAGCCGCTTTTTGCCGCTTGTAGTTCTGGTCGAAGTGGTCGGTATGAAAAAATTCTACGTGTTGCACCTTGCAATAAAGATAGACGGCAAGCAAGGGCAATTATCTGTTAAAAAATGTTGTACGGTCGGAACAAATGATTAAATGAGTTTTGACTGTTTGGAGTAGCCGGGCATCGGTGCATAGATGAAAAAACAAGTTCCATTTTGAATGGTAGAGATCAACTCACGATGAACAGATTGAGGAACTGCAGGGCAACCTAAACTTCTTCCCAAATAACCTTGTCTAATTGCAACGTCTTCTTCTGCATAGTCTGCACCATGAATAACAATACCACGCTGTAATGCTTTATCATTGATGCCTTTTTCTTTTCCGATCAAGCGAAGAGATAGACCATGTTTTCCAAGATAAGGCTCTCCTGTAGTATAAAAACCGATACTGCTTTGAAAACTGCTCGCTTTATTCGAGAATTGTTTAGCGATGAGCTTACCGGAATTCTTCCCATGCGATACGAATGTGTGAAAGAGTAATTCTCCCTTCAAAAGATCGATCACAAATAGTCTTTTCTGATTGGACGGTAAACTAAAGTCGACCACCGATAAGATATGATCTTGAATGATTTGTCCGCCAGACTTTAAACGATCATAACCTTCCAATGCAAATTCATAAGCTTTTTTGGAAAGTCCAAGTGAGGCGAGATCCAGATTTTCATAAACTTCGGTGAACGTGTTCGCGCGCAGCGTTTCGGTTGGGTTAGTAACAACCGAAATCGATTTCCCTTTAAAAGAAAATCCGGTAGCCATTACCAGACAGAATAAAAAGAGTTGAATTTTTTTGCTGATCATACACAAATGTTTCCACGCCACTTCAGCACGGGGGACGGCAAAACTAAGCCTGTTGGTTGAAAGCATTTGTAGTACTCGTTCATCTTTAACAGCTTGTTGGCAACGGCAGGTATAAAAAAACCCGCTCAAAAAAGAGAGCGGGTGCAGTTGGTTATTGGTTGTTAAACACTTATGTATAATCAGATTAAGACATTCTTTTTTCGATCTCGCTGCGCAGCGACTCAAAAATTTCATCAACAGAGCCTTCTCCTTTGATATGTACCACTTTATCAAAAGTGGCGTAATAGTTGGCTACAACAGTTGTTTTTGCCTTGTATTCAGCAATACGAGCACGAATAACCGTTTCATTGGTATCATCGCTTCTGCCGCTGGTTTTACCGCGGTTCAATAAGCGACTTACCAGTTCTTCTTCACTTACATCCAGCGCCAATACCACTCCAATTTCTGTATTCTTTAGTTTCAACAGCTTGTCCAGCGCAATGCTCTGTGCTTCGGTTCTCGGAAACCCATCGAATAAAAAGCCTTTGGCTTGGGGATTATTATCCAGCGCAGAGCTGATCATACCCACTACTACTTCATCAGGAACCAGCTGACCTTTGTCCATGATAGACTTGGCCTCCAGCCCCAGCGGTGTTTGGGCTGCGATTTCGCTTCTTAATAAATCACCGGTAGATAAATGCTTCAGTCCGTAAGCAGCGATCAGTTTTTCGCTTTGAGTCCCTTTTCCACTGCCCGGAGGTCCAAACAGAATAATATTAAACATGTACTAACTAACCTTACGTGAAGAACAAATATAAGCCCGATCGTTTAAAAAACATTTAACAACACATTAAAACCTTGAATAACTGCAAATTGTAAGGTAAAAAACGACTGTTCGTCAGTTTAGATGTAAACTATTCGGCTACGATAAACGTAATTTTAATGTATCAAATGTATTGGCATATGAAGGGATTCAAAATGTTACTCCTTGCAACTTTAATAGTGCAGGGCTGTTATTCCCAACAAATTAAACAGAAAGAGGTAAAAATGGATAGCACAGAAAAGAACAATCCGGTGTATTCGAGAACAGACAAATCGAAAGTAAATCTGAAAGAAGATGAGTGGAAGAAGATTCTTTCACCAGATGTGTATTATATCGCCCGTCAGAAAGGAACAGAGCGTCCTTGGACCAGTAAGTTTGAGAATTTCAAAGAAATAGGCACTTATTATTGTGCTGCTTGTGGTAATGCCTTGTTCAAAAGTGATACGAAATTTGATAGTGGTTGCGGATGGCCAAGTTTTTATGAGCCCATCAGCAAAAGCGCAATTATCTACCTGCCAGATAACTCACATGGTATGGTAAGAACAGAAGTACAATGTGGAAGATGTAAAAGTCATTTGGGTCACGTATTTGAAGATGGACCGCCCCCTACAGGTCTGCGCTATTGTATCAATGGTGTGATCCTTGATTTCGAAAAAGCAGAAGCTGCGAAGAAGAAATACGAGGATGGGAAGAAAGGATAGTTATCAGCTTATAGCGAATGGTTTATGGCAAATAGTTCTTGACTGTTTGTTATGAACCATTTTTTATGCAAGTCAGGCTTTCAGATCTTAACTTTCTAAAACTTTACGAAATGCATTTACAAGATCATTTAGCGATTGATATAAGATCGTTTCGTTTACATTGATCAATGATTGATTATTGCTATCAGGTTTTGCTAAACGAATATTGAATTGCTGATTGAGCTTGGTTTGAAAAGCAGTGCCATTGATATTTTTCGCTAATGTTAATCGATAAATATTAGTTCCCTGGCTCAATGGCTCAATACGAATATCATTACCCATATTGAGTGTTTTGAATAATTGTTCACCCCTTTCTTTTGCGGCTTTGAATCTTTCCTCTACACCCTCCAGTCTATGCAAAGCCATAGCAGCATTGGTCCAGTTACCATACATAGATCCGCCATGTGTTTTAATAAGATGGGTCATCTGATCGATGATACTTGCATCACCACAAAGTATCGCACCTGCTGTTGCGCCAAGATATTTATAGAGAGAAATGTAGACGGTATCAAAATATTGACTGTACTCTTTGATTGATACACCAGACCATGCGGATGCAACATACAAACGAGCTCCATCCAAATGCATCGGTATTTTTTTAGTGATACAATAGTTCCTAATGTCTTTGATCTCATCAATCGAAACCATTCTGCCATCACTTCTTCTTACCGGATTTTCAATTGATACGGCACCGATACCTGTATCAAAAGCTTCTGCTCTGCTCATTTCCTGGATCGTTTTCTTGAGCTCAGCAGCAGTGAAATAAGTTTCATTTTTAGCAAGTGGTATCAATCTTTTCTGAAAGACAGATTGAGCAGCATCTGCTTCATCACGAAATACGTGACTGGTTTCCTGAACGAATACTTTGCTTTTGGTACCACTTAATACAGCAATGGCCAACTGATTTGCCATGGTACCACTGGGCATGAAAATGGCTTTTTCTTTTCCGGTGATCGCAGCAAATTTTTTCTCCAATGCTTCAACAACGCCCCCTACGCCATAGCGATCTTTTGTAATGGCAACCGTTTTATCAGCTTCTTGTAATACACGGATATAATCGGTAGGTTCATACATTTCACCATCACCAAAAAACTTTACAATAGGTTTAGTTGGCCAGTCATTCATTACTGAAGTATCGTTACTTATTAAGCCGGATAAAGGGAATACAGCAGGAAGAGCAAGACTACCGGAACTGCGGAGAAAGTTTCTTCTGTTGAAGGTGCTCATAAGCTAAAGCGTATGTACTAATATAAAGAAAACCGAATGAAGCCTATCATAGAAAAATAATCGTGTCAGTGTATGGCGAAAACCTAAAGGTCAAACAGTATATTTCTTTCGATAAAAATACCAAGCCGCATACATCGTAATCGCAACGCCTACTACAGACAATATCATCACACTATTTGAAAAGAACTGTACCCAGTTCAATTGAACTTTGAAGATTTCTTTGCTTAATAACACACTCACACTGCCGAGGTATCCAAATGAATCAGCGAGATAGATCAGGAACCCTACATTTCCTGTAAAACGAAATGCAGCGATCATTCTTTCAAAGAATACGGAGTTAAAAGGAATGTATACCATGTAAAGACCTAGTCCAACCAAGGTCATCCACCAGATAGGTGCCACCAATCCTTTGGTAAATAAATAAGTGCTCAGGCCCGCAACCACAAATCCAATCGCAATGAAAAGATGTGCAATCATCAATGCTTTGAAACTATTTTTGATGATGACCATACTTCCGATAAGTGCCAGTATCACAAGTGTGATCGGTGTTTCTGTTTTAGAAAAAATAGCGGGCTGATTTAAATAACCCATTTCCTTCCACATATCTGCACTGAAATTGTCTCTGATATCGCGAAAGATGGTAGCAAAACCATAAATAAAAATACATGCAATAATACCCGGTAAGAAAGAGCGCACAAAAGCTTTACGTTGTTCGGCGCTCATGGGTGTTCGATTCATTCTGGCAGCCTCATCATCCGCATCAGGTGCAGGAATGCGTTCCATCAGATAGATGAACAATAGGAGTGGTAATGCAAAAACCAATCCCGTGCAAAAGGGTACCCAAAATTCAGTCACCCCTAATTGAATCAACCACCCTCCAACAGATTTTACAAAACCTGAAGAGAAGATAAAACTTACTGCCAATGCCGCACCAATAAAATCAGTGCTTCTTCTTCCTTCTACATAAGAGAACACCACACCCCACAGCATACCTAAAGGAAAACCATTGATGAAGAGGAAGATAATATTATAAGGAGCAGGGATCAATGCAAAACACAACCAGGCCATCCATGCAATACCAACAAGCAGTAGAATGATCTTGTTTCTTCCAAAACGTTTTAACTCTGAGATGAATTTGATACCATAAAACTTGGCCATGAGATAACCCATCATCTGACTAAGCACCAATACGGTTTTATAACTCAAAGAACCAACCGTCATTCCATCAAATGTGCAAACGGTGAATGATTTGCGAAAACCGAAGATCATGGTATAAGTAAGAAAAGCAGCCACAGCAGCGTAGATACCGATCTGTATAGGCGAGCCTTTGAAAACGGATTTTGTATTCAAGCGTTGGTTGTTTGCAATAAATATAGGGAAACTCCCACCAAAACCTCGGTGCATCTCTGTGCTTTCTGTGGCAACGAGTTTGTTATTCTTTGATTGCCACAGAAAGCATAGAAGTACACTGAGAAATTGGTTATTCAAAACTTGTAGCCTGTAGCTTATCGCTTGCCGCTCACAGCTTCTTCACCCAATTATCCATCTAATTTGGCAATCCCCCATTAATTACAGAAATTCCCAATCCCAAAAACCAATGGAATGAGAAAACTACTGTTTGCTGCAATGCTATTAAGCACTGCAATTCTTTCTTTTGCCCAACAGGCAGATCTTTCAAAACATTTTAAAAACATGAAACCACGCAATATCGGTCCGGCCGGTATGAGTGGACGTGTGACAGCGATCGATGCAGTATGGACCAATCCTAACATCATTTACCTCGGCACAGCGAGTGGTGGTGTTTGGAAAACTGAGAATGGTGGTGCCAGCTGGGAATCGATCTTTGATGATCAACCCATCTTGAATATTGGTGCTGTGGCCATCACGCAAAGTAATCCCAGTGTAGTATGGGCAGGTACCGGAGAAGGTAATCCGCGTAACTCTATCAGTTTGGGAGGTGGTATCTATAAAAGTATTGATGGCGGTAAGACATGGAAAATGATGGGACTGGAAAAGACCAGTAACATTCACCGTATCATCATCGATCCAAACAACCCGGATGTGGTGTATGCGGGTGTGATCGGTAATCCTTTTGCCCCACATCCTGAACGAGGTGTTTATAAAACAACCGATGGTGGTGTTACCTGGAATAAAATTTTGTATACGAATGATACATCGGGTGTTGGTGATATGGTGATGGATCCTGCCAATCCGAATAAATTGTTTGTGAATATGTATCAGCATCAGCGTACTCCTTGGAGTTTACAAGGTGGTGGTAAAGGCAGTGGTTTTTATGTGACTTATGATGGCGGTAAAAACTGGACCAAACTAGGCAAAGCCAATGGTTTACCGGATGGTGATTATGGACGTATTGGTATCACGATTTCTCGCAATGATCCAAAGCGTGTATATGCACTGGTAGAAGCTACTAAAAACGGATTGTACAAAAGTGATGATGGCGGTAACAATTGGGAGTTGATGAACAGTGATCCTGCTGTAGTTACCAATCGTGCATTTTATTTTCAAGATATAGCTGTTGATCCTACGAATGAAAACAGATTGTACAATATCAATCAGATCATTACGGTGAGTGAAGATGCGGGTAAGACTTTCAAGACTGTGATTCCTTATGCAGGTATCCATCCGGATCACCA
>JBDKEH010000064.1:0-13026 GCA_039795345.1 Bacteroidota bacterium
TCACCAACGATCTGATAAATACTGCGCATGGCAACCCTTTCAGCCAAACTCAATGATGTTTTATTGGTGGAATCCTGTGCGGTCTCATCCTGAGCAAAGAGAGCGCCCGAGGATACGAGAACAACAATAAAAGAAATAAATAACCTCTTGCGCATGAACCGCTGTTATACAATAGTAAGCTTGTAAAAATAGGGAATCTGCGTTTGCCTAGACTTTTTAATTCATCCTTTAACCGCAAATCATGATTCTATAACCAATTACACAGTATAATAAACAGCTTAGGTATGCTGATCAGGTCTTAACAGTATCTAAATACAGGAAAGTAGCGAGTCTATACAAACATTACATATTCAAATATGCCAACAGATGATTATAATTTTCTTTCAACTCATTGGCATACTGCTCTTCACCAAAATAATAGCGAACAGAATAATCATAGCGCTGGAAAGTGGCAACAATATCAGACACTTCTACTTTATTGATCTTAATGGTAACGATGATTTGTCCCGAATCATTTTCCGGATAAGTATTCAGTTGCGTGATATAGGCATCATTGGTTTCCACCAATCTACTGATCTCACCGAAAGAAAAATGTCTTTTATCAGTTTCCAAAACAATCACACCACCTTTTTCTTCTGTGCCCAAGAATCGTGACAAATGCAATATCATAGAACGCGAAGAGATGGTGCCGGCCAATTCAGCTTGTTCATTTACTACAGGTAGTATGGTAAGTTCATGTTCCGCAATAAGTTTCAGCGCAACAAGGAAATGCTCTTCGCCTTTGATCGATATTTTTTTGAGTGATTGTTCGAGTGAAGCTAATAGTGCGTCTTCATCTGTATCCAATAGCTCATCTTTTTCAATGATGCCTGCAAATTTTTCTTCACTCAATACAGGTAGATGCAAAAGATCATAATCTTCCATCAGCTGTAGTGCAAAAGAAACTTTGTCAAACAAGTTGACGGCTGGAAATCCGGTATTGATGAGCTGCGTCGCGAGCATGATAGATCCAATTCTTTCTTCAACTAATATACGCGTCAACCTTTAGGAAGGTTGTGAAACAACACTTAATTTTTGCAAGAAACCATCCAGAATACGATTAAACTCATCCGGCACTTCCATCATAGGAGCATGACCACATTTATCAACAAAATACAACTCACTATTCGGGATCAATCGGTTGAACTCCTTGCCAACAAAAGGTGGAGTAATGGTATCATTGTTTCCCCAGATCAATAAAGTAGGTTGTTGGATCTGGTTCAATTCTTCACCTAGGTTATTTCTGATGGCACTTTTTGCAAGTGCAATAATCTTGATCACTTTCAATCTATTATTGGTGATCTCAAATACTTCATCCACCAATTCTTTGGTAGCAGTATTCGGATCATAGAAAGTAAGTTGTGTTTTCTTTTTGATGTATTCATAGTCACCGCGCTTGGGGTAACTATCACCCATTCCATTTTCAAACAAACCACTACTACCGGTAAGGATCAGTGACTTGATTCTTTCAGGATGTTTCAATATGTGTACCAAAGCTACATGTCCACCTAAAGAATTTCCAAGTAGATGAATGTTTTCATATCCCTTCATCTCAATGAACTTATGGACATGTTTTTCCAATCCACCAACAGAGGTATGAAAAATATCCAAGTCGAAAAGAGGCAGCATGGGAACCACCACTTTGTATTTGGGTTTGAAATATTCAATGAGGTCTTTGAAATTGCTGAGTGCGCCAAATAGTCCATGGAGCAGCAACAATGGCTCACCCTCCCCTTCTTCAATGTATTTAAACTTGTCCTGATGTTTGATCTCGTAATTCATGGGGTTAATTTCTTATGCAAGCATTATATCCGTTACAAATAAAAGAAAATCCATTAACAATATAAGAAACGTTTGAAACAGGCTTCGGATTGTGCCGCATCTTCACTAAAATACTGATTTATAAGCAAAAATGCATTCTTTTACTGTGTCACCTGACCGGCAGGAGTGGTATCGGCCTTAAAGAAATCAGTGAGAGAAGAAAACATATCCCGAAATAAGGGAATTACTTCCCCAATACCATCGATCACTTGAGGTCCCCAAGGTTGTATGAAATCGTAGGTATGAGAAGCTTCTAATGTTGTTGTATCAAATAAGTGGAGTTGTTCTGCATAAAACAACACCACACTTAATACCAATGTATAGATTGCTGCATAGAGCAACATCCCTGCAACTTTATTCAACCATCCCAGAAACACCATTTCTACCATTTTCTGAAGAGCCGTAGCACCCAATCTCACCAAAATCACCACAGCGATCATCACGATCGCAAAAGATAGAAAGGGTAACCAAGACTGAGAAATACTTGTCTCTTGCCCCAGTTTCTCTGCTACATAAGCTGATAATTTCATTGCTGCCGCCAATCCCACCACAATGGCAACAAAAGAAAACACCGCCACAATCAATCCATTGCGGTAGCCCTTGATCAAGGCAAGAATCATACAGAGTAGGAAGATGATATCGATGAGCATGGTGAATTGTCAATTGTGAATGGTCAATTGTGAATGGTCAATACGTTCTTGGGTCTATTCACCATTCACAATTGACCATTCACGTGTTTCTTATCCCGCCGCCAGTAACTCCTTCACCACTGCAGAAATGGCTTTACCATCTGCTTGGCCGGCGAGTTGTTTGGACGCTACGCCCATCACTTTGCCCATGTCTTGCGGACCTGTAGCACCGGTGCTGGCAATGATTCCGGCAATGATCGTTTTCAGTTCTGCTGCATCCAATTGCTTGGGCAAGAATTGTTCGATCACGGCTATTTCTTCCTGTTCTTTTTTGGCGAGGTCTTCACGATTTTGTTGCTGAAATATTTCCAGTGAATCTTTTCTTTGCTTCACGAGTTTCTGCAACAGCTTTAATTCACCTTCGGCAGAGATTTGTCCATTAGCACCAGGCTCTGTTTTTGCTTTGATGATCTCAGCTTTGATCGCACGCAAACCACGCAGAAGCGCTTCATCTTTTGATTTCATCGCTTCTTTCATACCTGTCATTACTTTTTCTTCTAAACTCATAGCGGTATGTTTTATTTGTTTTCTTTTAATTGAGATTCGCGGAATTTTTTGTAGAATTCTTTAGCGAATGCTTTCATGCCTTCCATCATTTCCTGTTGTTGTGTAGCACGCATATACGTATCTGCCATGCCCATCAGGGTTTGATAATAAAAGTCGGCCATTTCATCCACCATCATTTCTTTGGTCCACAGATCAATACGTAAAGCAGATTTATCAGCAGCATCCCAGAAAGCCACCATCATGGCTCTGGCCGGTTGTGCCATATCCGCAGTACTGTCACTCGCTTTCCAATTAATGGCTTGAGGTACTTTTTGTTCATCTAAATGAACATCAATGCTGATTGTTGAAGTATGCATATCTAATTCGAGTATTTTAAAATAAGGCGCAAAAATAAGGTTTAATCAGCAGCCGAGTAAAGGCTTATACATTCTGTGTTGCTTTACGCAAAGATTCATAAACGGCAGCAGCAGTGGTATCCCAACTGAATTGAGTCACCCTTTCCAATCCCTTGGCAATAAAGGCGTTGCGGATACCTTCATTTCGGTATAAACTCAGCATTTCTTTGGCAATGGCATCGGGATCAGATGGATCTACCAGCAAAGCCGCATCACCTGCCACTTCAGGCATACTGCTGGTGTTGGAACAAACCACCGGAACACCACATTGCATGGCTTCGAGAATGGGTAATCCAAAACCCTCAAACCAGGAAGGGTATATCAATGCATAGGCAGCCGCAGTTACCCTTTGCAGTTGTTCTTCAGGTAAATAGTCCAGCAACACCACATCTTCACGATACTTATAGGTTTTGATCTTTTGTAGCAGATCATCATATTGCCACGCTTTTCTTCCCGCTACCAACAGCTTCATATTGCTATGTTGCCATTTTTTGAAATGCGAGAAAGCTTTGAGCAGGTTCAATAAATTTTTGCGCGGATGAATACCTCCTACAAACAAAAAATATTCCCGCCCATCCGCATAACCATCTTTCACGGCTTGTTTGTCTTCCCATTCCATAGGTTGAAAACCTTTGCGCACTGCACCGCCTATCACGCTGATCTTTGTTTCAGGCGTGCGGTATGTTTTCATGATATCTGTTTTTGAAAATTCAGATACCGTAATAATCTGTTTGGCTTTTTTTAAAAATGCAGGTGTGAACCAACGATAATAAGCACGCTGGTACCAACTGATGTATTCAGGATGATGCAGAAAAGCCAAGTCATGGATCATAAGTACCTGAGGAATGCGACTCGTGACACTACAAAAACCATAAGGCTGAAACCATACATCCGCCTTCCACTTTTTTACAGCTCTTGTTGCTTTTACATCATACCAATACTTAAAACTCAAAGGGTGACGTGCTGCCGGTGATACCAATATAGACTGAACATTGGGCGCAGTGATAAAAGGTGTTTCCCATGTACGATCATACAATAACAAGAATTCATCTTCCGGATGTAATGCTATCATACGACGTAATACTTCCGCAGTATAATGCCCATATCCTTCCATCGGATTATTCTGCAGAAATATGGCGTTGATAGCGATGCGCATGGGTGATAAAATTATCTAGTAGTAGTTGATTGAAGTCGATGTATTCAATATTCAGTATTCATGATTCATAATTATAAAATCCCTTGCCTGTTTTCCTGCCCAATTCACCCGCAGCTACTTTTGCCGCTTGTACCGGCGACGGTGTTAAACGTTTGGGTTTACCCAATGCTTCCCATACAATATTGCTCACACCAAAATTGATGTCCATACCGATCAAGTCCATGAGTTTGAATGGCCCCATTTTAAAACCACTGGCTTCCATCACTGCATCGATCACAGTAATATCAGTATGTTCTTTTTCTACGAGTTGCATGGCTTCTAAATAATAATGCCTTGCCACACGATTTACGATAAAGCCCGGAGCATCTTTACATACCACCGCTACTTTTTGCATTTGTTGACTGATAGTGATCGTTTGTTGCATCACTTCCGCAGCAGTAGCATTTCCTTGTATCACTTCCACCAGTTTCATCAATGGAGCCGGATTAAAAAAATGCATCCCGACAACTCTTTCAGGATGCGGAACTTCGGCTGCGATCTCACTCACAGGAATAGAAGAAGTATTGGTGGCTAAAATGGTATCACTACTATTCAAAGCAGCCAGTTGGGTGAACAAGCCCACTTTGGCTTCTTTCTTTTCAATGATTGCTTCGATGATCATATCTGCTACACAATCTTCTACACGGGTAGTGAAAAGGATACGATCGAGAATGGTTTGTTTTTGTTCCGCGCTAATCTTTCCTTTTTCGGTCAGTTTACTGAGACTCAACTCAATACCCTTCCTGCTTTTTTCGACCATCTCCGCACTCAGATCAAACTGAATGGTACGGAACCCCGACTGGGCGCTCACCTGAGCAATACCACTTCCCATGGTTCCGGCACCACAGATACAGATGGTTTGTATCGATTTCATGCTGTGTTCAATTGATTGGAGCGCAAGATACTTACATCTTTTCCACTTTAACTAAAGGCTGTAAAATCCTGCTACTCAGATGGCTTACTTTTATGCCATGCAAAAAATGCAGCAACTCGATCTATTTGGAATGCCTGTTGAACCGGTGAGTGCTCCTGTTAAAAAAACAACAGCGCCGAAAGCAAAACCTGTTCAGGAACAGATGCCTGAACCGGAACCTGTTGTAGCAGAAGCGGAACCCGATCTTATTCCTGAGCCTATTGCAATTGTAACAGAAACACCTGCTGTGGTACAGTCCGAAGTTCCTGTTGCAGAAACGCCTATTACAGAAGCGCTACCCACTCCTACCACAGACCCTGTTGTTTTTGCTGATGAGCGCATTGTGGTAAAGATCAAACCTAAAAATATTGTTGCTGAAACAAAAGCTGTTGAAGAACCCGTACCTGCTGTTGTGAAAGCTGCTGAGCCTGTTGCCAAACAACCGGGCAAACGTGGTAGAAAATCTTTTCGTGAAATAGATACTGAGATAGATCTCGTTGATATTCCTGATGAAGAAACATTGAAACAAAAATTATACTATCCCATCAGTGAAGTAGCTAAGTGGTTCAAAGTGAATACTTCTTTATTGCGCTACTGGGAGAATGAGTTTGATATTCTGCAACCACGTAAAACACGCAAAGGAGATCGCTTATTCCGATATGAAGATATCCGTAACCTACAGCTGATCTATTTCTTATTACGTCAGCGCAAGTTCTCCATTGAAGGTGCAAGAACTTATCTCAAACAAAACAAACACCAGGCTGATGTACAGGCGCAACTTGTACAATCACTGAATAAATTCAAATCTTTCTTATTGGAACTGAGAGCGGGTTTGGAAGCTTAACCCTGTCTTACAGTAACATCCGTATTCGCAGCTGCTAATTGTAAATGATGTTCTTCCAGCCAAGTGATGATCTCAAGGTTCACTTGTTGTCTTAGTTGATTGAAGGCTTCGATTGACTGATCCATCGAAGTAAAAAATTCAATGATCACCACATGCGCATTCTTTCCTGTTTCAGCAAGGAATACCACCGTGTTGAGAACATCGGGCTTATCTAATATCTGTTTAACTGCAACTGTGAAAGCTTCCAATTGCACTGCAGAAGCTGCTAGATCTAATTCCATTCTAAGCTCTGCCTTACGTTGTGTACGTAAGCTCACATTGTCAACGATCGTATCTACCATCTGTTTATTAGGTACTGAGATATAGGTTTTTTCTGCTGTGCGAATGCGTGTACTCCTTAATCCGATCTTTTCAATATTACCCGTAAAGCCATTTACTTTCACCAGATCGCCTACTGCAAAAGGTTTATCGAAGAAAATGATAAAAGAAGCGATCAGGTTTTCTAAACTTTCTCTTGTAGCCAATGCAAGTGCAGCACCCACAATACTCAAACCCGTTAACACATTCCCTATCGGTTTATTGAAAGAGAATTTCATGATCAATAGAATACCGATGATCACCAATATCACTTTAAAGAAATCCTTGAAAAAAATCACCAGCTGATTATCGGTTTGATCAGCCGTTAGATTGGCTTTTTCTTCCAGGATGATCGCTATAAAATCAATTACACGCAAACACAACCGAATGAAAACGATCACCATAATAGCGTTCGCGATTGATTCAATCATTTGGCGGGAAGTGATCCGATAGATCTTAAAATCTAATACGCCGGGAAACTGTAATTTATCTACTGCAATAATCGTAATGGATAAAAAAAGGAAGAGTCCCAACGGGCCTGCCACCAGATCCAAAAAAGATTGTCTGGCTGTTTGATTTCTTTTCTTGGTAATGGCCTTGTATAACTGATTGGCGAGGTACTTGGAAATAAAGCGCTTCAATACAAGCATCACTAATATTGCACCCAGCACATAGAGATAAGCTTCAATGGTGTTGTCCAGTATCTTTTGTTGCAACAATTTTTCCATGCTGCAATTTACTAAGAACCTTTAAGACTGCCATTGATGCAACTGCATATCAGTGCCGTCAAAGCTTGCATAAGTGAAGTTGCGAATCCAGTCGCCGAGATTGATATATCTGCTTTTCTCATTGAGTTTAAAGTCGATAGGATAATGACGATGACCAAAAACAAGAAAATCAAAATGTTCTTTTTCTAACATTTCTTTACAATAAATGATCAGCCATTCATTCTCTTCTCCCAGAAAATGTTGATCTGATGTTCCTGTTTTTTCACGACTCTTTCTACTGAAATAATTCGCCAATCCAATTCCCCATGTAGGATGTAATACTCCAAACAGCCACTGACACAATGGATTGCGGAATATTTTTTTCAAAAATTTATAGCCATGATCACCGGGCCCTAATCCATCACCATGACCAATGTAAAAACGCTTACCATTCCATTCAAATACTTTGGGATGGTGGTACACGGGAATATTCAACTCTTTTTCAAAATAGCCACGCATCCACATATCATGATTACCTACAAAACAATGAATAGGAATACCACGATCGGTAAGCTCAGCTAGTTTACCGAGCAAACGCACATATCCTTTGGGAACTACTTGTTTGTATTCATACCAAAAATCAAAGATATCACCCACGATAAAGATCATGGCCGCATTGTCTTTGATACTGTCCAGAAATGCTACCACTTTTTTCTCACGAACAAGACTCTGTTCATGATCAGGCGCGCCGAGATGAAAATCTGAAAGAAAATATATTTTCTGTTGGGGTGTGATGGGTGGCATCAGGTATATAACAATTGTGCATCCTTATCGATGCATGAATGATGTATGAAATTACAGTTTATTTTTCTGCTGTATATACACCAGCAAATCACCACAGTCTATAAGAGGTTTACCACTCACATCTCCTTTGTACCAGTAGATCCAGGCTTCCACTTTGGTATCATTCAGGTATACGATGGTTTTTTCACGTCCGTATAACACGGGTTCATCGGCTTCACCATTGATACCTTCATAATCATCTAATTGACCGATAGCCCAGGGAAACTCCTCATCCTGTTTGATGGTGTACAATTCCCCAACGATCCAATGATCCGCATCAGAAGGCACTGCAGCAGGATAAGTTCCCATATCATACAATTCGCCCTTCACTTTTGCTGTACCTACCAATTCAAAATAACGGCTGATATAAGCATAGGCTGAATGCTGAAAACCACTTCTCAGCGAACCGTATACAAATAGGGGTAAAACTGTAATGGACATATTCTTTAGCTGCTTCTTTGTACCAGGAAACAAAATACTTCTTTTGGTCCATGCACACCCACCACCAGTGTTTTCTCAATATCCGCTGTCCTACTAGGACCTGTTGCCAATGTGATCATGGAAGGTAATTGCTCACCATATTCTTTTTGTAATGATAGTAATGCTTCATCAATATCATATACCAACTGATCAGTGTAAGCAATACAAATATGGATCGGTGCATACACACTCACGGTTCTGCCGCTTTGTTGTCCGCTAGACAATACCATACTCCCTGTTCTTGCCACGAGATATTCGCAACCTGTGATGGAAGCATCACAACTTTCAACATCAGGAGCCGTCATTGCATGAAAGCCTGACTGAGTAAGTGTTTCTCTAAGTTCATCCTCTCTACAGTACAATTCTTTCCACTCACGTTTGATGAAAAGCATATTCAATTGTGAAGCGAGTTCTTTCTCGTTTTCACAATAAGAAAAGCGTCCTTGCAGTTTGGTGAAATTTTCTGCAAACAACAGATCGAGTTCTTCAGCCGGTGCATGAAATACAGAAGCATCGTCTGTTTGTTGGGGAAAGGGAACAGGCACCGGTTTTGACAGTGCCTGCTTTATCTTAGTTAAAATATTATATCTCGCCGATTGTGACATTATACTGTTTCGTTTGAATCAGTTGCCGTATTAGTTTCAGGTGTTGCTGTTTCTTCAGCGATCACTTCCGGAGCTGTCTCTTCTACTTCGAGTAATTTCTTTTCTTCAAAAGGTCTTTTGCCGATCAGTTCTTCTACATCACTCTTATGCAACACTTCTTTATCCAACAACTCTTTTGCGAGTTTCTCAACTTCTTCTTTTTTCTCAGTCAGTAACTGAATGGTACGTTGGTAAGCCTCATCAATGATACTTCTTACTTCTTCATCAATCAGTTTACCTGTTTCCTCACTGTATGGTTTAGTGAAAGTATTCTCTTGTGAAGGATCATAAAAACTTACATTTCCTACTTTCTTATTCATACCGTACGCTGTTACCATGCTGTAAGCGATACGTGTGATCTGCTGAAGATCATTGGCAGCTCCGGTAGAAATTTTTCCGAAGAAGATCTGCTCTGCAGCACGACCACCCAAGGTCATACAGATCTGATCCATTAACTGATCTGTATTGTAGAGGTATTGTTCTGTAGGGGTGTATTGCGCATAACCCAGTGCCGCTGTACCTCTTGGTACGATCGTTACTTTCAATAATGGATACGCATGCTCTAAGAACCAACCACACACAGCATGTCCGGCTTCATGATAAGCGATCACAGATTTTTCATGCGGAGCAATGATCTTGTTTTTCTTTTCCAATCCACCGATCACACGATCGATCGCATCCTGGAAATCACTCATGTCTACTGCTTCTTTGCCTTTACGTGCAGCGATCAAGGCTGCTTCATTACAAACGTTGGCAATATCCGCACCTGCAAAACCCGGTGTTTGTTCCGCCAGTTTATGCAGATCCAATGTTTCAGATATCTTGATTGGACCAAGGTGTACTTTAAAGATCGCTTCACGACCTTTTACATCCGGTCTGTCAATAGAAATTTGTCTGTCGAAACGACCCGGACGCAACAACGCACTATCCAATACATCCGGTCTGTTGGTAGCAGCGAGGATGATGATACCGGTGTCGCCTCCAAAACCATCCATCTCAACCAGTAATTGGTTCAGTGTATTCTCTCTTTCATCATTGCTCATGATGGCGTTTCTGCCACGTGCACGACCAATAGCGTCGATCTCATCGATAAAAATGATACAAGGCGCTTTCTCTCTGGCTTGTTTGAACAGGTCACGTACACGGCTGGCACCCACACCCACAAACATTTCAACGAAATCACTACCACTCAAACTAAAGAAAGGAACCTGTGCTTCACCGGCCATGGCTTTTGCCAACAAGGTCTTACCTGTTCCCGGAGGACCTACCAGCAATGCACCTTTTGGAATCTTACCGCCCAGTGAAGTATATTTTTTCGGATTCTTCAGGAAGTCAACGATCTCCATCACTTCCACTTTTGCTTCATCCAATCCCGCAACATCAGCAAATGTGATATTCACTTTTGCACCTTTATCAAACAGTGTTGCTTTTGATTTACCAATGTTGAAAATGCCACCCGGACCACCGCCACTTGACGGACCACCCATCTTACGCATCAATAATACCCAAGCAACAATAATGATCAACAAGGTGAAGACCGTATTCAACAATGGACCAAACCATTCCGGTGCTTTTACCACACGGAGTTCAACCTCTGCTACGTTATTGGCTTTGCAGAATTCATCCAAACGTTCTTCAAATGCTTTCCAGTCAACCACTTCAAAAGCAAAAAGCGGAGTGCCTTTTACTTTATCGGCTGATAAACGTCCTTTGAATTGCTTAACATAAAACTCTTTGGAGAGTCTGTCGGGTTTGATGTACACATGCACTTGTTCTTTGTTCTTCACCAGATCCAATTTCTGTACATCACCGGGCAGTAATATTTCATTTCTGAATTGCTGCTCAGAGATCACTTTGAGTTCGGGTGAAAAATTCATGACCTGTGCCAGGATCAGCACAATAGCGATGATACCATATACCCAGTAAATATTGAATTTTGGTCCCCTGCGTTGACCATCTCCTTTTTCCATTTTCGATTGCTTGTTTTCCTGTGACATATTCCTCTCTGTATTGACGATTCAGGATCAGATATATTTAATGACCCTGTGTGTTTTTATTTATTCATGGATCTGCGAACCCGCATCACTCCACATTTCTTCTAATTTGTAAAACTTTCTGGCATCCGGATGCATCACATGTACCACAATGTTCACATAATCGATCAACACCCACTGCAATGCTTGTCTTCCTTCATGTTTGTACGGATGCTCATCACAACTCTTTTTCACTTCTTCTTCCACCGAATCACAAATAGCTCTGATCTGTGTAGTACTGGAAGCCTGACAAACCACAAAAAAATCAGCCGAAGCTTCCGGTATTTTACGGAGATCAAGACTGATGATATTTTCACCTTTTTTATCCTGTATAGCCTTAATAATAGACTTGAAAATTTTAGAATTTCTGGTGAGTCTAGATACTGAACTCTTCGTACGGCCCTGTAAAACTGAAAGCGGTTCCAATAATAGCGTTGATTTAAATTAAACAATGATCCGGGTCCTCTAACCCTACCTGATACAGGTGTTGAACGGTCGGCTTACCTTTGACATCGGTAACTTCGTCAAAAATAGTAATTCTTTGCCATCAGACATCGTTAAAACGCCAATCGGACAGCCGTTCGTGGAATTATCTGTGACAGATAGTACCAACATCTATGCCATGACTCATATTCAACACAATATGGCAACACATGGTTCAGTTTTTTTTGCGCACCAGCAAACAGCAGGTAAGGGACAACATGGTAAAACCTGGGTGACCGAGGGTGGACAAAACATCATTCTTTCCGCTATCATCGACCCAAATCCATTGGTAATAGGTCAGCAATTCAGACTCAGCGTTGCGGTGGCATTGGGTTGCTATGATTTTTTTAGCCGATATGCAGGGGAGGAAACTCGGATCAAATGGCCGAATGATATTTATTGGCGTGACAGAAAGGCAGGGGGTATTTTGATCGAAAACCAAATCAGAAGCCAACAATGGCAGTGGGCCGTGGCGGGAATGGGAATCAATATCAACCAAACCCATTTCGATCCTGCATTGATTAACCCGGTGTCGCTCAAACAGATCACGGGAAAAACATTTGAGCCTGTTCAACTCGCCAAAGAGCTGTGTAAAGACCTTACCCATCGTATCAATATGCTCTTCAACACCCCTTTTACAATATTACTAGAGCAATACAATGAGTGTTTGTTCAAAAGAAATGAATCCGTTCATCTAAAAAAGCAAAACACCCGCTTCAGCTGCACCATTCTGGGCGTGAATGAAACAGGAGAACTCCTCATAAAAGACGGACCCGCTGATAGTTTTGTTTTTGGGGAAGTAAGCTGGGG
Source organism: Bacteroidota bacterium (assembly GCA_039795345.1). Classification (GTDB taxonomy): domain Bacteria; phylum Bacteroidota; class Bacteroidia; order Chitinophagales; family Chitinophagaceae; genus Sediminibacterium. The sequence goes on from JBDKEH010000064.1 coordinate 12,761, forward strand.
GTGAGGAACAGAGAAATAAGAAATAGGAAATAAGGAACAGAGGAAGTATCAGAACCTTTCTCATTTATTATTCCTTATTTCTCTGTTTCTTATTTGTTACTTACCTCTCTTCGTAACTTGCACCCTAATTCACTCCTCATGACTTCTACTATTCGCCTTACACAATTTTCGCATGGTGCGGGATGTGGTTGCAAGATCGCGCCGGCTGTTTTAGATACGATTTTGAAATCTGATCAACCCGCTGCTTTGTTTCCGCAACTATTGGT
>JBDKEH010000070.1:0-16969 GCA_039795345.1 Bacteroidota bacterium
GCATTGAAAGAAGAAGATCCGGAGAAAAAAGCAGGTTTTGCTCATGCCATCGCTTATTATATGAAGCTTGCATACAGCAACTGGCATAAAGAGTTGGTACATGATGATGCGATCCGTAGTGAACTGAACAGTATCACCGGTGGAGAACTGGAGTTCAGCAACACACCTTATATCAAACACCGCAATCAGAATTTTGAGCGCGATGAATATGGTAGCGGTGGTCGTGGGGGTCGTTGGCAGCAAAACTTTGGTGGACGTAACAACCGCAATAACGGTGGTGGCGGAAGAAATAACGGCGGTGGTGGTAGAAACAATAATAATCGTAACAATGGCGGTGGTGGTGGTAGAAATAACAATAACCGCAACAATGGCGGCGGGCAATTCAAGAAACGCTATTAATGATTTGATGACATTATATGAGAAGCCTACTTCGGTAGGCTTTTTTATGCGCTTACTTCAGACAATAAAAAAAATCACCGCTTCGTTTTATTACATTCGTATCAACAAGCAATCAAACTATTCTTATGAGTTCCTTCGAAGTACGTGGTGGTAACCGATTGAAAGGGGAAATCATCCCTCAAGGTGCAAAAAATGAAGCATTACAGATTCTCTCTGCCGTTTTGTTGACGGATGGAGAAATGATCATTTCCAATATTCCTGATATTCTTGATGTAAATCTGCTAATAGAACTACTCACAGATATGGGCGTGAAAACCCGTCGTATCAATGATGACACTTACAGTTTTCGTGCAGACGATATCAATATCGATTATTTGTCTTCCGATGATTTCAGAAAAAAAGGCGGAAGACTAAGAGGTAGTGTGATGCTGGCAGGCCCCATGCTGGCGCGTTTTAAGAAAGCCTATATTCCAAAACCAGGTGGTGATAAGATTGGAAGAAGAAGATTGGACACGCATATCATCGGCTTTGAAAAGCTGGGTGCCAAATTTGAGTTTGATGAAGATAATAGCTGTTTCAAATTAACCGCTCCTTCTCTACATGGCACTTATATGTTATTAGATGAGCCTTCGGTAACAGGTACTGCCAATATTGTTATGGCTGCTGTTCTTGCAGAAGGCACTACACAAATTTATAATGCCGCTTGTGAGCCCTACCTGCAACAACTATGTGCCATGCTTAATCGCATGGGAGCTAAGATCAGTGGTATTGGCAGTAATTTATTGATCATTGAAGGAGTCACTAAATTGAACGGCACTTCTCATCGTATGTTGCCCGATATGATCGAGATTGGAAGTTTTATTGGTCTTGCTGCAATGACACAAAGCGAACTCACAATCAAAAATGCAGGTGTCGATCATTTAGGGATCATTCCTGAAAAATTCAGACAGTTGGGTATTGCTATGGATATTCAAGGTGATGATATTCATATCCCACAACAGGATGTGTATGAAATTCAAACCTATCTTGATGGAGGTATTCTCACAGTTTCAGATCATCCTTGGCCGGGTTTCACACCTGATTTACTAAGCATTGTTCTCGTAGTAGCAACGCAGGCAAGAGGTAGTGTGTTGGTTCATCAGAAAATGTTTGAAAGCAGATTATTCTTTGTAGATAAACTCATTGACATGGGTGCACAGATTATTCTTTGTGACCCACATCGTGCAACTGTAATTGGTTTGGGAAGAAAGAATAATCTAAGGGGTATTACCATGAGTAGCCCGGATATCCGTGCCGGACAAGCTTTGCTGATTGCCGCTTTGAGTGCTGAAGGCAAGAGCACCATTCAAAATATAGAACAAATTGATAGAGGCTATCAGAAGATTGATGAGCGATTGAGAAATATTGGAGCGGATATTCGAAGAACAGTATAAGAGACTTTATCGAGAAGGTAGTTTTACAATCGATATCCAGTATTCTTCAATGCTGCGTATCACTTCCATGAATTTATTCAGGTCAACCGGTTTTATGACATAACTATTCGCATGATTGGCATAAGACTCCTGAACGTCTGACTCAGCTGCAGAAGTGGTTAGCATGATCACAGGAATACTTTTCAGTAATGGGTCATTCTTCATGACATGTAACACTTCTTTCCCATCTACCTTGGGTAAATTAATGTCTAATAGAATGATATCCGGTGTTTTTGCATCTACATAAGAAGCTTCTTTTTTCAAATAAGCCAATGCTTCTTCACCATCACGCACAACACGAATATGATTTCTGATTTTAGCTTCTTTAAAAGCTTCAATGGTCAATCGGATATCTCCCTCATTATCTTCAACAAGCAAGATTTCCAAGTCTTCAAATGCAGACATATATTTCAATTTAGGTGATGGATCATTTAGGCAGGCTGAAATAAAAAGCACTTCCTTTTCCTTCTTCAGAAGCTACCCATATTTCGCCATGATGTCTCTCTACAATTTTTTTACAAATAGCTAAGCCAATTCCTGTACCAGAATAATCATCAATGGGATGCAAACGCTGGAAAACAACAAAGATCTTTTCAAAATATTTCGAATTGATCCCAATTCCATTGTCTTTCACAAAAAATACAAAACGGTGTTCTTCTTCCTGACATCCAATTTCAACGACCGGGGGTTTGTCGCTTTTATATTTCAGTGCATTTCCGATCAGGTTTTGCATCAATTGCTGTAATTGAGTGGCATTTCCCTGAATGGTAGGTAATGAACCAATACTTAAAGTTATCTGTTCTTTTTCAAATCTGGTTTCAAATATTTGTACCACTGTTTTCACCAAACCATTCATATCTATAGGCTGGAAGGGTTCGTTTACGGTTCCTACTCTTGAATAAGAAAGTAGATCCAATATCAAACGTTTCATTCTTTCAGCTCCACCTACTGCAAAATTGATATACTCTCTTGCTTTGTCATCAAGCCCGGTTGAATATTGACGATCCAATAGCTGTAAGAAGCTGCTGACCATCCGCAAAGGTTCCTGAAGGTCATGTGATGCCACATATGCAAACCGTTCCAATTCTCTATTAGATGACATCAATTCAGCTGCCCGTTTTCCCAATACCTGATTCAGTTCTTGTAATTGTTGCTCTGATTGCTTTAAAGCAGAAATATCCTGAGTTGAACCAATCATACGCACCGCAACTCCCTCTTTGTTTCTGATCACATACCCTCGGTCATAAACAAATGCAAATGATCCATCACTTCTTTCAAATCTATACTCATCTTCCCAAAATTGATCTTTGGTTTCTTCCAGAAGTCTTCTCCTCTTTTCTACTACTCGTTCCAAATCCTGCGGATGTACATGCTTGCGCCAGAAATCATTATCATGAGACGCTTCTTCTGTGCTATACCCAAATAGTTTTTGCAAACCATCTCCGGAACGTGTTACTACATGTGTACGCATATCCCAATCCCAAATTGCATCACTGGTGGCTTTAGCTACCAGTTCATACCTTTCATTGGTTCTTCTGATCAGGGTTTCAGATTTTTTTCGCTCAGATATATCTCTAATAAATGCACAAAAGAATTCTTCACTTTCTTGTTTGATAGGTAAAACGGTTAACTCAACAGGAAACATTTTTCCGTCGCGATTAATAGCATTCAACTCCAATAAAACATTTAAAGCCGGCCCCTTACCAGTTACCTTATACTGTTCCATCCCATGATCATGCATCTGTCGATAAGGTTCAGGAATAATGATCGAGGATAATCTTCTGTTCATCACTTCTTCCTCTTTCCATCCAAAAATTTCTTCGGCTTTTGGATTCCAGAATGTGATCATACCTTCTGTATCAATACAAATGATTGCATCGAGTGCCGCACTCATGATGAGCCTTCGTTTTTCTTCACTGTCTCGTATCAGCGCATCCGTTTTTCTTCTTTCGGTAACATCTCTTTCAATAGCCACCCAATGTGTGTACCACCCAGACTCGTTAGCTACCGGCGCAACCGTAAAATTGTTCCAGAAAGGTTCTCCATTTTTTTTATAGTTCAATACTTCTATATCACAGGGCTCCCATTTCTTTAAAGCTTCCTTTAAACGGTATAATTCTGCTTGATCTGTATCTGGCCCTTGTAATATACGCGGTGTCTTACCAATCACTTCTTCAGCCGTGTAGCCAGTCATTCTAGTAAAGGCTTCATTCACATAAAGGATTCTAGGTCCTTCATTTTCGATAGGCTCTGCTTCCGTAATCAAGATTGAATCTCTTGTATTCCTAATTACCATATCCATTAATCTCAATCGCTCTTCTTCTGCTTTCTTCTTAGTAATATCTGTTCGAATGGCTACATATTGATAAGGTTTGTTTTGTTCATTCAGAAAAGGAACAATTGTGGTATCCACCCAATAATAGGTTCCGAATTTAGATTTATTCCTTAACTCACCTCTCCATACTTTTCCATTCGCAATGGTAACCCAGAGATCTCTTAAAAACTCTTTACTATGATAACCGGAATTAATGATTCGATGATCTTGACCCAATAGCTCCTCTCGCGAATAACCTGATATCTTACAGAAATTATCATTCACAAACTGAATGATGCCCTTTTGATCCGTGATGGCTACAATGCTAGACTGATCTAATGCAAACTTATAGTCCGATACTTCTTTAAAAGCGTTTTTTAGCGCTGTCTCACTTTTCAATCGCTCAGTGATATCATTGATTAATACGAGTACACATGGCTTGTTGTTATAATCAATGTGATGTGCGGTAATTTCTACATCAATAAGCGTTCTGTCTTTTTTGTAATGACGCCAGAAACCTTTGTGAGTAAGAATATCACCCTTTCGCGTTTTTGGAGACTGATCGAGCTTTTCCAGATCTTCTACCGGTCTGATATCCCTGATGGTCATACTTAAAAATTCCTCACGCGTATAGCCATAATGTCTGAGTGCGGTATCATTTACTTCCAGAAATTTGAATGAGTGTTCTTCATAAATCCACATAGGCATGGGATTCTCATAAAACAACTGTCGATAACGTTCTTCCGCCTTTTTTGAGTCTGTGATATCCGTAAAAAAAATAGAAATACCGCCGTCAGGTGAAGGATAGATACGATTTTCAAACCATCGATTCCAAGGAGCATAATACTCCTGCATCACAATAGGTTCTCTTTCCTTCATTACTTTTTGATAATTCCAATAGAAAGGTTGACCTACACCTTCCGGAAAAAGTGTCCAGATATTTTTTCCGATCAGATCTTCCGGCTTATTACCATTGATTAATGCAGCTCCTCGTTCATTTATGTAAGTATAGTTCCACTGATCATCTAATGCCACAAAACCATCGGAGATACTTGTAAGTACATTAGACATCAATAACCTTGTTTTTTCAAGGTATTCATTCTGTGATCTTTGTTTAAATACTCTATCAGAAATATCTTCTACAGAATTGATGATTTGAATCACATTACCGTCATCATCTAATACGGGTGTATTGACCACTCTCCAGTATCGTTCTAAAAAATTATCAGTACCATCATTCAATGGTATATCATAGCGGAGTTCTTGTACTTGATTGGTTTTCTTTGCAAGAACAGCCTCTTCAAAAAGATTCAATAACAGTTCCTTACTTCTTTTGGTATCTATACCCGGAGTATCAGGGAAAACAATAAACACGGGTTTCCCGATGATATTTTCTTTTTCAGTAAATGTTGCCTGCAAATAGGCTTTATTGGCAGATATGATCGTATAAACAGGCGTATCGGGTTGTAATAGAAGATACATACCCGGCAGGTTATCAAAAACAGATTGAAACTCTTTTATTGTCATTACAATCGTTGCTATGAATATTAGATCAGAACCTGCGGATTAAAAGAAACGATTATCAATATAAAACATTTTAGTCAATCAACGAAATTGTTCAGTTCTGCAGTGCTAATTTTACAACATGACAGCATTAGAAAAAATTATTCGTGAGCGAAGAAGCATGAAGCCTTCCGCTATGAATGGAAAAAAAATTGATACATCAACCATTCAATACTTACTGGAACTCGCAGATTGGGCTCCCACACATGGAAGAACAGAACCCTGGAGATTTATTGTTTTCAGTAATGAAGGATTAAAAAAATTCGCTCAAGATCATGCCGATCTTTATAAAAAACATACAGCTGAAGAAAGTTTTACCAACGCTAAGTATCAGAATATCATTCAAAATGGTGAAAAAGCGTCTCATATCATCGCTGTGTACATGAAACGCCAACTCACTCAGAAAATTCCATTGATTGAAGAGATCGCTGCTACCGCCGCAGCTATTGAACATGTATTATTAGGTGCTCAAGAACAAGGTATTGCTGCTCTTTGGAGTACAGGGGGTATGACCTATCATGATAGTATGAAACAGCTATTGGGCCTGGAAGAAAATGATCAAATGATGGGATTGATCTATCTGGGTTATACAGATGAGGCAATTCCTGCTGCAAAAAGAAATATCCCGATATCAGAAAAAACTACCTGGAAAGACTAAGCCTTCTTAAAATTCTGTTTCTTTGCGCATGCAGGAAAACAAAGGAAAAATCATCATCATTACAGCTCCTTCGGGATCAGGTAAGACTTCTATTACCCATTATCTCTTAAACAAATACCCCGGACTTTGTTTTTCTATTTCCGCTACCACTCGCTCTCCCAGAGGAAATGAGAAAAATGGTATTGAATACTATTTTTTATCGGTTGAAGAATTTCAGTCCAAGATCAATGAGCATGCTTTCATTGAATGGGAAATGGTGTATGAGGGAAAATACTATGGTACCCTGAAACAAGAATTGGAACGCATCTGGAATGAGGGTCGTGTTCCGGTTTTGGATATTGATGTAAAGGGTGCTATCCACGTACAAGGTGAGTTTCCGGGAAAATGTTTATCGATCTTTATTCAACCTCCTTCCGTAGAAGAACTTAAAAGAAGACTTGAAAGCAGAGGAACTGAAACACCTGAAAGTATTGCTACACGTGTTAGCAAAGCCAGCTATGAATTGTCTTTCAACCACCATTTTCACCATATCGTGGTGAATGATGAACTAGATAAAGCTTGTACCCAAACAGAACAGCTGATTAAAGAATTCTTAGGTTGGTAAGGCAGTTTTCCTGAAATTTAAGGTTCAGCAATAACATTTACAATGTCATTTGAGAACAGAACCATTTTTATTACCGGTGCCAGCAGGGGTATCGGTAAAGCCATCGCACTACGTTTAGCCAAAGAAAAAGCCAACATCGTTGTTGCAGCCAAAAGTGTTGAAGAAGATCCCCGATTGGGAGGCACTATTTTTTCTGCCGCCGAAGAAATTGAGAAAGCTGGTGGAAAGGCATTGGCAGTTCAGGTAGATATTCGTCATGAAGATCAAATACAAGCAGCCGTACAAAAAGCAGTAGAAAAATTCGGTGGTATTGATGTGGTCATTAACAATGCATCTGCTATACAACTAACCCCCACTGAACAAACCGACACCAAACGATTTGATTTGATGCATAGCATCAATGTCAGAGGAACTTTTCTAGTGGTCAAAAACTGTTTGCCTTGGCTTAAGAAAGGTAAAAATCCACATATCATCACACTGTCACCACCCATTAGCTTGGAGCCCAAATGGCTTGGCGGACATATCGCATATACACTTACCAAGTATAATATGAGTATGTTGGCATTAGGATGGGCCGCCGAGTTCAAGGGAATGGGTATCGCATCCAATGCTCTTTGGCCAAGAACCACCATTGACACAGCTGCCGTTCGAAATCTTTTAGGGGGTGAAGCATTGGCTAAAATGAGTCGCACACCTGAAATTATTGCTGATTCCGTTTATTATATTCTTCGCAAAACTGCAGATCAATGCAGTGGTAATACTTTTATTGATGAGCAGGTATTGGCCGCTGAAGGCATAACAGATCTGGATAAATATGCGGTGGTACCGGGCGGCATACTGTACAATGACTTATTTGTGTAAGTAACAAAACTGATATATCTCAATGATAAAAGGACCTCATGGGTCCTTTTATCATATTATGAAGCCTTGTTTGCTTCTATACTATTGGTCTTGTTGTGGCTCTTGCGGGCGTTCCGGTCTCATTTGTGGGAACAAGAGCACATCCTGTATCGATGGCTGATTGGTCATCATCATACATAAACGATCGATACCAATTCCAATACCTGCAGTTGGTGGCATACCATATTCGAGTGCACGTAAGAAATCATGATCAATGAACATCGCTTCATCATCACCTCGCTCCATTAATTTCAATTGCTCTTCAAAGCGTTCACGCTGGTCAATTGGATCATTCAACTCTGTATATGAGTTGGCTATTTCTTTACCATTTACCATCAATTCAAATCTTTCTACCAATCCGGGCTTAGTTCTGTGCTTTTTGGTAAGCGGACTCATTTCTACTGGGTAGTCAATGATGAAAGTAGGTTGAATAAATGTGTGCTCACTGGTTGCACCAAATATCTCATCGATCAACTTTCCTTTTCCAATATTTCCCGGAACATCAATCTTCAATTGTTTACATACATCGCGAAGACCTGCTTCATCCATTCCACTCACATCAATCCCTGTATTCTCTTTAATGGCATCATGAATACTGATACGCTTGAACGGTGCTTTGAAATTGATGATCTTATCCCCCAAAGGAACATCTGTGGTTCCATGTAAGGCGATCGCAATTCTTTCGAACAATTGTTCGGTAGTTTCCATCATCCAGAAATAATCTTTGTAAGCAGTATACCACTCTAGTACCGTAAACTCCGGATTATGTGTTCTGTCCATCCCTTCATTTCTAAAGTTGCGACTGAATTCATACACCCAATCAAATCCTCCAACAATCAGTCGCTTTAAGTATAGTTCATTGGCGATTCTCAAATAAAAGGGAACATCCAATGCATTATGATGTGTGATAAAAGGTCGTGCAGCCGCACCTCCCGGAATCGCCTGCAATACAGGTGTGTCTACTTCCAATGCACCTTGCTCATTTAAAAAATCACGGATGGTATTGATCAGCTTGGTTCGCTTTACAAAGGTTTCTTTTACATCCGGATTGATGATCAAATCTGCATAACGTTGACGATAACGGAATTCAGGATCTGTTACAGCATCAAATACATTCCCCTCTTCATCTCGTTTCACCACCGGAAGTGGCTTTAAAGATTTGGTCAGTAAAGTAAAAGTCTGTGCATGAATAGACGTTTCACCGGTCTTCGTAATAAATACAAATCCGGTTACCCCAATGATATCCCCAAGGTCTAATCCATGTTTTACAACGGTATCCCAAAAAGATTTGTCTTCATCCGGACAAATATCATCACGCTTTACATAGAGTTGAATGATGCCTTTGCTATCCTGAATCTTAATAAAAAATACTTTGCCCTTATCATTGATGCTCATTACCCTTCCGGCAACACAAACATTCGCAAAAGCCTCTTTATTTTCTTCCTTGAACTGTTCTTTGATATCAATGGAATAGTGACTTACTGGATATAAGGGAGCCGGGAAGGGATCAACCCCCGCCTCTTGTAGTTTGGCCAGTTTCTCGCGACGAACCAGTTCCTGCTCAGACAAATGTGCTTGACTCATAAATACTTAATTATAAAGAGCAGCAAAATTAACGGTTCGCGGGGAAGAATGACCAATCTGCTATTGATTATTGCTGTTTTGCTCGGAAGCTTTCCCGCTTTGGTAAACATCAGGGCGGTGTATTTGCATGAACCTTCCAACCATGGATTCAGGAATCAGTTCCCATCCAAACTGTTGGTATAAACCCTGCGCATCCTTGGTTACCAACATCCAACGTCTCAATCCTTGAAGATCCGGGTGAGCATGTATTGTTTCTATCAACCATTTTGACAAGCCCTTTCCTCTGTATTCGTCAAGTATAAAAACATCTGCCAAGTATGCAAATGTTGCTTGATCGGTCACAAGCCTTGCAAAACCGATCTGCTTTTCAAAATGATAAACACCAAAACATAGGGAGTTTTGAATTGCCCGCTTTACTATTTCCATCGGAACATCCTTAGCCCAATACGAAGCATCAGAAAGAAATTGATGAATACATCGTATATCCAAACGGTCAGGCTCGGTGCTGATGGTATAACCCTCATTCAACAGATGCTGGTACTTATTCATGAAAAAGTTGTTGGTATAATTGTGGACGTGTTAAGGACACCAGATCGCCCGGCTGTAACCCATCAATGGTAATGCCTTCTATACGGTAACGAATCAACCGTAAAGTTGGGAAGCCAACACTTGCTGTCATTCTTCTTACCTGCCTATTCTTTCCTTCTGTTAATGTCATACGGATCCAGGGCGCAGGTATTTCTTTTCTAAAACGGATCGGGGGATTTCGAGTCGGCACTTTGGGCTCATCGCTAAAAAGAGAAACGTTACATGGTGAGGTGTGATGTTTTTTTCCATCGATCGATATCGTTACACCGTTTGTTAATTCTTGAATAGCTGTTGTAGTGATCGCTCCATCTACTTGAACCCAATACTCTCTTTCATGTTGAAAGGAAGGATGTAGTAAACGATGATTGAGTTGTTTATCATTTGTAAGAATCAACAATCCTTCACTATCATGATCTAGTCTTCCTACCGGATACACATCTTTTGGAACATCAAAAAAATCAGCGAGCGTTTGCTTTCCTTCAACCGGAGAAAACTGCGATTGAACGAGATAAGGTTTGTAGATAATGAAGTAGTGATTCATACAAAACAAAAGTCCCGCAGAAGCGAGACTTTGTATATGGATGGGTTAGTAAGTACTGGGAAATAAATTTCCCTACACAATATTAAAAAGAGTTTTATCGAAAGCAAAAAAATTTTTAAACATTTTTATTCACATTTTAGGTCCGCATGTGAATACCCCCCTTCTTTTTAATACTTATTACGACTACTCTTTCTGCAAATAAAAAATCAACACAAAAAATCAATATTGCTGAAACATTGATGAATAAAGGTTTTCAGAAGAATTGATTTTATTGACAAACATAAGTTGATGATAAGAAATGTTGATCGAAGAGCTGATTTTTCCCTTGTTTTCCCCCCTTAAAAAAAACTAAAATAACTAAGGGTGAATAGCTCTTAGTACCTTTGATTTTAACAAAAATGCATGTTATGAAGTTTCCTGCACCCGTTTCTGCTGCTTGGATCGCATCCTTGATCAACGCTGAATTGATCGGTAATAAAGATGCGTTGATCAATGGTATCAATGAAATTCATAAAGTAGAAATAGGAGATCTTGTATTTGTAGATCACCCTAAGTACTATGATAAATGTTTACATAGTGCTGCTGATTTTATTATAATTAATACGGATCAAGTAGAAGTTCCTTCCGGTAAAACTATATTAGTTACTGCAGAACCATTTGAAGCATACCTCACTATCGTCAACCATTTCAGACCTTTCGTTCCTGCACAAAAAGCCATTAGTGATTCTGCTGTAATTGGTGAAGGAACTATTATAATGCCTAATTGCTTTATTGGTAATCATGTACAGATTGGTAAGCATTGTATCATTCATCCAAACGTAACCATATTGGATCATACCATCATTGGTGATCATGTTATTATTCAAGCAGGAACCATCATTGGAAGTGATGCTTTTTACTACAACACAAAAAAGAATCGCGAAGTCTGGTATAAAAAAATGCAGAGCTGTGGTAATGTTGTGATTGAGGACCATGTTGAAATTGGCGCAGGCTGCACCATCGATAGAGGTGTTACAGCAGAAACAAGAATTGGCAAAGGAACCTGCATGGATAATATGGTTCATATTGGTCATGATACCACTGTTGGGAAAAATTGCTTGTTTGCAGCACAAGTGGGTATCGCTGGTGGCACCATCATTGAAGATGGTGTAACCTTATGGGGACAGGTAGGCGTAAGTAAAACCTTAACCATTGGTGCCAATGCTGTAGTATTAGCACAAAGTGGTGTCCCTTCTTCGTTGGAAGGTGGAAAAACATATTTCGGATACCCAGCAGAAGATGCCTCCATTAAAAGACGAGAACTCGTTTGGATCAAACGAATTCCGGAGTTGTGGAAGAAAGTGATGGAGGGAGGAGGAAAATAGTGAATTGTGAATGGTGAATTGTCAATAATGGATTAAACTATTGACAATTCACCATTCACAATTCACATCAATTCATCAACCCATAATTCGGAACATATTTCTCCCGCCTCAAAATAGATAGCAGGTCCTTTTCCAGAGAGACTACTGGATATTCGATGATTCTTCCGATCTCCTTTTCCGTTTCGTAGACGATCAAAGTAGGTACTCGCAGGATATTTTTGTCGGCTTCCTCATGTTGTGGGCTTTGCTTGTAACTATGCGCTTCGTTGCTCACAAAAATGAGTCTGATTTGCTGCTGATCCACGCCGGCTTGTTCTAATATTTTCATCATACGAGGTACTTCACGTCTACTATCACCACACCAGGTACCCAGAAAAAGATCGATCTTCTTGTCTTTTAATAATCCGATTAATTGACGAATGACTATAGAATCAGGGGTATATGCATCATAACCGGATTGGTACCAGTCTTTATATGAGCCTTGCCTTAAAAAAGAAATATCACAGTGACCCAATAACATGGGCTCACCGTTACTATTTTTCACTTCTATATTGGCAAAATTTGTTTTTGTTTGAGCGATAATAGAAGAAGACATCATCTCTATGCATAGCACAGAGAGCATCAAAATAATTGATTTCATATTGTTTGAGTTGATTACATGAATGAATAGCCCCCTATTGAGAGAGCATAAGAAGATCTTGTATGTAATCAATGAAGTGGAGGATGAAAAACAGCTTTCTGATACGGATGTAAGAGTGCATCCGGAATAAAACCTGTATGGTATATATCTATAGAAGCAATAACAGATCTTGGCTCGTAAATAGCTATTGCAGTGTATTTCCAATCTGTTTTAAAAGCAATATCTTTTTGTTTTTCAGTAGCAGGAATGCCATCTGTATCGGTATCTGCCGATAGCATACAATCACACCAGTTTTGATCTGCCTGTGAAATAGCAAGTGCCGAACATTCTGCATAAGCAAGAATTTTCGCTACCGATGGTGCATAGAGTGAAAGGGATAATATGATTGCTACTATATATTTCAAGCAATACAAATTACCGCATTTAATGAAAGTCTAAAGCAGATTTAGGGTAAGCGGTATTTTATTTTTAATTCCTGACAAATACGCTGAATTGATTCCTCCATGGAAGTGTATTGAAATCCAGGCATCGCCTGTAATAACTTTTCATTATTGAAACGCACTTTGGCTCTAGCTGTCTTTGCAGTTTCTTTTGTCAGTAGCGGCGACTTTCCGGTGAACTTTGATTTGATGGCTTCCAAACGCCAAACGATTGCTGCCATCCAAGCTGTAACTTTTTTATGCGGAGGCTTTTTCCCAAAAGCATTGGCGATCATGGTGAAAACAGCACGATATGGAAGATTGGCACCACTGATGATAAATCGCTGTGCTGTGATCTCACTTTCCATCAAAGATATCATGGCTTTTACAACATCTTGTACATCCACGAAGCCACTCATGCCTTCTGTGTACCAAGGAAATTCGTCATAGGCTGATTTGAAAATAGCCGTTGATCCGCTGCTCCAATCACCCGCACCCAGAATAATAACTGGATTTACGATCACAGCATTCAGTCCCTCACCGATACCTCTCCACACTTCCATTTCTGCCATGTATTTGCTTTTCCCGTACTCACTGTTACTGGTTTCGGGTGTCCAGTTCATCGTTTCATCGATCATTACATCTTCACGAATACGACCTAAGGCTGCAACAGAACTCATGAACACCATTTTAGAGATACCTGCATCGAGCGAAGCATTCACCACATTAGCCGTACCTTCTGTATTGACATGATGCAGATTTCTTTTTTGCGATGGATGAAATGAAACAACAGCGGCACAATGATATACTTGTGAAACACCTTGCATGGCCTCTTCCAATGAGATCACATCCAAAATATCTCCCTTAACCCATTCAATTTTTTCTGATCCGGGCATTTGAGGAATGGCAGATCGATACAAAGCACGAACCTTCTCACCCTTGTTCAGCAATGACTGTAACAAATGTGACCCTACCAACCCTGTTGCACCGGTAACAAGAATCATGAAACAGATTTAAACGAAGTTAACCTAATGATATGGATAACTGAAAAACAGTAAATAGAAGATGCTATTGAGAACATTTATTACAAAGTCCGCTCACCACCAGATCTTTTTGAATGGCCTTGAATCCGTCTGGTAGTGCTACCTTAGGAACAGTTACATGATCTAGACAGTAAGTTGTTCCACATGCATCGCACATAAAGTGAACATGATCATCATGGTGGTGACCCGCAGAACATTCATCTTTACATAAAGCATACCTCACAGAATTATCAGCAGTGGGAATGGTATGAATGATCCCTTTCTCCACAAAGGTTTGTAAGGTTCTGTAAATCGTTACACGATCAAACTCGGTACCACTTTTACTTTCAATATCAGCATGAGCCAATGCACCATTAGCATCCAGAAAATGATGCAGAATTTTTTTCCTGCTTTCTGTAACGCTCAAGTGATTTTTTTTCAACAGATCTACAATGCGCTCCTGCATGATCTTATGGTTTACTGTGGATTGTTTGTAAAAATACCATTCACAAAATTACCGGTGGCTTTCTCTTTTAATAAGATTCCAATATCTTTTTTCAATTTCTCCAGTTCATCGGCTTTGAGTCCGTCATAGATCTGCGCGCGCACTTTTCCTGACTTATCTACTAATGCAAAAAATTGGGTATGTATGAATTGATCTTCGATCTTTTCAAAATTATTCTTAGGATCATCTAAGAGATAAGAGTTTCTTGCCATCTGGTATAAACTATCTTTTCTACCCGTCAACAGTACCCATTTCTTGGTATCGATCTTCATAGAATCTGCATAGAATTTCAAACGAGGTACTGAATCTATTTCAGGATCGCAGGTATGTGCTACGATCATAAAATCAGGATTGTCTTTATAAGCTTCATATATACCTTTCATGCCCACATGCATTTTCGGACAAATGCCTTTACAAGTAGTAAAGAAATATTCCACTACTGATACTTTACCCAACATGTCTTTTTCCGTAAAAGGAACGCCATCCTGGTTGCGGAACATGAATGGTTTCACATAGCTCAACTGCGGTAATTTCACTTTCCAATTATCTGTTCCTCGAAACAGGAAAAAATAAAAGGCAGCTACTAAAACTGCAAAAAACAATAAATAACCTATTAATTTCTTACTCATAATCAATACTAAAGGACAAAGTTACACCCCATTCGGTTCAATAAGGATGCTACAAAAAATAATGAAAATAATTTTGCAACATTGTTGCATAGTTGTATTTTTGTCGCCACATGAATTTTAAGATCAATTGGGATGCTTTTGGAATAGCCACTTCGGTAGCTTGTGCCATTCATTGTGCATTATTGCCTTTATTCATCAGCAGCCTGCCTCTTTTTGGGTACAATATCATTGATAATAACTGGTTTGAATATGCAATGATCGCCTTGGCTTTTGCAGTGGGCACTTATTCATTGTACCATGGTCGTAAAAAACATCACCATAGCTGGATCCCGATGATCTTTTTTACGATTGGTATTTTACTCCTCTTAGGCAAAGTCATTTGGCACTCATGGGAAATTTGGTTATTGATACCATCCGTAGCCTGTATCATCACCGCTCATTATCTGAATTATCGTATGTGTCGGGTTCACAACCATGCGCATAGTGATGATTGTAATCACTAAGCTTTTTTCTTCGCCGGTTTTTTGCTTTTCTTTTCACAATCTTCACAAACAATCACAATATTCTCTGCAAAGCGCGGACTTACACTAGATCTTTTCCCGTTCACTTCTATTTCGATCAATTCATCGTATGCTTGTCGCGTCAATACTTTAATATGATTATGCATACTCAATCCAACTTTGTCAACATACTGTAAGAAAGCAGCAGAATTATCTTTTACACCGATCATCTTACAGTTGTGTCCAATTTCTTCCTCATTCAAGGTTTTCTTTACCGGCATCTTCATTTCACCTGAAGCTGTTGGAATGATATCGCCATGTGGATCAAAGCTGGGATAGTTCAATAATTTATCCAACCGATCGATCAGCTTTTGACTTTGAATATGTTCTAATTGTTCCGCTACCTCATGAACCTCATCCCAGGTAAATCCGAGTTTCTCGTATAAAAATGTTTCCCATAAACGATGTTTGCGAACCACTTCAATAGCCAGCTTACGCCCCTGTGCTGTTAGAGACGACTTGCCATACTTTTCATAGTTGATCAGCTTTTTTTCTTTCAGCTTTTTCAGCATATCGTTTGCTGTAGCTGGTTTTACACCCAAATGTGCCGCCAATTCATTGGTTCCGGCTTCCGTTTTGGGCGACTGTTCCAGTGTTAACTGCAATAATCCTTTCAGATAATTCTCTTCAGTGGTCGATAACATGCCCCAAAGATAACTGAAATGACAAACTTATTTTGTTAGGTTAGTCTAACTTTTATACTTTTACACATCGAACAGCGAAAATGTTATTTTGTGAGACAGTTTTTGTACGTATGCGTCATGGTGTGGATCTCCCATTTCTCCAATGCACAGCAGGCATCGGTAGCAGGAAGAATTACAGAATCAAGTAAGCCGATTGAACTCGCAACGATTCGACTATTAAATACAGATATACAAACCAGTTCTGATGCAAATGGATTTTATCAATTACAAAATCTGAATGCGGGTACTTATGTTTTAATCGTAGAACAAGTCGGTTATCAATCATATCGGAAAAAGATTCAACTGAATAGTACGCAATCAGTACTACTCGATATTCAATTGATGCCTACTACCAACCAAATTGCGGATGTAGTAGTAACCGGTACATTAAAAGAAGTTAGGAAAGCAGAAAGTCCGGTTCCGGTAGAAGTGTATACGCAAACTTTTTTTAAGAAAAATCCAACCCCAAACATTTTTGATGCACTACAACAGATCAATGGTGTTCGTCCACAACTCAACTGTAA
>JBDKEH010000016.1:0-13703 GCA_039795345.1 Bacteroidota bacterium
GTACCGAAAAATTTGCGCTGCACTTCCTGAATACCTGCCAGATCAAATTTCAAATTATCCCAAGGTGATGCGTTCGTGATCAAATACCAACGTGTTGCATCAGCGCCATATTTCTCAATGGTTTCAAATGGATTCACCACATTACCCAAACGCTTACTCATTTTGTTTCCGTTCTTATCCAACACCAATCCATTACTCACAACAGTTTTGTAAGCCACACTATCAAACAACATCACACCGATCGCATGCAAAGTATAAAACCAACCACGCGTTTGGTCAACACCTTCTGCGATAAAGTCTGCCGGGAATGATTGTCCCTTATCAACTAGTTCTTTGTTTTCAAAAGGATAATGCCATTGTGCATAAGGCATGGCACCACTGTCAAACCATACGTCGATCAGATCCGGTACACGATGCATCGGTTTACCTGAAGCACTCACCAATACGATCTCATCTACATACGGTTTATGCAGATCGAGGATGCCTTCATGCAAATAATGTTTATTGACATCACCACCCAATACTTCATTGGCTTTACGGATACCTTCATTCAATTCTTCGATAGAACCAATACAAATTTCTTCACTGCCATCTTCTGTACGCCAAACAGGCAATGGTGTTCCCCAATAGCGACTGCGACTCAAATTCCAGTCCACCATGTTTTCCAGCCAATTACCAAAACGTCCTTCCCCGGTACTCTTCGGTTTCCAATTGATGGTCTTATTCAATTCCACCATTCTGTCTTTCACAGCAGTGGTCTTGATGAACCAAGCATCTAACGGATAATACAGAATCGGTTTATCCGTTCTCCAACAATGCGGATAACTGTGTTCGTATTTTTCAACTTTAAATGCACGGTTCTCTTTTTTCAGTTTTACGCAGATGTCAACATTCACATCTACATAATCTTTTTCGTCTTTGTAATTCTTTACATAGCGACCACTAAACTCTCCCAATCCATCTACAAATTTTCCTTCCCTGTCTACCATCGTAAGAATACCGATATTGTATTTCTGTCCAACCTTATAGTCATCTGCACCAAATGCAGGAGCTGTGTGAACGATACCGGTACCATCTTCAGTTGTTACAAAATCACCACATAAAACACGGAATGGTTTTGCACCGGGTGTGATCTCTTCAACAACTGATGGTGAGTTAGCCTCATAAGGAAGCAGTTGTTCATAAGTAGCATCTTCAATTGTAGATCCTTTGAATTCAGTGATGATTTTCCAAGGCAGTAATTTAACTTCTGCATTGTATCCAACAAAATCACCATTTTCTCCTTCCGGCTTGAAATACTTGCCCAGCAAGGCTTTTGCAAGAACAACAAATACTGGTAAGTGTGTATACGGATTGAATGTTTGCACCAACACATAATCAATATTTGGCCCAACGGTCAATCCTAAGTTAGATGGTAGTGTCCATGGAGTGGTTGTCCAAGCCATGAAAAACACTTCATCAGAACCAGCAGCATCAAAAAGAAATTGTGTCTTGTTGCTTTTGATCGCCTTGAACATTGCTACTGCAGATGTATCCTTCACATCCTTATAAGTCCCTGGCTGATTCAATTCGTGTGAACTCAATCCAGTTCCTGCTGCCGGTGAATACGGTTGAATGGATACACTTTCATACAGGTATCCTTTTTTGTACAACTGACTCAATATCCACCACAGTGATTCAATGTATTTGTTATCGAAAGTGATATAGGGATCATTCAGGTCAACCCAGTATCCCATTTTGGTAGTGATATCATCCCAAATGTCTTTGTAACGCATCACTGCCTCACGACATTTCTGGTTATAGTCTTCAACAGAAATTTTCTTGCCGATATCTTCCTTTGTGATACCCAGTTCTTTCTCAACTCCTAATTCTACAGGTAAACCATGGGTATCCCATCCACCTTTACGCTTCACCTGAAAACCTTGCATGGTCTTATAGCGACACACCATATCTTTCAACGTACGAGAAATGACATGGTGAATACCGGGCATACCATTCGCACTTGGTGGACCTTCATAAAACACAAAAGGTGTTTTGCCTTCTCGAAGCGTAACACTTTGTTCAAAAGCCTGTCCATCCTTCCATTTGGCCAGTATCTCTTTTTCGATAGCCGGCAGGTTCAATCCTGAAAATTCAGCGTATTTAGCACTCATAGTCTTTCGGTCAGCTTGAAAATTGCCTGTAATCCTTTAACAGGCAGGTTTTAAAGGCTGCGAAGGTATGAAATGTGGGGGAGGAAAAGGGAGGGGGAAAAGTCAAAAGTGAAAAGTCAAAAGTGAAAAAATGATTATCAATTCAAAAAAGATTTTAACTATTTGATAATCAATAATTTAAAGAAATGAAGTCTCAAAGAAATATCAAAATAAAAGCCCCTTTCACTTTTCACTTTTCACTTTTCACTTTTGAATTCATTACCCTCTCATGCGCTTGTACACCCGAATGGCGCTCATGAGCAGCAGTATAAAGAGGATCAGTCCCACCAGCCCCCATACAAAACTGAGACTTTGTTTGACCACTACCAGCATAACGATGGAGATGAGGAAAATAGTGGCCACTTCATTCCAGATACGAAGTTGATTAGAAGAATATCGATAAATGCCTGCCGTCTCTTGCTTAAAAATGCGATGCAGTGAGAAGTGATAGACATACAAAAACAAAACAAAAATAAGTTTCACCAATAGCCATCTTCCGGATGCATCAAAAACAACTCTATCCCAATGACCATGAAATAAAACAGACAATCCAAAGATCAAAGTAAGAATGGCAGATGGCCAGGTGATGCCGTACCACAATCGTTTCATCATGATAGAAAACTGCTCACGCAAAATCTTACATTCCACTTCTGTCTTATCACCCGCCTCTGTTGCATAAATAAAAAGTCTGGGCATATAAAACAACCCCGCAAACCAAGTAACGATGAAAATAATATGAAGTGATTTGAGGTATTCGTACATGAGGGTTGAAGAGTAATAGGTTATTGAGATATTCGAAAGCTACGCAATATGGTCGATAGTCCATAGACCATGGTCCATGGACTATCGACTATGGACCATCACGCCAAAATCATCTCCTCCTTCCCACTCCTGATCTCCTCCATCCACTGCTTAATTGTGTCAGTCCAGGCGGGGTGTACATTAAGGCAAGGTATCAGGGTGAATGATTCACCGCCGGCATGCAGGAAGGTTTCTTTTCCTTCCTCACCTATTTCTTCAATGGTTTCCAAACAATCGCTGATGAATGCCGGACATGCTACCAATAATTTCTTTACACCTTCACCCGGCATGGCTTCCAAACGCTTATCTGTAAAAGGTTCCAGCCAGCCACTGCCCAATCTTGATTGGAAGGAAAGACTGTATTTTTCTTTTGGGATACCTAATTTTTCAGCCACCAATTTAGTGGTCACTACCAATTGATGTCGATAACATTCTTTATGAGCCGGAGAAGCCACTTCACAACAGTTCTCCACTTTTAAACAATGACAACCGGTGATATCGCTTTTGCGAATGTGTCTTTTTGGTACCCCATGGTAGCTGAATAAAATATGATCATAGTCCTGTTCCATGTATGGCTTGATGGATGCAGCCAATGCATTGAGATAAGCATCATCATCATAAAAAGGTTTGATGACACTCAACTTAAATGAATAGCCATATTGTTTGTGTTGCTCTTTTGCATACTCCACTGCTGTTTCATAGCTACTCATCGCATAATGTGGATATAAAGGCAACAATACCACTTCTTCCAATTGTGGATGATCCTTTAGTAATGCATCATAGGCTTCTTTCGGAGAAGGTGTACCATAACGCATAGCAATCTCTATGGGTTCTTCGATATCGTGCTGCAATGCTTCTTTTAATTGTTTGGTGAGCACGATCAATGGAGAACCTTCATCGGTCCAGATACTTCTGTACGCTTCTGCAGACTTAGGTGCACGAAAAGGAACGATGATACCGCGAACCAATAATGCCCTTACGATATAAGGGATATCGATCACACGTCCGTCCATTAAAAACTGATTCAGGTATTTTCTTACATCTTTTACTTCTGTTGAATCAGGTGAGCCAAGATTCATCAATAAGAGTGCACGTTTCGCATTCGTTGCCATAATCACATTTGAGTTTGCAAAGTTAGAGTAACAAATCGCTTACTTAAAAGTTCTGAAAGATTTGTTTGCAGAAAAGAACGAAACAAAAACAGAAAGGGTTTTATTTCAGCAGCATAAAACACCGCTTATCAGAAAACTGACAGAGAAATGACAATGTAATGACGTTTATCATGTTTTAAAAGAAACCATGCAGGATACCTTTGCGTACTTATTTGAGCGAGACAAAAAGGATCGTGGCAGTTTATGGAGACAGGACAATTTTTCATAGCAGGAATCAACTACAAAAAGACCGATGCGGCTGTTCGCGGTAACTATGCGATCAATCCGGAACAATATGCCATCATTCTACAGCTTGCAAAGGCGAAGGGTGTAAAAGAAGTCTTTGTTCTGAGCACCTGTAATCGCACCGAGATCTATGGGGTAGCGCCAGATGCAGAAACATTGATCGATCTCTTATGTACAGTTACATTAGGAAGTAAATCTGATTTTGTTCAACGCTGTTATATCAAACAAGACGAAGAAGCTTTACAACATATCTTTTCTGTTGGCGCAGGACTGGATTCACAAATATTAGGCGATTATGAGATCGTAGGTCAGATGAAACTGGCGGTTAAATTTTCAAAGGAAAAAGGAATGATCGGTTCTTTCATAGAGCGTTTGTTCAATACAGTACTACAATCGTCCAAGCAAATTAAAAACGAAACTGCTTTAAGTGGCGGAACCATTTCTGTTTCTTTTGCCGCCATTCAGTTTATTCGTCAGCAATTAACAGACACATCAGATAAGAAGATCGTTTTATTGGGAACCGGTAAGATCGGACGTAATACTTGCAAGAACCTGGTTGATTATCTGGATACAAAAAATATCACACTCATCAACAGAACTGCAGAAAAAGCAGCTGAACTAGCAGAAAATTGGGGGTTGCAGTATGCAGATTGGAATCAGTTAGAAAACGAGATCCATCAAGCGGATATTGTTATTGTAGCCACCAATGCTGAACAGCCGGTGATTACAGCAAAGAATTTGAAAGCTACTACCCAAAAGATCCTGATCGATCTTTCTATTCCTCATAATATTGATCCATCATTGGCAAAACAAGACAATGTAGTGCTTGCGAATGTGGATGATCTGTCAAAGATCAATGATCAGACCCTGCAGAAAAGAAAAGCAGAAGTACCCAAAGCGATGAACATCATACGTAAACACATGAATGAGTTTGCGCTATGGAATCATCAGCGCCGTCATGTTCCCATTTTAAAGGCGGTGAAGCAAAAATTACATGACATGCATTCCTGTGGATTGTTTTTAACTTCACGGAGAGCACCAGAAGATATCAATACAGAAGCTATTCAGAAAGTGGTGAACAATGTAGCCGTTAAGATGCGTAACAGACATCAGCCCGGTTGTTATTACATTGAGGCCATCAACGACTTCATGACGAGCAGTCATTAAACCTAGATATGACCAAGGTAGTACGTATAGGAACACGCGACAGTCAGCTCGCCGTGTGGCAAGCCACATGGGTGCAAGAACTCCTGAAAGAAAAAGGGGTGGCTTCTGAACTCGTGTACATCAAAAGTGAAGGAGATATTGATCTTGTTACACCACTGTATGAGATCGGCGTACAGGGCATTTTCACCAAAACGCTCGATGCCGCATTGCTCAGCAATAAGATTGATATTGCTGTTCACTCCATGAAAGACGTGCCTACCCAACTCGCCAAAGGCATACAAGAAGCTGCAGTATTAAAAAGAGCATCCTACAAAGACATTCTTGTTTATAAAGAGGATCATATACCGGAAGCGCTGGGTTTTGTGAATTGTGAATGGTCAATGGTGAATATAGATTTATTGACCATTCACAATTCACCATTCACAATTGCCACCAGCAGCGTTCGTCGTAAAGCACAATGGCTCAACCGTTATCCAGATCATCAATTTGATAACCTGCGGGGCAATGTGAATACCCGACTGCGTAAACTGGAAGAGAGCAATTGGCAAGGTGCCATCTTTGCAGCTGCAGGATTAGAGAGAATCAATCTTCGTCCGGAGAAAGCAATTGATCTGGATTGGATGTTACCTGCACCTGCACAAGGTGCTGTGATGGTAGTGTGTAGAGAAGGTGAGACTGAAATTTTCAATCACTGCCAACAACTCCATCATAATGAAACAGCGATCTGTGCACATGCTGAAAGAAATTTTTTACGTCAATTGATGGGCGGTTGTGCTACACCTATTTCTGCACTTGCTCAAATACAAGATGATCAGATCTATTTTCAAGGAAATGTAGTGTCATTGGATGGTCGTCAGAAAGTTGACATCAGCACTACCGTTCCTATTGCTGTTGGAGCTTCAATAGGTACAGAAGCCGGACAAGAAATTTTGGCGATGGGTGCTGAAGAAATCATACAGGAAATCAGAAATGCAGGAAAGTAAAAAGAAAATATTATCAACCAGACCTGTAAAAGAAACGCTGATACAGGAAGCCACTGAACAAAACATTCAGCTGGATATCATTCCTTTGATCGATACAGAACCTGTTCAGGATATTGATACACAACAGGAAGTTGAACAAATCGCTTTGCAATATGCAACGGTGGTATTTACCAGCATGAACGCTGTGGAAAGTGTGATCACCATGCTAGACCAACAAGTGCCCGAATGGAATATTTATTGCATGGGCAATACCACACAAGAACTGATCCGCAACTATTTCGGCGAAGAGTCTATTAGCGGCACAGGTAACAACGCATCAGAACTTGCAGCAACTATTTTATCCGATAACGATGAGCTGGATGAGGTATTTTTCTTCTGTGGTGACCAGCGAAGAGATGAATTACCTGCCAAACTTAGAGAAGCAGGCATCAGTGTTGAAGAGATCATCGTTTACAAAACCATTCCACTGCATCAAAAAATTGGTACCACTTATGATGGTATTGTATTTTTTAGTCCAAGTGCTGTAGAAAGTTTTTTCAATAATAATAAAACCACTACTTCAACAGTATTCTTTGCCATAGGAAGCACTACTGAAGCAGCGATCAAAAAATATACAAACAATTCAATCATCACAGCTCACTCACCCGGAAAAGAAGAACTGGTGAGGAAAGCGATTCATTACTTTGTGAATGGTCAATTGTCAATTGTGAATTCTTAACATTGACCATTCACCATTCACCATTCACAAAAAATCTATGCTAAAAAACGACCTACTCCTCCGAACCCTTCGCGGTGAAGCAACTGAAAGAACTCCTGTGTGGATGATGCGTCAGGCCGGACGATACCTTCCTGAGTACATGGTATTGCGTGAGAAATACGGATTCTTCGAACGTTGTCAGACACCTGAACTGGCATGTGAGATCACATTACAACCAATAGATATTGTTGGTGTGGATGCTGCTATTTTGTTCTCTGATATCCTTGTAGTACCACAGGCTATGGGACTGGAAGTACAATTGATCGAAAGCAAAGGGCCTGTTCTACCCGATCCGATCAAAACCAATAAAGACATGGCACGCGTTCGTGTACCGGATGTTCATGAAACATTAGGCTACGTGATGGATGCCATCAAACTCATTAAACAAGAACTCAACGGAAGAGTTCCATTGATCGGTTTTGCAGGAGCACCTTGGACATTACTCTGTTATATGGTACAAGGCAAGGGGTCTAAAACATTTGATGAAGCAAAAGCATTCTGCTACACACAACCGGAACTGGCACATCAGTTATTACAAATGATCACTGATACTACCATCGCCTACCTGAAAGCACAAGTAAAAGCAGGTGCCGACACAGTTCAAATTTTTGATAGCTGGGGTGGATTATTAAGTCCGCATGATTTTGAAAACCTATCATTGAAATACATGCGTCAGATCGTTGCTGCATTGAAAGATGAAGTGCCTACCATCGTATTTGCAAAAGGTGCATGGCATAGTTTAGAGAGTATGGCTGCAACAGGTGCGCATGGCTTAGGAATTGATTGGTGTATCAAGCCTGAACTGGCTCGTCAGTTTGCAGGTAGTAACGTAACACTGCAAGGAAATTTTGATCCTGCAAAATTGCTATCACCTATCCCAGTGATTCAAAAAGAAGTAAAAGATATGTTGCGTGCATTTGGTCCGGGTAGACATATCGCCAACCTCGGACATGGCATTCTCCCAAATGTTCCTGTTGATCATGCAAGAGCGTTTGTAGATGCAGTAAAAGAATTTCAACATTCGTGAATTGTGAATGGTGAATGGTGAATACAGAATCGTGTTGACAATTCACTATTCACAATTCACAAAACAATACAACCTTATGATAAAAGACCAATGGATCTCCTTTATTCATCAGCTGCAGGATGATATTTGCACTGCATTGGAAAAAGCAGATGGGAAAGCTACATTTCAGGAAGATAAATGGGACCGAGAAGAAGGTGGCGGCGGCCGCACTCGTGTGATTGGTAATGGTGCAGTGTTGGAAAAAGGAGGCGTGAATACGTCTGTGGTGTTTGGTCCGGTTACAGACTTGATGCGAACACAATTAAAGATCAATGGACATAGTTGGTTTGCCTGTGGATTGAGTTTGGTGATTCATCCTTATAATCCCTTCGTTCCGACTGTACATTGCAATTATCGCATGTTTGAATTGTACGATGAAAAAGGAGAAGTGATCGACAGATGGTTTGGTGGTGGCACTGACCTTACACCCTATTATTTGTTCGAAGAAGACGCTATTCACTTTCATCAGACCTATAAAAATGCTTGTGATCAATTCGATCCATCATTCTATCCAACATTCAAAAAAGAATGTGATGACTATTTTGTGAACTGGCATCGCAATAAAGAACGAAGAGGCATCGGTGGAATCTTTTATGATTACCAGCGTCCGGATGAAAATAAAGATGTTCATTTCTGGATGGCATTTGCAAAAGCTTGCGGTTATGCATTCATCGATAGCTATATTCCCATTGTTGAGAAAAGAAAACATACTGAATTTACGCCGGAGAATAAATATTGGCAGGAAATACGCAGGGGCAGGTACACAGAGTTCAATCTGGTACATGATCGTGGAACTATATTCGGACTCAAGACCAATGGAAGAATTGAAAGTATTCTAATGAGTCTACCACCAACAGTAAGGTTTGATTACAATCATCAACCGACTGAAGGTTCAAAAGAATGGGAATTGTGGCAAGCTTGCTTACATCCAAAAGAATGGATATAAGTGTGATTTTTTGATCTTTGATTTCTTGATTTATTTCATAACAAGCGCTCCGAATCGTTCGTGGTGATCTAGCATAATTTTGCTGGATGAATCGGAAAACTTTACAAGACAGAACAAAACAGTTCAATATTGATATTGTATTGTTTTGCGATTGTCTGCCGAAAACACCTGCAGGTTTTGAGATTGCGAAACAATTGATCCGTTCTTCAGGATCAGTAGGAGCAAATTATCGTGCAACAAGCAGATCAAAATCACAGGCTGATTTTGCGCATAAATTAAAAATTGTTCTGGAAGAAATCGACGAGTCACATTATTGGCTTGAAATCATCAAAGCAACAAAACTGAGTACCAATAGTATCATAGATCAATTAATAGCAGAAGCAAATGAACTAACAGCTATTTTCACTGCTGCAAATAAAACGTTTGACTTAAAAATCAAGCAGATCAAACAATAAATCAAGAAATCAAAGATCAAAAAATCAAAGATTCATGTACCTACAACGACGCAACCGCATCCTCCGTCAATCACCTGCTATTCGTGCGATGGTGGCGGAGACCATATTGAAGCCTGCTGATTTTATCGCTCCATTATTTATTGATGAAGGAGAAAATGTAAAAACAGAGATAGCGTCAATGCCCGGATATTACAGAATGTCGTTAGACCTTACTGTGAAAGAAGTAAAAGCATTGTGGGAGATGGGTATTCGTTGTGTACTACTTTTCATCAAATGTAAAGATGAGCTGAAAGATAATACAGGTAAAGAGGCTTGGAATAAAAACGGGTTAATGCAGCGAAGCATCAAAGCGATCAAAGATGCAGTTCCGGAAATAGTGGTAATGACAGATGTCGCTTTAGACCCTTTTTCATCTTACGGACATGATGGGATCGTAAAAGACGGCGAGATCGTAAATGATGAAACCGTAGAAGCTTTGGTCAAAATGAGTATCAGTCATGCAGAAGCAGGATGTGATTTCGTTGCACCTAGTGATATGATGGATGGAAGAATTGCTGCTATCAGAAATGGTTTAGAAGAAAATGGATTCACAAAAGTGGGGATCATGAGTTATAGTGCCAAGTATGCGTCATGTTTCTATGGTCCATTCAGAGATGCATTGGATAGTGCTCCCGGATTTGGTGATAAAAAAACCTATCAAATGGATTTCGCCAACCGAACAGAAGCGATCAAAGAAACGTTAATGGATGTGGAAGAAGGTGCTGATATCGTTATGGTAAAACCTGCGATGGCTTATCTGGATATCATTCGTGAAGTGAAGAATGCAGTTGAAGTTCCGGTAAGTGCTTATCAGGTAAGCGGTGAATACGCAATGATCAAAGCAGCATCAAAAATGGGTTGGCTGAATGAAGAAAAAGCGATCATTGAGAGCCTTACATCTATTAAACGCGCAGGCGCAGATATGATAGCCACTTATTTTGCGAAAGATGCTATTAGGCTGATGTCGTGAATGGTGAATGGTCAATTGTGAATAGGTATTAATACATGGATTGTGTTTGTATCTTCCGCAAAATAGCAATAGAACTATATTTCATTTGATTCAATTATTATTTTGCTAATTCACCAATAAAAAATTCAATGTTTTTGATCTTGAATCATCAGAAACTTGATGTCTATGTTTCTGTAAGAAATCTTGTCAGTGAATGCTACAGAATTACCAGTCTGTTTCCAAGTGAGGAAAGATTCGGCATTATATCGCAAATAAGAAGAGCTGTTATATCTGTTCATTTAAATATCGCTGAAGGAGCATCAAGAAAATCAATAGCAGAACGAAAGAGGTTTTTTGAAATCGCCAGAGGATCTTTAATAGAAATTGATGCAGCTTTGGATGTAGCATATGATTTAAAGTATTATTCTAAGCAAGATTCAGACTATTTAAAAAATAGCATGATTAATACTTTTAAAATGTTAACTGGATTAATAAATAACTAAACTATTCACCATTCACAATTGACAATTCACACTATGTACAATAAAAGTATCTCTCTCTTCGAACGCGCGCAACAATCTATTCCCGGTGGGGTAAACTCTCCGGTGAGAGCTTTTAAAAGCGTAGGTGGCACGCCCATCTTTATTGAAAAAGCCAAAGGAGCTTATCTCTATGATGCAGATGGTAATCGTTACATTGATTATATCGCCTCATGGGGACCGATGATTTTAGGACATGCTTATGAGCCTGTTGTAAAAGCCATTCAGGAAAAAGCTGTTTTATCTACTTCGTATGGAGCACCTACTGAGTTGGAGATTGAAATGGCAGAACTCATTAAAAGCATGGCACCCAATGTTGATCTGATCAGAATGGTGAGCAGTGGTACTGAAGCATGCATGAGTGCCTTACGTTTGGCTAGAGGATATACCGGCAGAAATAAATTCATCAAATTCGAAGGCTGCTATCATGGTCATGCCGATGCATTCCTTGTAAAAGCCGGTAGCGGATTGGCCACTTTTGATATTCAAACTGTTCCCGGAATCACAGGTGGTGTATCTACTGATACTTTAACTTGTGCTTATAATGATCTTGAAGCTGTTCAACAATTGGTAGCAGCTCATAAAAATGAAATTGCTGCCATCATCGTTGAACCCGTTGCAGGAAACATGGGTTGTATTTTACCTGCACCCGGGTTTCTTGAAGGCATCAGAACCATTTGTGATGCAGAAGGTATTGTATTCATTTTTGATGAAGTCATGACTGGTTTCCGTTTAGGACAAGGTGGTGCACAACAAGTATTGAATGTAGATGCTGACCTCATCACTTACGGAAAAGTGATTGGTGCAGGTATGCCGGTAGGCGCTTTTGGTGGTAAACGTAAAATCATGGAAAAAATCGCACCTCTTGGAAACGTATACCAGGCGGGCACTTTAAGCGGCAACCCCATTGCGATGATCGCAGGTTATACTTTATTGAATGAATTAAAAAACAATCCATCGCTCTATCAGGAACTGAATGATAAAACAGCTTACTTACATGAGGGCTTGAATAAAGTACTCACTGAAAGCGGAACTCCATTTGTCATCAACAGATTTGGATCGATGATCAGTATCCATTTCAGTGAAAAACCTGTAACTGATTTTGCATCTGCATCTGCTGCGAACAATGCATTATTCAACAAATACTTTCATGCCATGCTGAAAAAAGGCATCTACTTACCTCCTTCTGCATTTGAAAGTTGGTTCCTCAACAATGCATTGACTTACGCAGATCTTGATGCTACCATACAAGCCACAAAAGAAAGCCTCTCAGAAATATTGTAAACCAAAAAAGGGTTCCGAAAAAACGGAACCCTTTTTAGTGTATCTCAGTGCCTTCAGTGGCAATAAATCTATCTAAACAACTCCGACTGATTCCCCATCGAAGGCCGATCTTTTCCTAAGTGTTGGTATGCCTTTAATGTAACTTCTCTTCCTCGCGGTGTACGTTGTAAAAAACCCTCCTGTATCAAAAATGGTTCATACACTTCTTCCAATGTACCTGCTTCCTCACCCACTGCAGTTGCGATGGTAGTAAGTCCAACAGGCCCTCCCTTGAATTTATCAATGATGGCAGATAAAATACGGTTATCCATTTCATCAAGTCCATGCTCATCTACATTCAATGCTTTCAATGCATGCTGCGTAATACCTAAATCAATTTTCCCGTCATTCAGTACCTGTGCAAAATCTCGTACACGACGCAGTAACCCATTAGCGATACGAGGTGTTCCCCTACTTCTTCTTGCTATTTCAAAAGCAGCATCCGGAAGGATACCGGTATTTAAAATTGCAGCACTTCTTTCAATGATTTTTTTCAAAGTTTCCGCATGGTAATACTCCAATCGTGATTTGATCCCAAAGCGCGACAACAATGGCGCGGTCAATAAACCACTTCTTGTTGTGGCACCTACCAATGTAAATGGATTCAAATTGATCTGTACACTTCTGGCATTCGGACCCGTATCGATCATGATATCGATCCTGAAATCTTCCATAGCCGCATACAAATACTCTTCCACCACTGTACTTAAACGATGGATCTCATCTATGAATAATACATCATTGGGTTGTAGGTTGGTCAGCAAACCTGCCAAGTCTCCCGGCTTCTCTATCACAGGTCCGGAAGTTTCCTTGATATTCACTCCTAATTCATTCGCTACAATTCTACTGAGTGTGGTCTTACCCAATCCAGGTGGACCATGAAACAAAATATGATCCAATGCTTCGCCACGCAACTTAGCAGCTTTGATAAAAATCACAAGATTCTCGATCAATTGTGGCTGCCCCGAAAAATCATTGATCTCTGCCGGACGAATAGCATTCTCAAACTCCTTTTCGGCAGCACTGAGGTTCATCGGATCTCTGTTCAAATTGGGGTTGGACATGGAGTAAAGGTAGTAAATTGTGAGA
>JBDKEH010000171.1:0-3689 GCA_039795345.1 Bacteroidota bacterium
ACGCAAAAAAGGAACAGCAGTAGAAACAATATTAACAGAATCTTGTGCAATAGAAGCATAAGACAACATTAATCCAACAACGGCTGTCAGGGTTTTCTTTGAAGTAAAAAGCATGAAGCAAGATATTTAAAAGTTGAATAGTCCATGGTCGATAGTCCATAGTAAGAAGTAATTTTTTCACTCCAATCCATTATTACGCCTCACAGGGTATGATTCGCAACATCATTCCTACTATGGACCATGGACTATCGACTATTAACTAATGCGTAAAATTCAACCCATAGAGTCAATTAAAGAAGAATAAGTTGTCCGGCATGAAAAGATTTTTGAGTACCGGATTGAACAACGATATTGTAAATATAAACAGCTTTTTGGATTTTTCGCCCTGATTCATCTCTTCCATCCCACTCAATTTCCACATTTCTCGTACCCGGGGTGTTCAGCAGTTTTGAGATCCTTTTAATAAGTCGGCCGGTAGATTGATAAATGTAAACATCGACTTTCAGATCTTGCTCCGGCTGGTTATGTTCAAATGAAAATCGGGTACGCTCAAAAAAAGGATTAGGGAAGTTCATGACCTTGCTTACTTTGAATTGGTCTTGCTTTACAACTATATAATCCAATACCGTTTCTGTGGAATTATTGGCACCATCCCAGGCTTTGAGTCGGAGTTGATGCGATCCAACCTCTTGTACAGGCAAACGAAAACGTATACTGCCGGATGACCAGCTATTTCTATCTGCCACAAACAGATCATTCAATACCCGCTGATTTCTGACTTCATTATCGATGATCAATGTGATATCATGCCCCACACCATTACCTGATGTATTAATACCCGAACTATCCGACAACCGTGCAATCAGTAAAGGTGTTTCATTGGTCAATCCACCATTTTTAAATTGGGTATCATTCAGGTACAACTGTATGATCGGACCAGTACGATCTGTTAATGGTTGATCACTACCCATCACTACCAAACTTGTATCTATTCCTGTGGCATCGCGTTTGGAATCATAAGCGTACAAACTGATCTTACCCTTTCCGGGTTGAAAACTTACATCTTTAGGTAAAATGACTTCAATGCGAAACTTACCGGTATCCACTGAGAAAACCCCTTTGAACAATACTGCAGACTGCTGTTCAAAACGAGTGATAAAACTACCCGACTCGTTGGCGAGTGTTGCGATGCTGCGTGGTTTATCTTGAATGATTGTTGCTATGGTTCCTGTAAAATCGTGCAATCTGTTTCCATTCAGATCAGTAATCTCTCCTTCCAGAACATAACGACTCGAAGCTTTGAGTGTATCTGCTGCAGTTAATTGTTTTCCATTCACTGTTGTTAACTGAATACGATTCGATGGGAATGCTAATTGCATAGCAGGATCACCCAACAACATAAATTTCCTTGTATTCAGAATTTCGCCAGACTGAATAACAGCAAGGTTTTTAGCCCTTCTTACTGCTTCTCCCAATGATAGGTACTGTTTAGTAGACGGATCCGGTTGAAGTGCCTCTTGAATAAAATATTCATTGATGATTCGATTGCTCGCAGCCAATACCAACCGAGCTGTACTCAGCAATGCAATAGCACCTGTAGAATCACCCGTAAGCATTTGAGCGCCCAATGCATTTTTTGCAGGATCATCAAACGGATAAAAGTCACAACTCGCTGTCACCATCAATGGCAATCTGGATGCATTTTGTAGACGACCAGCTTCTTCAGTGGTAAATACTGCTTCATCTGCTAAGCGAATATGATTACCATGGCCGCTATAGTTTACGATCAAAGAACCTTGGTTCATCCGATTGACGATATCTTCATTCACTGCAGGATATCTGGCGCCACCACTTCCACTTACTAAAGGATACGCATCCAAATAAATTTTCTGTGTTTGAAAGAATGTGTTTTTCGCCTTGGCTGACACCCCTT
Source organism: Bacteroidota bacterium (assembly GCA_039795345.1). Taxonomy (GTDB): domain Bacteria; phylum Bacteroidota; class Bacteroidia; order Chitinophagales; family Chitinophagaceae; genus Sediminibacterium. Next base: position 1,934 of record JBDKEH010000171.1, read on the forward strand.
CCGCATCATTCAAATGAAGATTTTGATCGCGATCATCGGCAATGAATAATAAACGATTTCTCCATTCACCAAAACGTGATGGGTCATGATAACGAATAATCTTATCTACCATCACATTAGCTTCTGATACATTACGTGCAGGGATTCTACCTACAGCAATATCCAGCACTTGTAAGGCATTACCACGATTGATATCCACGGTGTCATTCAACATACCAAAGAAATCATCGGAGGTATAACTGGATATAGGGTCTAAGGATTGATCACTTTGATGCGTTGGAATAAATCGATAATTATTGGCCACACGATTACGTGGATCATAAGAACCGCTACCCAGTAATAAAAGATATTTAAGCCTATTACTATTCCTATCGTACAGCATTTTTATAAAGTTCCGTATAGCTGTAGGATCAGCTATGCCACTTCCAAATTCCTCATACACTTGTTCAGTTGATACTACTTCCACAGAACGTGCATATTGCTGACGATGAAAGGTTGCTAGTTTCTGCGCTGCACTGAGAAAACTAGGGTGAGTGATGATAAGATACTCCGGAGTAGAAAGTGCGTGTAGGTTTTGATTATTGATACGCCCCATACTAGTCGGTAACAATGTTTGCGCATCCGTAAATGCTATGTACTCTCTTAGTCTACTGGCATCTTGATGAAAAATAAAATTTCCGGATGATACATTACGCATAGCAGTCGGAGACACTGGCATTGTTACATCCCACACTTTTAAAGCACTGGTAGCTCCTGATAGTTCAAAACGTGCTACAGCACCTATTCCTACTGATTGCCAATCACGAAACAATAATATTTGATCTGCTTGTTTAACCAATGACCTTCTTCCAAAAATTTCAAATTGATTCAACCAACATTCAGCCCCTGTTGCAGTAGATTGATAATCAAAACGAACAGTGATCGTTGATTGAGTTGTGTTATACTGTTGCTCTTGTTCCAGATGAATAGCATAACGATCCAAAAAAGTTCCTGTTACAGCAGGGAAAATCAATGGCGTTGACTGAGCACCGTTGACAGTAGTTACCATAGAAGCTGTTGCCCCAACATTTCGTGAAGCAAATGAGGCCCTCAGTCGAAGTGGTGTTTGTGAAATACTGTTAGGCCAATTAAAAGAGAATGTTCTTGATAAGGTTCCTAATGAGAATCTCTCACCATACCACTCTTTACCGGAGCCGATCAAATTCACCAGATCATTTTCCAGTACGGCACGTTCATTGAATGAGTTGACAGTCACAGTTGGCAATAATGAATTATTCTGTTCCTGTATCCTTTTTCCAACACCTCCTATTGAGATATAGTAATAAGCAGAGTCGCTGTACAAATTTTTAACAAAACGAAAAGTTTGTTGGGTGCTGTCTTTGAGCCAGCTACCACTTCCGTTGAAATAAAAAAGGAAGTAATCGTTGTTATTGAAGATGCCATCACCGCCATCAACAACTTGTATGGCATTTTCAATGAGGTCATCTGTATAATCGGCATTACCTTGTTCGCCCTGCATGGCGCCACCATTCCCGTAGAGCCGAATAGAGGTGGAAGGTATACCTGACGCCCCTAAAGGACTGAGCAGAGATGCATCTACTTTGTAAACACCGGGGTCTTTTACAGCTATCTTTAACCAATTACCGGAAGCCAATACTGAAGACGAAGCATATTGCCGCTGACCTTGCACTTGTGCCAAAATCAAAAGCACCCCAACCAACCCAAGTAAACCCTGCTTCATTACTGCAATCTATTT
>JBDKEH010000158.1:0-30051 GCA_039795345.1 Bacteroidota bacterium
AAAAAATAGCTCGGAATATCCATCCGAGCTATTTTCTGTTTCTTGTATCTTACTTCTTGATTCTTTAAAATCTATTTTTTGATGACTTCTTCAATGACTTTTCCAATCGCTCCATTCGGCATCTGAATATTCAGTAGTGCAGCAAGGGTAACAGCAATATCTGTCATGTATCTTTCCTGATAACTTTTGCCGGGTTGAATATTCCATCCATACCATAACAGTGGAATATGTGCATCGTAAGGATTCCATACGCTATGATCGGTTCCTTTCCAATTTTCTTTGAACCAGTTGGGTTTTGGAATAACCTGTAGATCTGCACTTCGATAAGGATAATATCCATTGATCAATCGCTCACGAATGGTAGATTGAAGATTCGATTCTCCCAATTCTTCTTTATCAACAACACGATAAATGCCTTCTTCTTTTTCCATCTCACGTATGATCAATGCTTTGATCTCTTCTTTATCCACTTCCAATGAATCCATTTCCTTATGATTCAAAGCCAGATTGTAATAAGTGGAATTGATAATGGCATTTTTCACTTTGTATTTCTGTTGAATCTGATCATTCACTTTTTTCACAAGATTACTTAATGCAATAGATCCACCGGGATGATTATTTTCTTTTAAAAATCCGGGTACATGTGCAGCACCATGGTCTGCAGTTAAAAAGAGCAGGTAATTATTTTTACCGACATGTGCATCCAGAAAATTGAGGAACTGTTCAATGTCTTTATCCAATTTTAAATAGGTATCTTCTATTTCAATGGAGTTAGGTCCGAAACTATGTCCTGCGTAATCCGGAGAAGAAATGCTGACAGCTAGAAAATCAGTCTCCTTATTCTTTCCCATTTGTTCATGAATGGCTGCCGCTTTAGCCATTTCAAAAGTGTATGTAGCTGCTTGAGGCAGGAATGGAAGTTTATAATAGTCTTTTCCGATATAGCCACTCATATCATAAGGAAAACTATTTTTCGGACCGATCTCTGTGCGTTCATAATCTTTGGCATCCGCAGTACTTTGTGTATAAGTATCGATGGGGTATAATGTTTTCCAGCCCTCTTTGTAATAGGTGTCAGGTAGTTTTCTTGCATTAAAATCTTTGACCCATTGTGGCAGGTCTTTCATATAATAGGTGCTACTGATGAAAACTCCTTTGGACTCATCATACCAATAGGCAGCATTCGCTGAATGTCCGGCAGGCAAAATGGCCCCACGATCTTTAATAGAAATACCAATCACTTTGCTTCTAAAGTTGGTAGCCAATCTTAATTCATCGGTTATAGTATTGGCAACCATATTTCTAGGACTCATTTCACCATCCTTACTATCTGATCCAACTGTGTTCACTGATTTATCTTCTGCACAATACATCCTACGCTGTAATTTGGTATCCCACCAGTCATTACCTGTGATGCCATGAATAGCAGGAACCGTACCTGAATAAACAGAAGCATGTCCACAACCTGTAGCGGTTGGGGTGTAGGGGATAAATGTATTCTGACAGCTGAATCCTTGGTTCAAAAGACGGTTAAACCCACCCTTACCATAACGATTTTGGTATCTGTACAAATAATCCCAGCGCATTTGATCTATCATTAAGCCCACCACAAGTTTCGGCCTAGCAACAGGTTGTTGAGCCGTTGTTGGTTGGTTTTTTTGTGCAAAAGCCTGTAAAATCAAGAGATTCAGGCAGCATACCAATAGCAAATTCTTCTTCATTTTGAGTTTCTTTGATGTGAAGCAGGGGTGAAGATAGGACAAGGTGAATAAATGCGCTTGCCCCTTCAAGCCGAAAAGATTAGTTTTGCGCCAATTTTGAACCAAAGTAATAATTTGATAATATGGCAGACATCTTTGAGAAACTGGTTAAGAATTATGGACCGATAGGTCAGCACCGTGAGCGTGCGCATGGATATTTCGCTTTTCCTAAATTGGAAGGAGAGATCGGTAGTAGAATGAAGTTTAGAGGAAAAGAAATGATCGTATGGAGTCTGAATAATTATCTCGGACTAGCCAACCATCCAGAAATCCGTAAAACAGATGCTGAAGCTTCACAACAGTTTGGTCTGGCATTGCCGATGGGAGCTCGTATGATGAGTGGAAACAGTAACTACCATGAACAATTGGAAAAGGAACTGGCCGAATTTGAGTCTAAGGAAGATGCGATTCTCATGAACTTCGGATATCAAGGTATCATGAGTGCCATTGATGCCATTTGTGGTCGTCATGATGTGATCGTGTATGATGCTGAAAGTCATGCCTGTATCATTGATGGCTTACGCCTGCATCCCGGACATCGTTATGTATTCAAACATAATGATCTTGAAGATTGTGAAAAGCAATTGCAACGTGCTACTGCGCTGATCGAAAAACAAAAGACCGGCGGTATCCTCGTGATCACCGAGGGGGTATTTGGTATGGCAGGAGATCAGGGAAAATTGAAAGAGATCGCTGCGCTGAAGAAAAAATATGAATTCCGTTTATTGGTAGATGACGCCCATGGTTTTGGTACACTGGGTAAAACCGGTGCAGGTGCAGGTGAGGAGCAGGGTTGTCAGGATGATATTGATCTGTACTTTTCAACCTTTGCAAAATCAATGGCGTCGATTGGTGCATTTATGGCTGGACCAAAGATCATCATTGATTTTATCCGTTATAATATTCGTTCTCAGATCTTCGCTAAGAGCTTGCCGATGCCTATTGTGATTGGCAACCTCAAACGTTTGGAAATGCTGCGCACCATGCCTGAACTGAAGGAGAAATTATGGAGCAATGCCATGAAACTACAAAACGGATTGAAAGAAAGAGGATTTGATATTGGAAAAACAGATACTCCTGTAACACCTGTTTACATGAAAGGTGGTGTAGAAGAAGCTACTGCTATGGTCATGGATCTCAGAGAGAATTATCATATTTTCTGTTCCATTGTTGTTTATCCTGTTATTCCAAAAGGACATATCATTTATCGTTTGATTCCAACAGCTGCACATACAGATCAGGATATTGAAGAAACATTGAAAGCATTCAGTGAAACAAAAGCAAAATTGGATGCCGGTGCGTACAAAGCAGAAGCTATTCCTGATATGGCAGAAGTGAAATAAACAGCAAAATATCGATTACCCAATATTGAATTTTCAAATTGGATGATGATAAAAAAAGCCGATGTTTTAATGAACATCGGCTTTGCTTTTTAAGTAGATCGCTTATAATTTTTTGATCAGTTCAGAACCCAGCTTCACATACTCATCATTTTTGGCAGTAGTAGCCAGTTCGATGCATTTTTCAGCACTGGTTTTAGCACCTACTTTATCGCCCATATCGCGCTGAATTTTCGCCTTTAGCAAGAAGATCCAGAAACCATTCGGATTTACTTCTGTAGCTTTTGTGGCAGCATTCAATGCTTTTGTCATATCCTTATCCCACTCATAGTAGAAATTAGCGGCAGGATAATAGGCATTCGGGTTTACTTTCTCAGCACCCAGAGATTTTTCTACTTGAGCGCGTAAACGATCTTTAATATTCGTACTGATAGGAATTCTAATAGAAGTACCTCCCCAGATGATATTCAAATCACAGCTCTCAAAAGCAACGTTTGAAAACTGCATGGTGAATGTTTCGGTATTACCTGCAGCTTTATCTGCTTTTACTTTAAAACGAACAACATCTTCAGCTTCTTTGTAACCATCAGTTCCCCAGTTGTTAAGGCCGGTATTTAAAATCACTTCCCAAGTATCTTTTCCTGGAATCGTGTATAATACATAAGATCCTGTATCAAGTCTTTTACCACCGATGGTAACATTGTCTGTAAATTTTAAACGAGTTGCAGCATTGGCACCCGTACGCCATAATTTATTCAGCGGAGCCAGATCACTGTTCTCTTTCATTAAAGAGCGACCATTGATATTTGGACGAGAATATGTCAATTCAATACTACCCATACCAAAAGCCTGTGTGATTTTCTGAGTCGTACTAGGCTGTGGCATATTGATTTGCGCAAAGGCATTCAAACTGCAGATGGTTGCAGCTAATAAGAAGAACTTTTTCATATGTTTCCAGATTTATAGAAGCGAATTTACCGCAATTTCATCGACCATGTCTACCATTTGTACATTAATCGCCATTATTTCTTGAATGCAGGATGAAACTGCTGTAAGGTGTTACGTAAGAAGTCGCGATCCAGATGGGTATAAATTTCGGTAGTGGTAATACTTTCATGTCCAAGCATTTCTTGTACAGCACGCAGATCGGCACCTCCTTCCACCAAATGAGTTGCAAAAGAGTGTCTGAATGTGTGAGGGGAGATATTTTTGGTGATTCCCGCTTTAGCAGCTAGATCGCGAATGATATAAAAGATCATAACCCTGGTCAGACCTTTACCACGTTGATTCAAAAACAAAATATCCTCATAACCCGGAATCATAGGTTGGTGCACACGAATATTGTCTTTGTAGAGCTTGATGTATTTGATGGCATCAGAACCAATCGGTACCAATCTTTCTTTATCTCCCTTGCCGATCACTCGGATAAAGCCGACATCTAAATACAAGCAAGATATTTTTAAGCCTACCACTTCACTTACACGTAACCCACAGCTGTACATGGTTTCCAAAATGGCTTTATTTCTACCGCCTTCCGGTTTACTTTGATCGATCTTGGAAATGATGAGTTCAATCTCTTCAAAACTCAAGACATCCGGTAAAGCTCTTTTGGTTTTAGGGGCTTCCAGTAAGGCTGTAGGGTCAGAGCTGATGATTTGTTCTGTAAGTAAATATTTATAAAAACTCCTGATACCTGAAATGATTCTTGCCTGCGAAGTAGCAGTCATACCCAATTCACTGACCCATTTTACGAACTGTTGAAGATCTTTCAAATCAACCGTGCCAGGAGCTTTGATACTATCGTTTGATGAAAGAAAAGAGGTCAGTTTATCTACATCACGTAAATATGCTTCAACCGAATGATCGCTTAATGACTTCTCCAAACGCAAAAAAGCTTTGTATCCCTTTTTATAAGCATCCCACATAAAATGAAATGTACAATCAGTGGAGCAAAATGTCAAATAATGATAGAAATAAACCTTGCAAATTGTTTTGGCATTGCGGTAGGGGAGACCGATATTGCAAACTTAAAACAGATACTAACTATATTTCGCATGCAGATCAATCTTCGTTCGTTTAAACAGAAAGTCAGACATCATCAGAAAGCTTTCAAAAAATTTTTAGGTAAGATCGAAAAAAATCCTCCAAGACATTTGGATAAAATAGCAGAAGAGATCGATGCTGAAGTTTGGAAAGAAGTAGATTGTTTGAGTTGTGCCAACTGCTGTAAAAGCATGAGCCCAACTTTCACCAATACTGATATCAAACGGATCGCCACTCACTTTGAAATGTCTACCAAAGAGTTTAAAGAAAAATGGTTGTATTTTGATGAAGAAGACGGCGATTGGATGAATAAAAAACAACCTTGTCAGTTCTTGGATCTGTCTACCAATATGTGTTCTATCTATGAAGTAAGACCGGCTGATTGTGCAGGATTCCCGCATTTAAAGAAAAAGAAAATGGTAGAATACATACATGTTCATCAACAAAATGTGGAGTATTGTCCGGCAACTTTTAAGATGGTCGAAAAAATGATGCAACGTTTTTCTTGATCAGTTTCCGATCAGCAAAGAAGTCATTGAGATGGATCCAAAAACAGTTTTATCATTAAAGAATTGAACCTTCTCATCATCAGCTTTTAGTCCTAAGATGTACAACAGTGGTAGATAGTGTTCAGGTGTAGGAATCGACTGACGCACTTCAGCACCTAAATCTTTGTAATTCGTCAATGACTGGTGATCATTATTAGCGATTAGATTTTTGAGTGTTTGATTGGCTTCTTCAGCCCAATCATAGCCTTTCTCAGGTGTTTTCCAATTCATCACACTCAAATTGTGAACCATATTTCCACTTCCAATAATGAGCACCCCCTTGTTGCGTAAAACATTCAATTCTCTAGCAAGTTGATAGTGCCACAATGGATCTTGTAACTGATTCAAACTTAATTGCACCACCGGTATATGAGCAGCAGGATACATTTGTTGTAAGACGCTCCAGCAGCCATGATCCAATCCCCAGGTAAGATCTTGTTCAATAGTAGTTTTCTCCACAGCCTTTATGGTATCATTTGCTAATGTCAAACTACCATGAGCAGGATATTGCAGATCAAACAATTGTTGAGGGAAACCATAGAAGTCATGGATGGTCTTAGGGCGCTCCATTGCTGTAACAAATGTTCCCCTCGTTTCCCAATGTGCTGAGATGCAGAGTATAGCAGTTGGTTCAGGTAGTTCTTTTGCTATTTTTTGCCAACCCTCCGAAAACTCATTCCGTTCAATAGCATTCATCGGACTTCCATGTCCGGCAAATACAACCGGCATCTTTATCTGGGTGAATATATTTCCTAGTGATGATGAAAATGAACTAAGAGATTGCATATTTGATGTTTAAACATCAAAATTAATAATTTTTGATTGATAGATGCTATTAAAAATAAACATCTTCGATTAAATAGATCTCTTTAGCAATGCCATGTACGAGTGTTATCGCAATCACATCGAATTGGATATATTTCCATTGTGGGTGTTGGTATTGGAATTGTTCTGCTGCATTTTTGAGGTGGGTCATTTTCTCACGTGTAATGCTTTCTTCAGGCTTTCCAAAACGCAGAGAATTGCGTGTTTTTACCTCAATGAAATGTAGTTTATCTGTTTTGGAAGCAATGATATCCACCTCCCAGTGCTTGTAACGCCAGTTTCGTTCCAATACCTGATACCCTTTTTCTATGATAAATCCATAAGCGATCTCTTCGCCTAAGTTGCCGGTTTTAATGGGGTTGTGCATAAACTATTTCGTTAAAAATGAATGATTCGATACGATTTAATAGGAATTGAACGTTCTTGCAAAAGTTTCGATATGTCAAATCACTATTCCATCCTGAAATTGCAAGGTAAGGTTCAACACTACGAGTGGGGCGGATATACGTTTCTGCCGGAGTTGTTGGGCATTAATAACACCGAAAACAAACCTTTTGCTGAATATTGGCTAGGTATTCACCCTTTAGCATCGGCTTATGTAGAGATCCATAATAGCAGATCTTCATTACAAGAGTTGATCGACCAAGAACCATCCAAAGCACTGTCACCGGAAGTCTTTACAAAGTTTGGGAACATTCCTTATTTGCTCAAAGTGATGGATGTTCGGGAGATGTTGTCGATACAAGTACATCCCAGTAAAGAAAATGCTGTTGCAGGCTTTGAAAGAGAGAATGAGGCCGGTATTCCTGTGAATGCGCCCAATCGGAATTATAAGGACCGAAATCATAAGCCTGAAGTAATGCTGGCTATCAGTGAGTTCTGGCTTTTACATGGATTTAAACAAAAGGAGCATCTGGAGAAGGTTTTGAATGATGTAATCGAGTTTCAAATCTTACTCCCCTTATTTAAACGTGAGGGTATTCAGTCGCTTTATCGCTTTATCATGGAAATGGAACAGCAAAGTGTCAATGATTTACTCTTGCCTTTGGTCAAACGTGAAATTCGACACAAGCAAGAAGGATTACTGACTAAGACTGATCCCGGTTGGTGGGTAGCCAAGCATTTCAACAATCAATCACCCAGCGGAGATATTGATCGAGGTATATTTTCGATTTATTTCTTCAATATTGTTTGTCTTCAACCCGGCGAGGGAATTTTTCAAGGAGCAGGCGTACCTCATGCTTATTTGGAGGGGCAGAACATTGAGTTGATGTCGAACAGTGATAATGTGTTACGTGGCGGACTCACCAAAAAGCATATCGATGTACCGGAATTACTGGCGAATACAGACTTCAATCCAATTACTCCTACCATTTTAAAGGGAAAGATGATGCGGGATGGCGAAAATGTATTCCATTTTCCGGTACCTGATTTTTCACTTACTCATCTCACATTACAAGCCAATACGATTTTTGAAGACAAGGCCTTTTCTCCGGAAATCTGGATCGTAATAGAAGGGGGAGTGATCATCAATCAGCAAATTGTGATCAAAAAAGGGGAGTCCTTTATTGTATTTCCCGGACAATCCTACCAATTACTGTCTTCAGGTAAATCTTCTTTGTACAAAGCTTTTGTATCAGTATCAGATGCTTATTCACAGGATGAGGAAAATTGAGGTCAAAACTTAGCCCATAACACCTATTTTTGTCCCTGAAATTCTTTACGATGAAATTGAACCGTTCACTTATTGTTTCTCTGGTATTGACCATTTTTCTGAGTGCTATTTACCGCGCGATGCCTAACAGACCATGGGGTTTTGCTCCTCAGTTCGCTATTGCACTTTTTGCAGGCGCGATTTTCGTTAAGGATAAAAAATGGGCTTTTGCGCTGCCTTTGATCTCTATGTTTCTTTCTGATTTGTTGTATCAGTTTTTATACAATAATGGATTGACTGAAATACCTGGATTTTATAAAGGCCAGTGGGTAAATTATCTGTTGTTTACCAGTTTGACCATCTTCGGATTCATGGTACGTAGTCAAAAGCCTTTGCAAGTATTGGGAGCTTCTATTGCCACTCCAACTACTTTCTTTTTGATATCTAACTTCATGGTATGGGCCGGTGGCGGTGGATTAAAACGTCCGCAAACTTTTGAAGGTTTGATGATGTGCTATAATGACGCTTTACCTTTCTATGCGAATAGTTTGATGGCAACCGCTATTTTCAGTGCGATCCTTTTCGGAGGATACTATTTTCTGAATCAATCCATCGCTAAGAAGAATATCTCTTTATAGAAACGATCTGTTTATATATAAAAAATCCGCAGTAATAACTGCGGATTTTTTATTTCAGAAGAATGAGTTCGGAAAAATAATATTGATCGTGCTGCAGTGCTTGTTTTACTTGTATTTGAAGCGGTTCATAGAACAATGGACAGTCATACACCAATGTATGAAACTCTCCATTTTCACCGCAGGCATCCACTCCCAATGCTTCTAATTCATCGATCAATGACGGTGTTAGTGTTTTGCCGATAAAAGAAGGACCCATCACTTCATTACAACTTACGATCATTGTTTGGATGCCATTATCCAACATTTGCATCACCAATGATCTTCTGTCTTGATGCCACAAGGGAAGAAGTGCAGTGAGTCCAGCGTTGCTGCATACTTTTTCTTCCCAATCACGATGCGCTTGAAGATCAATGTCTCCAAACACGGCATATGTCACAGCGTATTTTTCTTTGAGTTGTTCTAATCCATCGGTAAAATGTTGCTCATATTCTTGCCAGCTACTACTGATTAAGTGTATAGGTAATTGAGCAGCTTTTGCTTGTGCTTCTAAAATCGATGCCGGGATGCCATGACTTCTGGAAATTTTTCCATTTTCATTCATGACATTCAAAAGAACGGAAGGAGTGTATCCTTGTTCAATGGCTTTCATCAATGCAAAGCAGCTATCCTTACCACCACTCCAGGAACTTAGACAATTGTTCAATTTGAAAATTTGAAAATGATCAATATTGTATCGGACATAAGTTTTTAATCCGAAGAATTCTCAAACACTTCATCCACTAAAAGGTGGGTTCCATCCGCGGCACTAGTAGCCAGTTCATCACAACGATTATTCCATGGATTATTCGCATGTCCTTTTACCCAAACAAAACGAACCTGAAAATGATTGGCAATGGCTTTGTATCGAAGCCAAAGATCTTTATTCTTTTTACCACCTTTGAAATCTGTTCGTATCCAATTATCCAGCCATTTCTTTTCAACTGTATTCACGATGTATTGACTGTCTGTATAAATCGTTACTGCTATATTTCTTTTAGTCAGAGATTCTAACGCTACGATTACTGCCATCAATTCCATTCGGTTATTTGTTGTATGTCGATAGCCTGCTGAGATCTCTTTTCTTTTTTCACCCCACATTAATACAATACCATAGCCACCGGGACCAGGGTTCCCACGTGAAGATCCGTCAGTATAGATAACCAGTTGATGTCCGTTAGATGTACTCATGCCAAACGATAAGATCCTTTCATGTACAATACTGCTTTGCCGGCAATGGTAACTCTATCACCATTGATACCACACCATAGATCGCCTTTGCGTTTCGATAATTGTTCTGCTTTCATCGATGTTTTATTCAATGTTTTGGCCCAATATGGAATTAGGGTAGCATGAGCTGAACCGGTTACAGGATCTTCTCCAATAACAGAATTGGGAACAAAAAAACGGGATACAAAATCTGCATTGTTTCCTTTTGCAGTAATAATAATACCTAAAGTTTCCACCTGATTCAACTGTACAAAATCTGGGATCACTTTTTCAATTTCTTCCTGTGATTCGTAGATCAAAAAATAATCTCTTGAACGTAGTACTTGTTGAGGACGAATACTAAAACCCTCCAATAAATGAGCAGGAATTTCACAAGGCTGTGGCATACGAGCCGGAAAATTCATTTCCATTAGATCGCCATTCTTTGTAACAGTAAGAAGTCCGCTTTTGCTATGAAAACGAATTGTATCCTGTTGATAGCCTAGCTCATTAAAAAGTACATAAGCTGTGGCAAGGGTAGGGTGACCGGCCAGATCTATTTCCAACTCAGGTGTGAACCAACGGATATCATAATCTCCATCGGTTCTCTGAACAAAGAAAGCAGTTTCTGATAAATTATTTTCGTTTGCTAATTGTTGCATCGTCGCTGTGGGAAGCCATTCGGTCAATGGACAAACAGCTGCAGGATTTCCTCCAAATACATGGTCTGTAAATGCATCAACAGTATAAATAGGATAATTCATATGCTTCAATTAAACAGCAAAGTAAATTGTTTCAAGCATATCATTCCTTACCGTTGACAACAAATTCATATCTACTTATCAAACCTGAAATACGCCTGTTCGAAGTGTATCCATATCAGGATTATGATTGGCGGCATGTAATCCTTCCGCAATCACTTTTCTGGTTTCTGTTGGATCGATAATGCCATCTACCCACAATCTTGCTGCTGCATAGTATGGAGTGGTTTGTCGCTCATATCTTCCCTTGATATCTTTCAATAATTCTTGCTCTTGTTCTTTATCAACCTCTTTTCCTTGAGCTTTCATAGATGCTACCTGGATTTGTGCCAATGTTTTGGCAGCTTGTTCTCCACCCATCACCGCGATCTTTGCAGAAGGCCATGCATAAATAAAACGTGGATCATACGCTTTCCCACACATCGCATAATTACCCGCACCATAACTATTACCTACAATAACAGTGATCTTTGGAACCACAGAATTAGCAACCGCATTTACCAGTTTAGCCCCATCTTTAATGATGCCACTGTGTTCGCTTCTGCTGCCAACCATAAAACCGGTTACATCTTGCAGAAAGACCAGTGGGATTTTTTTCTGATTACAATTGAGAATAAATCTTGCTGCTTTGTCTGCACTGTCATTATAGATCACACCGCCGATCTGCATTTCACCTTTTTTGTTCTTACAGATCAGACGTTGATTTGCTACGATACCAACGGCCCAACCCTCGATACGTGCATAACCACATAGAATGGTTTTACCATAATCTTGTTTAAACTGATCAAATTCACTGTTATCAACGATGCGTTCAATGATATCAAGCATATCATATGGCTTTAAGTTTCCTTCCGGGATAATGCCATACAATTCTTTTGGATCTTTTTTAGGAGCAACGGATGCAATGCGATCAAAGCCTGCAGTACCGGGTGCTCCAAGTTTGTTCATGATCTTTTTGATATGATCCAAACAATCCTGTTCTGTTTTAAATTTATAATCTGCAATACCACTGATCTCAGTATGAGTAACAGCGCCGCCCAATGTTTCATTATCAATATCTTCACCGATCGCAGCTTTTACCAAATAAGCCCCGGCTAAAAAGATACTTCCATTACCTTCCACCATTAATGTTTCATCGCTCATGATAGGTAGGTAGGCTCCACCTGCAACACAAGCTCCCATTACAGCAGCAATTTGTGTAATACCCATTGCACTCATTCTCGCATTATTCCTGAAGATCCGACCGAAATGTTCTTTATCGGGAAAGATCTCGTCCTGCATAGGAAGAAATACACCTGCACTATCTACCAGATAAATGATCGGCAGCTTATTCTCCATAGCAATTTCTTGCATCCTTAAGTTCTTCTTTCCGGTGATCGGAAACCAAGCGCCCGCCTTTACGGTTTGATCATTGGCAACAATTATCGCCTGACGACCACTGATGTACCCAATACCGGCAACTGTACCTGCTGATGGACAACCACCTTCTGCTTCATACATTTCGAAACCTGCAAAACCACCTATTTCAACAAATGGTTTGTCTTTATCACATAAGTAATCAATGCGTTCACGTGCAGTCAACTTGTTTCGTTCTCTTTGCTTTTCGATGGATTTTTTGCCCCCACCCAATTTAATTTTCTCAAAATGTTGCTCCACTTGGCGCAACATTAGTTTCATCCAGTCTTCATTGCGGTTGAATGCCATATCTGTCATACGAACAATTGTTAGTTTTGCAAAGATAGGGGGCAGTTGTTCATCTATCCGATAAAAATTCTATAACAAATGGTCTTTTTATCAATTCTTTCTCAGGTCTGGCATGCTTGCTCTTTTTAGTTTATTTTTAGAATATGTCATTTGATTATATCATCATTGGTGCAGGCTCAGCAGGTTGTGTATTAGCCAATCGTTTATCTGATGATCCCACGAATAAGGTATTGTTATTGGAGGCGGGTGGACCAGACAAAAAAATGGAGATACATATACCGGGTGCATATAGTAAACTCAATCGGACAGAAGTGGATTGGGCATTTTGGACCAAGCCGCAAAAGAATATCGATTATCGTCGATTATTTATTCCCAGAGGAAAAACATTGGGAGGAAGTAGTGCTACCAATGCTATGGCCTATGTAAGAGGTAATAAAGCAGATTTTGATGAATGGGCATCCTTGGGTAATAAAGGATGGGACTATGATTCTGTTTTGCCTTATTTTAAAAAATCTGAGCATAATGAGAATTTTGGTGGTGAATATCATGGATGGGATGGACCATTGAACGTTATTCATTCCATGCAGCCACATCCGTTGGGCGAAGTGTTTATACGAGCTTGTGAAGAAATAGGAATACCTCGAAACGATGATTACAATGGTGCTCAGCAGATCGGAGCATCCATGCTTCAATTCACTATTAAGAATAATCAAAGGCATAGTGCTGCGACTGCTTTTTTGAAGCCTGCCATGAAAAGAAAAAATCTGACGGTCAGAACCCATTGTCAGGTAAAAAATATTCTTATTGAAAATGGTAGGGCAGTGGGGGTGGAAGTCATGGTTGGACAAACAGGTGCCGAAAGAATCAATTGTTCAAAAGAGGTGATTCTTTCCGCTGGGGCTATTCAATCGCCACATTTATTGATGTTATCAGGTATTGGTGATCCAATTGAATTGGGGAAACAAGGGATCAATATCATTCATTCATTACCCGGAGTTGGAAAAAATTTACAAGATCATATCTGGACAGGTGTGTCTGTGAATAGTATCATCCCTACATCCAATGCATTACTATCACCTTTGAACATGGGAAAAGCCTTGCTGCAACATCTTTTATTCAAGAAAGGACCATTGGGGAATAGTCCTTTAGAGGCCAATGCCTTTTATAGTTCTTCAGGAATAGATAGACCTGATATACAATTTCATTTTGCACCCATTGGTATTGCGGATGATTATAGTACGGATATGTACAATCTGAGTACGTTTCCACGTAAGAGTGGATTCGGGATCATGGCGATACTTTTACATCCGGAAAGCAGAGGGACAATCGCATTAAAGAATTCAAATCCGAACGATGCACCCATCATAGACCATCAAGTATTTGAGCAGTCCAAGGATCGGGAACAGTTGGTTGTAGCATTGAAAAAAGCCATTGAAATTGTACAAACACAAGTGCTGAGTGCGTATACGGAAGGAGATATTTCACTTCCAAAAAACTATACCAATGAGGCTGCTTTACATGAACATATCAATAAAAGTCTGGAAACACTTTATCATCCAGTAGGTACATGTAAAATGGGTAATGATGAATGGTCTGTTGTAGATCATGAGCTCAATGTGCATGGTATTCGATCTCTAAGGGTAGTAGATGCTTCTATCATGCCAACCATCGTTTCCGGTAATACAAACGCAGCAACCATTATGATCGCAGAAAAAGCATCTGATCTCATCTTACACCGATCATAAGCACATACATTTGCACACATAGTAAAGATTAATGTGTTTTTTTTACACATTAATACCTATTTTAGTGATACCAAAAATTGCTTGCAGTGGCTACGACGAAAAAAATGATTGCTTCAGCCAGTGGGAAATCTGTGCCATTACCTCATGCTGACTCCCAGAATAACCAAAAGAAGACGGTTGCGAAACGCTCTTTAAAAAAGGCAAATACATCTCTTGTTGCTGATGAACTCCATCAGAAGAAAACAAAGACAGCAAAAAAGTCAACCCCTATAATAGGTAAAAAAATCACTTTTTATCTAAAGTTTCATACCACATTTGGGCAGGATCTTTTTATTACCGGTAATCATCCATTATTGGGAGATAATGATCCTGCTAAAGCGCTGCCACTTCAATATTTTAATGAAGAATATTGGTCTGTTACCATTGATCTGAAAGAAACATCTTTACAGGAAAGCGTAATTGTATATCAATACATTTTGCGAAATACAGATGGCACTTTGAGTTATGATTGGGGAAATGATAAACAATTAGATCTTGGCATCATCCAAGCAAAAGAAATACATGTTACTGATGCATGGAATTTTGCTGGATATTATGAGAATGCTTTTTACACCGAGCCTTTCACCAAAGTATTACTAGAGAAAGCGCATACACCTGTTGTTGTTAAAACACCTCGAACCACTACACATATTCTGAAAGTGAAAGCACCTTTACTCAAAAAAGGTGAAACACTATGTCTTTTAGGAAGTAGTCAGCTATTCGGAAATTGGGATACCGAAAATCCCTTGTTACTGAAAAGAAATAAAGGGGAAGATTTTTTTCAAATACAATTGGATCTTAATAAGGAATCATTCCCTATTGCATATAAGTATGGTGTGTATGATGTAGATCAGCGAAAATTTGTTCGTTATGAAGACGGCAATAATCGTGTGATGTATGACGGCGTTGTGAAAGATAAGCTGAGTATCATTCATGATGGTTTTGCTATTCTGCCCAATAATACCTGGAAAGGTGCAGGTGTGGCCATTCCAGTATTTAGTCTAAGAACTGAGCATGGGTTGGGAGTAGGAGAGTTCAATGATCTTAAACTCATGGTTGATTGGGCTTCAAAGACCGGATTGAAAATGATCCAGATACTTCCGATCAACGATACTACAGCCACACATAGTTGGACTGATTCTTATCCTTATGCTGCTATCTCTGCATTTGCCTTGCATCCGCTTTATCTGCATTTAGATACATTGGTGAAAGATGATAGAAAACTACAAAAACAGATTGCAGTAGAGAAAGCAAAACTGAACGCTTTGGATGTAGTGGATTATCAGGAAGTGATTCAGTTCAAAACAAAACTAATCGCTAAGATTTATGAAGAACAAGGTGCATCCGTATTGTCATCATCTGACTTCAAACAATATTTCAATGATAACAAACATTGGCTGCAATCATACGCTGTATTTTGCTATTTGAGAGATCAATATGGTACGGTTGATTTCAATCAATGGCCGGCATTCAGGCATTATAATGAGTCTGAGGTCGAAAGACTTGCAGCTCCTGACTCTGCAGCGTATAAAGAAATTGCGCTACATTATTTTACTCAATACCAATTGCACCTGCAATTGAAAGAAGCAACAGCCTACGCTCATTCAAAAGGGATCATCGTTAAAGGAGATATTGCCATTGGGGTTTACAGACATGGTGCTGATGCATGGCAACATCCTGATCTCTACCATATGGATGCGCAAGCAGGAGCTCCTCCGGATGATTTTGCCATTGCGGGTCAGAACTGGGGTTTCCCTACCTACAATTGGGAAAGAATGCAGGCCGATGGATTTGCCTGGTGGAAACAGCGTTTTGAGCAAATGAGTTATTACTTTGATGCATTCAGAATAGATCATATTCTTGGTTTCTTTAGGATATGGAGTATTCCGATGCATGCTGTAGAAGGAATATTAGGTCGCTTTGTTCCGGCTATTCCTATTCATATCAATGAATTCCAATCGCGAGGTATTTCTTTTGATCACCATCGTTTTACCCAGCCTTTTATCCATGAAAACGTGTTGTGGGAATTGTTTGGATACGATAACGAACTGGTAAAAAAAGAATTTTTGAATGTGGATGGATTCGGTCAATATACATTGAAAACGGAATTTTCGACTCAGCGTCAGGTAGAACAATACTTCAATACACTGGAAAAAGATGAACAACACGATAAAGTAAGACAAGGGTTATACAATCTTATCAGCAACGTACTTCTTTTTGAAGACAGCGAAGGTGATCATCAGCACTTCCATTTCAGATTTAATATGGAAAGTACTTCTTCCTTCCGCTATCTTGACCAGCACACCCAGCAGCAATTGAAAGATCTGTATGTTGATTATTTCTTCCGACGTCAGGATGATTTTTGGATGAAAGAAGCCATGAAAAAATTACCGGCACTCAAACGAGTGACCAATATGCTGGTATGTGGTGAAGATCTTGGTTTGGTACCGGCTTGTGTTCCTGATGTTATGAGACAGCTCGGACTATTGAGTTTAGAGATTCAGCGAATGCCTAAAGATCCTAAGCGGAGTTTCTTTCATCCTACGGATGCTCCGTATCTAAGTGTAGTTACACCTTCTACGCACGATATGAGTACCATACGTGGATGGTGGGAAGAAGATAAGGAAAGAATCCAACAGTTTTATAATAACGAACTCGGACAATCAGGGGAAGCGCCATACTACTGCGAAGCCTGGATCAATACTGCTATTGTGATACAGCATTTGTACTCACCATCTATGTGGACCGTTTTCCAATTGCAAGACCTGATGGGAATGGATGCAGCACTTCGCAAAGAAGATCCTCATAGTGAGCGTATCAATATTCCGGCAGATCCAAAACATTATTGGAGATACAGAATGCATATCACCTTAGAATCCTTGTTACAACAAGATGATTTTAATTCGACACTCCAAGGTTATATCCAACAGAGTGGAAGAGACTAGCATGCGATGATTACCACTGAGAGCACAGAGAAACACAGAAAATTTCAGTGTAATTCTGTACCCTCAGTGGCAATACAATCATTAATTATCTTTGCTGCTCAAAATACATCTCTTGAAGCTCAGCTATAGACCCATCAATCTTCCTTTTGAATACCCCTTTACCATTTCGAATGGTCGTACCAAAACACATCAGCCTTCTTTGTTGGTGGCCCTGGAATTAGGTCCATTCATGGGTTTTGGTGAGGCACCCGCCATCGCTTATTATGATGTTACAGTAGAATCGATGATTGCAGATCTGGAGAAACATCGTCGCATGATTGAAAAATTTGCATTGACGGAACCCGAGAGATATTGGCATTATTTACATCATTTGATTCCGAACAATCCCTTTTTGGTTTGTGCATTAGATATGGCTTGCTGGGATCTTTTCGGTAAAATGAAAGGACGTCCATTGTATGAACTTATGCAAACACAATGGATTAATACTCCTGTTACTGATTATACCATAGGTATTGATACCATTGATAAAATGGTTGATAAGATGAAAGCGAAGCCATGGCCTGTTTACAAAGTAAAACTTGGAACAGAAAATGATATTTCCATTATAGAAGCGTTGCGACAACACACCGATGCTGTTTTCAGGGTTGATGCCAATGCAGGTTGGACAACAGAAGAAGCACTCGAGAAAATTCCCCAGCTGGCGTCATTAGGCGTAGAGTTCATCGAACAGCCTCTTGCAAAAGATAATTGGGAAGGGATGAAAGTATTGTATCAACAATCTCCTTTGCCATTGTTCGCAGATGAAAGTTGTGTATCGGAACAGGATGTAAAGAAATGTGTGGATCATTTTCATGGTATCAATATCAAACTTACCAAATGCAGTGGCATTACACCTGCTATCAGAATGATTCAAGAAGCAAGAACATTAGGATTACAGGTCATGATGGGAAGTATGAATGAATCGGAAGTAGGTTCTGCGGCCATTGCACATTTTCTTCCGCAATTGGATCATGTTGATATGGATGGCCCACTATTATTATCTCAGTCTATTGCAACAGGCTTGATGTATGAGAATGGAAAAGTAACAGTATCCGGAAAACCCGGATTGGGCATTCAATTCAGATGATCATTCCATTTTTCATCCATGCATTTTGTTGTAATTGAATTCACATTTCCCTAACAGAATACTTCTTTTTTGGCATCCGGTTTGGCTTTGTATAAGTATAAAACCGTGAAGCATGAAAAAGAAAATTTTACCCATCTTGATCGTCTTATCTTTTTGGATGATCGACACAGCTCAAGCACAGGTTCGATTGAATGTGAATGTCAATGTGGGCCCTCGTCCAGCATGGGGATTACCCGGCAATCATATAGGCGATTATTATTACTTCCCCGAGATTGATATGTATTACAGTATACCCAGAAGTCGCTTTGTGTATTTAGAGCGAGGTCGCTGGGTATATGTATCCGATCTTCCAAGAGCCTATCGTCATTATGATTTACATCGAGGATACAAAGTGGTGATCAATGATCCTGATCCATTCCGTCATCCACAATTTTATCGCGATCGTTATGCCCGTCAGCATACGGCTTATCGTCCGCCGGTAGTGATTGTGGACAAACGAAGAGGGCATGATCGATGGGGCCGCGATGATGATAGGCGTGATAGAGATCGAAGAAGATGGTAGTTATTAAGAAAAGCGGGTGCCTTTACCCGCTTTTCTTTGTATCGATTTGTTTAATCCTGCGGAAGTACCGATTTTCGGGGTCTATGACACCTGAAAGAAGAGAAAAACTACTACGCGTTTTACATCAACGACAACCGAATTTGGCAGTAGTCATGGAAAATGTGCAGGATCCGCACAATATATCAGCTGTGATGCGAACCTGTGATGCTGTGGGTATTCAGGATATTTTTATCTTGACCACGAAGATACCCAGACATGAAAAATTCGGCCCTAAGAGTAGCAGTAGTGCTGCCAAGTGGTTAACGATTCATCAGTTTGAAGATGCAGAAACCTGTTTTACTGAACTTAGAAAAAGGTATTCTCGTATTTTAACAACACACCTGTCTTCTGATGCTGTAAGTTTATACGATATTGATTTTACCGAAAGTATAGCATTGGTTTTTGGTAATGAACATTCCGGTGTAAGTGAGGAAATCAGAGCTTTGGCAGATGGTAATTTTATTATCCCACAAATGGGTATTATTCAGAGTTTGAATATTTCTGTGGCTTGTGCTGTAAGTATCTATGAGGCATATCGTCAAAAAAGTAATGCCGGACATTACGATCAGCCATCTATGTCACAAGAAAGAAGTCAACAGTTATTGAATGAATGGGGATTCAAACAAGATGATGGAAACTAAATAATGGTTATGAAAAAAATATGGATCCTTTTATTGTTTGTATTAGCTACAACAACTATTCAGGCTCAGGAAATCAAGAAGGTGAAGATCGATGATCTCGTCAAAATCATCGACACCAGTTCTGTTCCACTGGTTATCAATTTTTGGGCGAGTTGGTGCGCTCCTTGTATTAAGGAAATACCTTGGTTTGAAAAATCAGTAGCAGACTTTAAGGATCAGAAAGTAAAGCTGATCTTGGTAAGTTTGGATTTTGCAGAAGATTATCCAAAAGGTATCGCTGATTTTGCGAAAAAGAATAATTATCGTTCCACTATTGTTTGGTTAGATGAAACGAATGCAGATGAATTCTGTCCCAAGATCGATGAAAAATGGGATGGAGCTATCCCTGTCACATTAATGGTGAATAAACAACGTCAATATCGTCAATTCTTTGCGCAGCAGTTACCCGAGCAAAGGTTGGTACAGGAATTACAAAAATTAGTGGGGCAGTAGGCTATTGTATATATTCACTTTCGGCCTCTTCATTCATTTGTTTGCGAAGTTTTTCGGTCAGATAAATAGCATAGCCGAGTGCCATTAAACTACAAGTGGCGAGCAAGATACCAGTAATGCTTCCATAATGAATTCCTTCAGCGATCGCATAAGTGATGCCTAATAGCAGCACTATAATGATAACAGGTTTCATATTGCAGGTTTTGGTTACTAACAAGATGCTTATCCGAATAAATTCCATAAAAAAGCCGCTATTTTTTACAGCGGCTTTCAGAATACAGATTCATCTTAACTTCTTTTGATGGAACAGCCTACCGAGCGACTTTCTTTTACGGAAATAGATTTCCCTGCAGTAAGCTCATTGATGGCCTCTTTTGCATGAACACGTTTCACATTTCCGGCATCATTGGGATTATCATCAATAGCGCCTTTGTATTGGAGTTTAGCGTTTGCATCAAACAGAAATAATTCTGGTGTTCTGGTTGCTCCAAAGGCATTAGCGATCTTTGAATCTGTATCAACAGTGTAATAAAAATCATACCCCTGTTTTTGCGCATAAGCCTTCATAGCCCCATATGAGTCATCTCCATCTCTGGTGCCTTCATTCGAGTTCAATAAAATAATTCCAATATTATTTTGCTTAGCATAAGCAGCAATATCTAGTGTTCTTTGCTGGTTTTTGATCACATACGGACAGGTATTACATGAAAACATGACCAGCACTCCATTGGCTTTCATGGCATCTTTGATGGAGACTTCCTTTCCCGATACATCCTTCATCTTTACATCTTTCATTGGCAGATCCGAACCAACAGCAAGTGATTGTGCTTGTACACAGAATGCAACAATTACTAATGATAGTGAAAAGAGTAACTTTTTCATAATAAATGGTTTTTATATTGACAAATGATAATCATTACTTGTTCATGTAGGTACAAGTAGTTTCATCTGTGCAAAATCAGGAGGCGTTTAGACTTTCTCTTTTAATTTCCGGGCTTCAGCTTCTTTAGTAAGATACGTTATGCTGACATTTAATTCAAAGCCTATTAATAAAATTAACGAATTGATATAAATCAGTAACATCATAATCAAAACGGTACCAATAGAGCCGTATATCTTGTTGTAACTGGAGTTGGCAAAAAGACTTACCCAATAAGAGAATACGAGGGTGGTAGCAAGGGTTAAAAAAGTGGCCAATAAAGTGCCTGGAGAGGCCAGTTTCCATCGTTTTTGTACCGATGGAGCATATCGATAGGTACAGGCAATGCCATAGAATACCAATCCAATGATGACCAGCCATCTGGCAGCATTCCAAACCGGAAGTAATGTCTTGGATTTGATATTGAATAGTTTTTTCAATAAGCTGAATAATTGATCTTGCCCGATCAATACGAGAGAAGAAGCAATTACCAATAAAATCAGTATAGCAGTAAGTTGAATCGCTCTCCAACGTTGATGGAAAATAAATGCTTTTTGCTCTTGGATCGATTTATCAAAGGTTCGAATGATACCGATCATGGCATTTGATGCGTAAAAGATGAGTAATACAAAACCAAAAGAAAAAATACCCACGTGTTTTTTAAGGAGATCATTCATGATGTCCCGAACAAAGCGATAGGTTTCAGAATTAGGTGTGATGTCTTTAAAAAGACTAAGTATTTGTTTGTCAACTTCGAAGGATTCGGGAAAGTAGGGGATCAATGAAAACAGAAATATTAATGCTGCCGGCAATGCCATGATCAGATTGAAGGAGATCGCTGCAGCCCTTTCATTCAATCCTACTTTATTGATCTGCTTAAAAAAGAATAAGACCACATCATACAGTGGTAATCCCTGAAACCCCGGAATAATAGTGGTCTTGCTTTTGCGAATTACAAAAGCAATGGGTTTCCAACTGATGATGATGCGTTGTAACTTGATCAAACTACTATCACTTTTTATTAGCCATATAAATATCTAATTGCTTTTGATATTCTTTGGCATATTTATCATGGGTTGCATAATTATTGCTGAAATGATGGTATCCACTAAAGTCGCTTTTAGCAACAAAGAATAAATAATCAGTTTCAGGAGCATTTAGCACTATATCAATCGTTTTTGAGGAAGGAGTGCAGATAGGACCGGGTGGCAATCCTTTTTTTCGATAAGTATTATAGGGGGATGGATTGGATAAATACTTTTCATAAATACGTGTGATCGTGAAATCCTGCATAGCGTATTTAATGGTTGGACAAGCTTGTAAGGGCATCCCTTTGTTCAAGCGGTTTAAGTATACGCTGGCGATTTTGTATTTATCTGAATCAAAATTTGTTTCTTCTTCAACAATGGAAGCTAGCGTATATGCTTCCTCTTTTGATAAACCTTTGGATGCAGCTTTTGCAAGTCTGTTATCCTTTTGCCAGAAAAGTTCACTATTGTCTTTGAGCTTCTTTAAAATTTTGATCAAAGGGGTATTCCAGTAAAAAATATAGGTATCAGGAATAATAGTGGTGAAAAGTTGCGTGGTATCTGTATTCAGTTGTTGTAGTGAATCATTGGAGCTAAGAAAGGTCATTGCTGTTGCTGAATCAGTATTGAATTGTTTGCCGATAAGCTTAGCAAGATCAGACGCGGTACGAAGTTTATTGATTACGAGTTTCAACTCTGCTTGCTTACCGTTTCTCAATATTCTGGCTATATCAAAAGCTGATTGTCCTTTTTTTACTTCATATTTTCCGGGTTTTATTTTGCTCCATACGGTGCTTACAGTTCCAACCATTGATAAGCCAACCGTTTGAGAAACGATACCATTTTCTTTTAAGGTTTCTAAAACAAAGGACTTGTCTGTTTTGCCTTGTTCTATGATAAAGTACCGATGACTTTCAGTAAAAGAAGTATTACTACCGAATACGAGCCAAGCCGAAACGCCAAAAATGATCAGTAGTATCAATATGACCGATCCAACTGTTTTTTTCATACCATCAAATTAAACAAAAAACCCTGTCTGTAGAACAGGCAGGGTTTTTAACTTCTGAGAAGTAAATTATTTTTTTCCTGTATCAGGAGTAGCTGTTGTAGTATTGGCAGGAGTAGTAGCCGGAGGTGCAGGTGCATTCGTAGTCGTATTCACTTTTTGTAAAACTGAACTATCCACGCTAGCACCACCTTTCAGAAACAAGCTTGATACCAACGCCAAAACGGCGATAATACCAGCAAATAACCAAGTACCCTTTTCAAGAACATCAGTAGTTTGCTTAACACCCATGAATTGATTACTCAAACCGCCAACATTGGCAGATAAACCGCCGCCTTTAGGGTTCTGAATCAATACAACGAAACCAAGCGCCACACAGGCTAACACTATCAAAATCAGAAACAGAATGATCATTTTATATACCTTTTAATTGTTGAATCTTCGCCGCAAAATAAGCGGATTTTTCAGGATTTATGAAACTTAATTTAATGTACAGTTGAATGGCCTTGTCTAGCTGCCCCTGTTTTTCCAGTACCTCAGCCATGGTTTCAGTCACTACTTCTCTGGATTCATTCGAATTTTCAGCGATCAGTGCCACTGCTTGCTCCAGATCTGAACCGGTTCCAAGGTCTGCGGGCTCATTATTAGCATGTTTCATTTGCTTCAGCCAATCAGTGAACTTCCTTAGTTGAGAAGTGAGTTTGTCCTGTGGTATCTTGGAGAGATCGATTTTAATGCCCTGAGAGGCAAAATAATCGATCGTATGTAGTCGCTCAGTTTCGATCTCTAATGAAGCAGCTTCATCTATGGGTTTTTTGAAATCGGCTAATTGCTCCGATAAGAGACTGCTCAATTTGGCATCCGGCAATGGTAATTCATCTCCATTTTCCTGGTATACTTCCTCTGTCTCATCCACTTCGGGTGGATTGTCCGGAATTTTTCTTGGATCGATCGATTTAATGATATCTCTGACATCATCTACACTCGGTATATCGATCGATTTAGAAGTGTGAGTTGAAGGTCTGTCATCAACAGGTGTTTCAGGCATACCCACTTCTTCTGTGGTATCAGTATCATGTAGCAGATAGGAGACCCAAAGTGGGTTATCCGTAAATAGTAAGGATTTGCCTACATATTTATCGCCGGAGGAAATTGAACCCTCCTGCAAACGTTTGGCATTGTATAATAATTCAGCGGGCGCAAAATAAGGATAGGACTGAACCAATGACTCCAACTGGTCTATAGGAACCATTTGGAGTGTAGATTGTCCGGTTAAATGTAATAAGGCTTTGTCCCGAATGGATTTCATAGCGATAAATGTACAAATTGATTACCAGTCAGAAAAAATACGGTTAAATATCTCGTCTACCATATTTCTGACCACTTCATCCAATAATTGAGCCTCTGCTGTATTAAAAGCTAAATTGGCGCTGTAGTCAAAGCTTCTGCTCACCACAAATTCTTTGGTTTCATTTTCAATATTTTTTCTCAGCGTAATATTGATCGAAACAGTCAGACGATTGGTGCTTGCTTGTCTACCACTTACACCAACAGTTTGTGTACCATCATAAGTTGAAATATAGCCATTGATAACATAATCAGCATCATCATTCGATACACGGGTCAATTTGGTTTGGTTGGTGATCTTTTGCTGTAGTTTATCATTCAGTTTTGGGCTCAACTGCGGATTGATATAACGGGCTTTATTTTCGATGAAGCCAAGTTTAATAGTTTTATAGCGTGGATCGATTGCAGCATCATTGAATCGATAAGATACTTTACATGCTGAAAAAGCCATCACGGTCAATAACAGCAACGTATATAGGGGCCTATGATAGGTATGAAAGTTAAATCTCATGATTTCAGATTATTCCTCAATATCGTATTCTTTCAGTTTACGGTACAATGTTCTTTCACTGATACCCAGATCAAGAGAAGCATCACGTCTTTTTCCTTTATGCTTTTTCAAAGCTTTTAAGATGAGTTCTTTTTCTTTATCCATGATATTCAATGATTCCTCTACTTCTTCATGTTGATGTATATCTTCTTCATGTAGTAGAACCGGTTGAGAGCTCATATTGGCCGGTAACACTGCTGTATGCACAGAACCTTGATTGCTAAGAGTCGGTGCTAGATCTCCATTACCATTGGTATGAAAATCCTGCAATAAAGATTCTCTGGTATAATTGGCTGCAGTACCTGCCAGAGAAGGGTTTTGCAATATTTCCAAGAACATTTTTTTCAATTCTGTTACATCCTTCTTCATATCAAAGAAAAGCTTGTACAGTATCTCACGCTCATTAGCAAATTCTCCTGACCCGCCAGTTGATTGTCCGGCAAGTACGGGCATTCGCGTATGCTTACTTTGATCCGGGAGAAATTGCTGTAGGGTAGTAGCAGAAATATTATTCGATTGACTCAATACCGATATCTGCTCTGCAATATTCTTTAATTCACGTACGTTACCTTGCCATGGATGATGAATTAACAGGTTTTTAGCGTCATCATCTAATTGTATGGGCTGCGTTTTATATCTTTCTGCGAAGTCGACAGCAAATTTTCGAAACAATAATAAAATATCTTCTTTGCGATCACGTAAAGCCGGAACACGGATAGGAACGGTACTTAAACGGTAATAAAGATCTTCACGGAACCTTCCTTTTTGTGTGAATTCTAGTAGTTCTCTGTTGGTAGCAGCAATGACACGAACATCTGTCTTTTGTACTTTGGAAGAACCTACCCGAATGAATTCTCCGGTCTCCAATACTCGCAACAATCTGGCTTGGGTACCCAATGGCATTTCACCGATCTCATCTAAAAAGATCGTACCGCCACTTACTGTTTCGAAATATCCTTTACGACTATCTACCGCTCCGGTAAAAGCACCTTTCTCGTGACCAAATAGTTCTGAATCGATCGTTCCTTCAGGAATAGCACCACAGTTTACAGCAATAAAAGGATTATGCTTACGCGATGATAGCGCATGAATGATTTGTGAAAACACTTCTTTACCCACGCCACTTTCTCCTACTATCAATACGGTTAGATCCGTTGCAGCTACCTGTACTGCTGTATTCAATGCATGATTCAGCGATGGCGAGTTGCCAATGATGCCAAATCGATTTTTTATACTTTGAAGATCCATAGCTTTCATTTATTGATCTCAGATGTCAGAAGTCTGATATAGAGATCCTTTTATTCATTCCCTGCGTATTTCAACATTGAATATTCAATATTGATCATTGATTGTTATACTTCTCTTTCTCCACGCAGTGTTGTTTTTGTACAATCAGTCGCTTTCACCATCACATAAGTTCCTTTTAAATCCTCATTCAAATCGTTTTTAGGGAAGACGATCACTTTGTTTTGACTGGTTCTACCCATCCATTCTGCATCGCTTTTACGGCTATTGCCTTCCACCAATACTTTGAAGCTTTTACCAAGATCTTTGAGATTACTTTGGTGCGATAATACCCCTTGCAGATCAACGATCTCTTGTAATCTTCTTTTCTTGACATCTTCCGGTATATCATCTTCATATCTTCTTGCAGCCAGAGTTCCGGGTCTTTCGCTGTAAAAGAACATATAGCTCATGTCATATCCGCTGTATTGCATAATGCTAAGTGTTTCCTGATGATCTTCCTCGGTTTCAGTACAAAAACCGGCGATGATATCAGAGCTGATGCCACAGTCGGGGAGGATCTCTTTGATGCGATCTACTTTTGCCATATACCATTCGCGGGTATATGTACGATTCATCAATTGTAATATTCTTGAACTACCACTTTGAACCGGTAAGTGAATGTATTTACAGATGTTCTCGTATTTCGCCATTGTAATCAATACCTCATCAGTGATATCTTTCGGATGTGAGGTGCTGAATCTTACTCTTAAATCCGGACTGATCAATGCTACTTTTTCGAGAAGTGCTGCAAATGTTACAGTCTCGTCTTTTTGTTCATCGATCCAATAATAACTGTCTACATTTTGTCCGAGGAGGGTTACTTCCTTGTATCCTTTATCACACAGATCTTTAACTTCTTGTATGATGGAATGAGCATCTCTGCTTCTTTCTCGTCCTCTGGTGAATGGCACCACACAGAAGCTGCACATATTGTTACAGCCACGCATGATCGATACAAATGCACTAATTCCATTGCTATCAATTCGAATAGGAGCGATATCACCATAAGTTTCATCTCTACTCAGCAAAACATTGACAGCTTTTTGTCCTGATCCGGCTTCTTCAATGAGTGCGGGTAAACTTCTATATGCATCCGGACCAACAACGATATCCACCAGTTTCTCTTGTTCCAATAACTGTGCTTTCAATCGTTCAGCCATACAACCCAACATACCGATGAGCATTCCAGGTGTTTTTTCTTTGATCTTACGAAACTCGGTAAGTCGTTTGCGAACTGTTTGTTCTGCCTTTTCTCGAATGGAACATGTATTCAATAAGATCAGGTTGGCTTCTTCCAGATTTCTGGTCGCACCAAAGCCAGCACCATTTAAAATAGACGCTACTACTTCACTATCCGCGAAATTCATCGCACAGCCATAACTCTCAATGTAAAAATGCTTTTTGTACTGATTGGGATCATTTTCAAATGGCTGAAATGCTTCCCCCTGTCTGGCTTCATCATGCACTTTATCTGTCGTAAGCATTGTATTCATAAGGTCTTTCTAAAATAATTTAGATGCAAAATTAACAAAATTGTCTGGTTTTTGTGCCAGTTTGACAGGTTTTCAACATTGAAAATTCTGTTAATCAATTAGTTTTGCAACGCAAATCCCCCGGTCACATGAAGAAAATGATGTTTTTGTTGCTGGTGTTTGGTTTTACATCAGCTGTTTTTTCTCAGGATATCGTTGTCAACAAGCTGCGCAGCGAAACTTCGCGAACCATCAAAAAGGATACAGATACCAGTACATGGGTATGGAAAAAAGGTGGTTTACTCAGTGCAAACCTAGCACAGGGCTCCTTGAGTAATTGGGCAGCAGGGGGTGATAATTTTTCATTGGCAGTAAGTTCATACTTCAATTTTTTCTACTTCTATCGAAAAGATCGTCACAGCTGGGATAACAATTTTGATATGAACCTTGGCTACGTTCAAACCACGAGTTTAGGTGGTAGAAAGAATGATGACCGCTTTGATTTTCTTAGTAAGTACGGTTATAAAATGGATAGTACAGGAAAAGTATTCTTATCGAGCCTGTTCAACTTCCGTTCTCAATGGTTTGATGGTTATACTTTCTCAGGTGGTATCCCTAGTTTTTCTTCTTCGTTCTTATCACCTGCATACATCATTCTTTCTGTGGGTTTTGATTATAAACCTTCTGATAAGCTCTCCGTATTCGTATCACCGTTAACATCCAGATGGACCGTTGTTGCGAACAATAAATTATCAACCTTGGGGAAATATGGGGTGCCTGCAGGAAAAACTTCTATCAATGAAATTGGTACGTTCGCTACTATCAACTACAGTAATACCATTGCCAAGAACGTAACCTACAAAGGCAGATTGGATATGTTCTCCAACTATAACAATAAGCCACAGAATATCGACTTCTTCATGACCAATCTATTCTCATTTAAGATCAATAAGTTTTTTTCAGCAACTTATAGTCTTGATTTGATTTATGATGATGATGTACGTTTATTCGGCCCTAACAAAACGTCGCCGGGATTACAAACCAAAAGTTTGATCGGTATTGGCTTTCTTAAGCCACTGAATGTAAGAAAGGGATAAAATGTGAAGATATCAGATGGCAGATGTCAGATGTGATACTATGCAAAAAATAAAATCTGACATCTGCCATCTAAGATCTACCATTATTTACTGATGACTTTCAACAAATGTTTGATCTTATTTGCTTTATGCGTGAGATCTTGGTAGTCTTTGTGCATGATGGTGACATGCCCCATTTTTCTACCGGGTTTTGTTTGCAGTTTTCCATAGAGATGCACAAACACGTTATCCATCTTTAGTACTTCATCCAGGTTATCATATACTGCTTCACCTGAATGTCCTTCTGCACCTAACAAGTTGACGATGGCAGAGGGTAGGATGGCATCCGTATTCCCCAATGGATAACCTAACATGATACGCCATAACATATCATACTGACTGGAATAATTGGCTTCAATGGTATGGTGCCCGCTATTATGAACACGAGGTGCAGTTTCATTGACCAACACTTCTTCATTTTTATCAACGAATAATTCAACCGCAAATAAACCCGGACTATTCAATCCTTTCACAACGCGAAGAGCAATGGCTTCTGCTTTCCAAAATACTTTTTCGGGTAAAGAGGCAGGGCTCAATTGATAATCCAATAGGTTCAGCACTGGATCAAATACCATTTCTGCAGGAGGATAGAGTGCGGTTTCTCCTTTATCATTCATAGCAACGATCATGGCGATCTCTTTATGAATGGGTACCATTTTCTCCAGTACCGCTGGTGCATCAAATCCTTTTTCAATTTCTTTTTCGTTTCGTATGATCTGAACTCCTTTTCCGTCATAACCACCTTGTCCAACTTTATGCACTGCAGGAAGAAATCCGATATGATCATTTAATTCACTTAGTCGATTTGTAATCACAAATGAAGAGGTGGGAATATCATTTGCCTCATAAAATTGCTTCTGCAGGATCTTATTTTTTATGGTTCGAATAGCAGAAGGTTTCGGATATACTTTTACACCCTCAGATTCCAGTTTTTCCAATGCATCCACATTCACAGACTCTATTTCAATCGTAAGTACATCCAATCCTTTACCAAAAGCATACACAGCATCAAAATCATTGATATCTCCTTGAATGAAATGATGACAAAGATGAGCTGCCGGACAATTGGGATCATTTTCCATTACCCATGTTTCCACTGTATAATTCGCAGCTGCCTGCAATAACATGCGGCCAAGTTGTCCACCGCCAAGAATTCCTGCTTTCATGTTTGCGAAGATAAGGGAAGTGGGGGTTAGGTA
>JBDKEH010000028.1:0-14698 GCA_039795345.1 Bacteroidota bacterium
CATGCGCACTATCCAGGATGATGAATTTCCAGTTGTCTTTGATAAAGCTGTAATAGCGTCCGGGTATTTGATGTTGCTGAACAGCCCAAGCTTTATTGTACAAAGGATCTGCTTTGATCTCCGGCTCTGTCATTTGCCAACCCCATGCATCGTGATTACCAATGCAGTGATACATGGGTAACTTATTTTCTTCCGCTAATATTTTATTCCACAAAGCCCATTGTTCTTCTACTTTGGCTTTGGTAGCTTTCATCGCATCCATGATGGCATCTCCACCATTGAGGATAAAATCCACCTTAGGTTTTAATGCATTCACATGTTTGAATGCACGCTGCATCCCCTGCTCCGGCACTGCCCCTGATTTGATATGCACATCCGTCATAAAAGCAAAACGAATGGCAGCTTTGGCATTGGTGGCAGCCAATCCGGTCAAAGGCAAAGTGGAAACGGCTGCTGCGGAAAGTGCTGATTGTTGGAGGAAGTTTCTTCTATTCATGAAAAGGATTGAAAATGAAAGTTACAAAATCAATCCATGAGCTAAGAACTGAAGGTTTATCAAAATATTAATTCGGATGTTGCACTATTAAAAATTAAATAGCCCTGATATTCAGGATGTATTATTGGTTTTACCCTTCGTCACAATTTTCGATCTACGATCGAAATGCTCCTCAGGGTGACAGTTTGAAGTAGGGGCTAACAGGGATGGCGATTGGCTTTGCCAATCGCCATCCCTGTTTAATATTAATCGGATCTGTCACCCTGAGGAGCATTCCGACTTTCAGTCGGAAATTGCGACGAAGGGCTGACTTAAATAACTACACAATATTTTTGCTACAACGGTTCTCAGTTATTGTAAATAACCAGCCATCTCCTGCTGATAACCAGCAGCCACTTTCTCCGCAGCCAAAGCAAAACCTTCTCCACCATCCGCAAAAATGATGGCTCTGCTGGCATTGACTAATAATCCGGCATCTGTATTCAATCCATATTTAGAGACTTCTTCCAAGCTACCGCCTTGTGCACCAACACCGGGTACCAGTAAAAAATGATCTGGGATAATTTTACGGATATCCGCCAGATCACTAGCTCTGGTGGCACCTACCACAAACATAAGATTATCAGGTGTGCCCCATTTGCAAGTGGTTTCCAATACTTGCTCATACAATTGTTTACCATTTTGTTCTGCCAATGACAAACGTTGAAAATCAAAACTACCGGCATTGGATGTGAGTCCGAGAACGATCGTCCATTTGTCTTTGTATTCCAAAAATGGACGAACACTATCTTCTCCCATGTATGGAGCTACAGTCACAGCATCAAAAGGTAAGATCTCAAAAAAGGTTTTTGCATATTGAGAAGAGGTATTACCAATATCCCCACGTTTGGCATCTGCGATGGTGAAATGAGTAGATGGAATATACGCCAATGTTTCCTGCATGATCTCCCAACCTTTGATACCCTGCGATTCATAAAATGCCGTATTGATCTTATAAGAAACACAATGGTCTTTCGTGGCATCAATGATCGCCTTATTGAATAACAACACACCATCCGGGTGGTGCTGCAAATGTTGGGGGATTTTCAACGGATCTGTATCCAATCCAACACAGAGATATGATTTCTTGGAATGTATTTGGGCTACGAGTTCTTGGCGGGTCATGCACAAAAATAAGAAATAAGAAATGAGAAATAAGAAATCAGAAAGGCTGACATACCCGTATTACCTAAAAATAAATAAGCAGATCCAATCACTTCCTCATTCCTCATTCCTCATTCCTTATTCCTTATTCCTTATTTCTCATTCCTTATTCCTTAATTTCATGTTTCATATCTTGCACCCAAACCCTTCAGAATGGAAAAACAACCGATGTATTACGGCTCTTATCTGGGATTGGATAAGGTATTAGATGCTCAGCATCCCGTAAGTTTTCAGCCCGGAAATGAACCTGCGCACGATGAAATGCTGTTCATCATTATTCATCAGGCTTATGAGCTTTGGTTCAAACAAATATTATTTGAACTGGATTATATCACCGGGGTTTTTAACAAAGAAAAGATCAATGATAATTCAGAAGATATGAATCTGGTGCGTCATAGACTACATCGTATCATTCATATTCTTCAACTATTGAATAAACAAGTGGAAGTTCTGGACACCATGACGCCTCTTGATTTTCTGGAATTCAGGAACCTATTAACCCCTTCTTCCGGTTTTCAAAGCAAACAATTCAGATTGATTGAAGCGAGATTGGGATTAGAATTGGATAATCGCCATCATAAAGATTATTACAAACGCACCAATGAAGGTGGTTTTACCCAAACCGATTATCAGCATATCACAGAAACAGAAGAAAAACCTCATTTGCTGACATTGGTCAACAACTGGTTGGAGCGTATTCCTTTCTTTAGGGATGATTTCTGGAAAGGTTATGTTTCCAAAACCTCGAATGGAAAACACCATCCTTTCTGGAATGATTATCGTTCAGTGTATGCTACCGGATTAACTGAGCGCGAAAAAAATAAGATCCATGAATTTGATTGGGTTTTCTTTGAAGATAATACTGCCGGTTTTTCAGAAGAACAATTGGCATCATTAAAAACCAGTTTCTCTCCTACTGCCTTACGTTCTGCATTGTTCATCATGTTGTACCGTGATTTTCCTTTGTTTCAAACTTCTTATCAGGTCTTGGATGCCTTGATTGAAATAGATCACTTGATGAGCAACTGGCGTCACAAACACCTCATCATGGTTCGTAGAATGATTGGTATGCGTGTGGGCACGGGAAATACTTCCGGCGCGGGATACCTCGAAGGAGCTTTAAATAAACATTATGTTTACCGGGATCTTTCCGGCTTGTCAACCTATCTTATTGAAAGAAAAAAATTACCCGCACTACCGGAAGCTTTGATTCGTAATCTGGGTTTCCAATTGTAAAATATTGCCACTGAAGGCACAGAAGTCCACTCAAGTTTTTCTGTCCTTCAGTGGCAATAAAATTGCTATCTTAGTTTTCCCTCCCGATCGTTCAACACGATTGTATAATGCACAAATAATTCAGGATATTGCTCCTGATTTTCATTGATCACTTTTAAACCCCTGTCATGTTGCGTATCAGACAAACACTGCTCTTATTGCTTGTAACCATCTTCGTGCAAGCACAATCCGGATTAGATGCAAAATTGGGTATCGATCCGAAAGTCAAAATTGGGAAACTGAGTAATGGTCTAACCTATTATCTCCGTAAAAACATAGAACCAAAAAATCGTGCTGAACTAAGACTGGTAGTGAACGCCGGATCGATACTGGAGTCAGACAAGCAACTCGGACTCGCGCATTTTGTAGAGCACATGGCATTCAATGGTACCAAGAATTTCAAGAAACAGGAGTTGGTAGATTTTCTGGAGAAAAGTGGTGTGAATTTTGGGGCCGATCTGAATGCTTATACCAGTTTTGATGAAACCGTTTATGAATTACAAGTACCAACAGACAGCATCCAAATATTTAAAAAAGCCATGCAGATATTAGAAGATTGGGCACATCAGGTAAGTTTTGAACCTGTTGAAATTGATAAAGAGCGTGGCGTGATCGTAGAGGAATGGAGATTGGGTCGTGGCGCGGATGCCAGACTTCGTGATAAATTTTTTCCTGTGATCCTGAAAGGTTCTCAATATGCTAAACGCTTACCGATTGGCACGAAAGAGAGCATTGAAAAATCTCCTTACAGTGAATTGACGAAATTCTATAAAGACTGGTATCGTCCGGATCTGCAAGCGGTGATCGTTGTAGGTGATATTGATATCGCGGAAACTGAAAAAATGATCAAGGATCATTTTGGCAAAATTCCTGCTGCCAAAACACCTAAACCCAGAACGAAATTCGGCGTACCTGCATTTGCTGAAACCAGAACTTCTATCCTCACTGATCCCGAACAGCCGTACAATGTTGTGCAAGTGTACTATTTACGTCCTGAGATCAAAGCTTCTAAAACTGAAAGAGAGTATAGAGCCGGTCTGGTAAGAAATTTATTCAATCAGATGATCAGCAGTCGCCTCGAAGAGATCGCACAAAAACCGGAAGCCCCCTTCTTATTTGGAAGTAGCAGTTATGGTTCTTTTATTGGCGATAAAGATGCTTTTAGCTTGATCGCTGTCGCAAAAACAGCTAAGGATATTGAGGCATCTATCAAAACATTATTGACAGAGAATGAAAGAGTGAAGCAATATGGTTTTGCCCAAACTGAATTGGATCGTGCAGTGAAAAACACTTTATCTCTCATAGAAAACATGTACAATGAAAGAGATAAAACCAAATCTGTAGATCTCTTGCAAGAATACGTTAGTAACTATCTGAAAGACGAATCCATCCCGGGTATTGAAAAAGAATTTGAGATGCATCAAAAGTATCTACCAACGATTCAGTTATCTGAGGTGAATACATTGATCAAAGATTGGATCACTACCGAGAACAGATCTGTTGTGATCACAGCCCCTGAAAAAGAAAAAGCAGATCTGATGACAGCTGATCAGGTTACCGCTTTACTTAATAAACCCATTGGCAAACTGGATGCTTATGTTGATAAAGTAACCAAAGGTGCTTTATTACCGGTTGAACCTACAGCAGGAAAAGTAGTGAATGAGAAAAAATATCCTTCGATTGAAACCACTGAATGGACATTATCCAATGGTGCAAAAGTGATATTGAAACCCACCCAATTCAAAAATGATGATGTGCAATTCTCTGCCATCAGTTGGGGTGGTTCTTCCTTGTATGATGACAAAGACTATGTCAATGCCTCGAATGCCTCTGTCATTGCTTCTATTGGGGGTATTGGAGATTTTGACATTCAGGCTTTACAAAAAGAACTGGCAGGTAAAAATTGCTTTGCATCTCCTTCTGTTGCTAACTACATGCAGGGATTGAATGGCAGCAGTACCATCAAGGATCTGGAAACAGCATTCCAATTGTTGCACGGCTATTTTGTAGCACCTAGAAAAGATGCGAATATGTTTGAAGTGATCAAACAGCAGATGAAAGTGCAGTTGGCCAATAAAGACAAAGATCCTGCTTCTGTTTTTGCAGATTCTATGAACTATATCATGGGTAACTATCACCCGAGAAGAAAACCGTTCTCTATAGAAACCATGCAACAATTGGAATTAGATCGTGCATTTGAAATTTATAAAGAACGATTCAGTAATGCCGGACAATTCACATTCACATTTGTCGGCAATTTTGAGTTGGAGAATATCAAACCACTCGTTGAGAAATACATTGCTTCTCTCCCATCTACCGATAAAAAAGAACAGTGGAAAGATGTGGGTATCCGTTATCCGAAAGGTGTTGTCACAAAAGTGATCAGAAAAGGAAAAGAGCCCAAAGCCAGTGTTCGCTTGGCATTCACGGGAGAAGTGAATGAGATCAGTGATCTGGATGAAATGCAAGTAGGTCAGCTTACCAAAGCACTTGCGATCAAATTAAGAGAAGTATTACGTGAAGATGCCGGTGGCGTGTATGGTGTAGGTGTTGGTGGTGGTTTCAATCGTGAACCCATCAACAGTTATGGCATCACCATTCAGTTTGGTTGTGCACCTGAGAATGTAGACAAACTGGTGGCATTGGTGATGGAAGAGATCAAAGACACCAAAGCCAATGGTGTTCCTGCTGTGAATATTGAAAAAGTAGTAGCAGAACAAACCAGAAGTCTGGAAAATGATATCAAGGAGAACAATTTCTGGCGCTTTAGATTGGAACAGAACTTCTTCCGTGGCACAGATCCAACACAGATCTTACAAACTGCTGATAAGATCAAACTGATCACGGTTGATAAAACAAAAGAACTCGCGAATAAATTATTCAATGAGAATCATCTGGTGAAGTTGATCTTGTTACCGGAAGAATAATTCGCCTTCTCAAATAAAAAGTCCTTGAGTTTTACTTCAAGGACTTTTTATTTGCCACTGAAGGCACAGAGGGTCACAGAAAATATATTCAGTGTACTTCAGTGCCCTCTCCGAAGGGAGTCCTTTGGACAGTAGCAATAAACTACTTACTCTTCTCCATCGGCAATTCCGGTAACCGACTCCATTCTTGTAAAGATCCGTCATAGATGCGCATCGGATAGCCCAGTAAACGTCCTGCCAAATACACCACGCTGGCTGTTTGTCCGATAAAACAATACCCGATCATCTCTTTATTCTTATCCGTATTTACTTTATCAAAATAGGCTTGCAATTCAGCAACTGGTTTAATACAGGTGAAACTGTCGATCAAATCAGGAAAAGGCAGATTTAATGCTCCGGTAATATGTCCGTCACGAGGATTGCCTGTTGGGTCTCCATCATAAAATCTTTTCAGTCGAGCATCCACTACCAATTTATCCTTTTTTAGCAATGCATTTTGAACATAGTTTTTATCTACCAATAACTGCATATACTTAGCCGTGAAGTTGCCTTTATTGACAACAGGAGAAGCCCCGGTGACCACATCGTAATGAAAGTACTTCCATGCTTCTAGTCCGCCATCCAATAAACTTACTTGTCCATACAATCCCAAATGCTCAAGGGTAAGAAACATTCTGGCAGTGACAGTGATATCTGTTCGGGTAAAAACCAACACCACATGCGATTCCTTATTGATGCCCAATGATTGTAAAACACGATTGGCTACTTCAATTGAAGGAGCATTGAAATTACCTTCAGGTGAATGCGCCGCTAACCAATCGGGCCATAAAAAACGGGATCCGGGAATATGTTCTTTCTCAAAATCAAGTCTGATAAAATTGGTTTGTAAAATGACGAGGTCTTTATCGGATTGATGTGTTTTTAACCACTGCGCATCTACCAAAACAGGAACCGGATTAGATTTCGCAAATGAAATGACCGAAACGGATACTGCCAAAAGCACGCATAATAATCGTTTCATAAGGATGATATTTAAGTCTAATCTACCATCTGTTGATAATAACAACCTCAAAAAGTGTTAAACGGCATCCCCCCCTTCCTTTCACTTTTGACTTTTCACTTTTGACTTTTGACTTTTCCCTACCTTGCAGCCTCAAAATCTATTTATATGAGTTTTGGTACTTTCTCCTATCCTACTCCGGCCAATGAGCCTGTTAATAGTTATGCTCCCGGTACTCCGGAAAAAGCAGCACTGAAAAAAGCCATTGCTGATCTCAAAAAGAAGACCCTGGATATTCCTATGTATATCGGTGGTAAATCTGTAAAGACCGGCAAAAAAGTGGCGATCCATCCTCCACATGAAATTGCTCATACCCTGGGCCATTTTCATGCCGGTGAAGAAAAACATGTACATCAAGCGATTGATGCAGCATTGAAAGCAAAGGATGCCTGGACCGCGATGAGTTGGGAGAACAGAGCACATATCTTTTTGAAAGCAGCAGATTTATTGGCTACCAAGTATCGTTATATAATGAACGCAAGCACCATGCTTGGACAAAGTAAAAATGCTTATCAGTCTGAGATCGATAGTACTTGTGAATTGATCGACTTCTTACGTTTCAATGTTCACTTCTTAAGTGAGATCTATAAGCAACAACCGGTATCTGCACCCGCCATGCACAACCGTATGGAATGGCGTGCATTGGAAGGGTTTGTACTGGCTGTAACTCCTTTCAACTTTACCGCCATTGGTGGTAACCTTCCTACCTCTGCTGCCATGTGTGGTAACGTAGTTGTATGGAAGCCTGCCAATACTCAGATCTATTCTGCACAGCTGTTCATGCGTATTTTGAAAGAAGCAGGTTTACCGGATGGTGTGATCAATTTGATCTATGTGGATGGTCCAACCATTGGAAAAGTATGTTTCAATCATCGTGAATTTGCAGGTGTACACTTTACCGGTTCAACAGGTGTATTCAATAATATGTGGAAAGTGATTGGAGAGAATATCAGCAAGTATCGTTCTTATCCACGTATCGTTGGTGAAACCGGTGGTAAAGATTTTGTGATCGCTCATGCAAGTGCCAATGTGGATGCTGTTGTTACAGCATTGGCTCGTGGTGCATTTGAATACCAGGGACAAAAATGTTCTGCTGCTTCACGTGCTTATCTGCCGGATAATATTGCAGCTGAAGTAAAACAAAAATTAGTGGCCACAGTAAAAAGCATGAAAATGGGTACGGTAGAAAACTTTACCAATTTCATCAATGCAGTGATCGATGAAAAAGCATTCAACAGTATTACCAAATACATTGATGGTGCTAAAAAAGATAAAAAAGCCAAGATCATTGTGGGTGGTAATTACAGCAAGAAAGAAGGATACTTCATTGAGCCTACCATCATTGAAACCACCGACCCTAAGTATAGAACGATGTGTGAAGAGATCTTTGGACCGGTACTTACCATCTACACCTATAAAGCCAATGAGTTTGAAAAAACATTGGATCTGGTGAACAATACTTCTGATTATGCATTAACCGGCGCTATTTTATCACAAGACAGAGCCGCTGTAGAATTGGCCACCAACAAACTGCGCAATGCAGCAGGCAACTTCTACATCAACGATAAACCAACCGGAGCTGTTGTAGGACAACAACCATTTGGTGGTGCACGTGCATCAGGTACAAATGATAAAGCCGGAAGTATGTTGAACCTCTATCGTTGGTTAAGTGCAAGAACCATTAAGGAAACCTATAACCCGCCGGTGGATTATAAGTATCCGTTTATGGGGGAACAATGAGAGAGTTGACAGTTGATAGATAAAAGAAAGAGGCGAACAAAGTATTTGTTCGCCTCTTTCTTTTATTCTTTTATTGATAATTGAGAGTTATAAATTACAATCCTTCAATCCTTCATTCCTACATCTCCTCAAATATAAATCATCGATCAAAATTACTTCTTCCTCCTGTCAACTATCAACTAAAAACTATTTTGGCAACACCACACTATCAATCACATGGATCACACCGTTACCTGCTTTCAGATCTGTTGCAGTTACAGTTGATACACCACCGTTCTCGTCTGTAAGAATAACTTTACCATCTTTCAAAGAAGCAGTTAAAGAACCACCGCTTACTGTTTTCACTACTACTTTACCTTTTCCATCCTGAATAGCTTTTACTACTGCAGCTGCATCTAAGTTACCTGCAACAACATGGTAAGTTAAGATCTTAGCCAACTGAGCTTTGTTCTCAGGCTTCAGTAAACTTTCTACAGTACCTGCAGGTAATTTACCAAATGCCTCATTCACCGGAGCGAACACTGTGAATGGACCGGCACCTTGTAATGTTTCTACCAATCCGGCAGCTTTCACTGCAGCAACCAGTGTGGTGTGTGCTTTAGAACCAACAGCAATATCTACAACTGTTTTTTGTGCAGATACAGTTGCAAATGCACCCATCAATAAAGCGATGGCAAAAGAGAAAAATTTCATTTTCATGTTTTTAGTTTTTATAGTTTGTGAAGTGAACTACAGGTGTACACATGAAACAGTTCAATTAAATTTTTCTTTTTTAATTTTTTAACAGGCGTGTTGAATGTTTTTAGTTTTGAGTCTTGAAGTGTTGAACAGAAAGTGTTTTTTTGTAGTTGACAGATGATAGTTGACAGTTGACAGAAAGAAAAAAACTGTCAACTGTCAACTATCAACTGTCAACTTTTTTCCCCCTATTATGTTGTTACTTAAAAGACTAAAAATGGCTTATCCAACTTTAGCATTGATCGGAGCGCTGCGTGAAACTGCTAAGCGTTTAGAAGAAGGAGCACAATATGCCTGGGGCAATCATGGCTCCTGTAATTGTGGGAACTTATTACAAGTGATCACGGATCTGACCAAAGAAGAAATTCTCACCTACGCGCATACGGGTATTGGTGAATGGACAGAATTGGCAGAAGATTATTGTGGTGTTACAGATGCCCCTATCAGTCTACTATTAAAAAAATTACAGGATACCGGACTTACTCCTACAGATATCCATAATCTTGAATACCTGGAAGACAGAACTGTTCTGAACGCATTACCAGGCGGATTCCGTTGGCTGAAGCGAAATCAAAGAGCTGATGTGATCCTTTATTTCAGGACTTATGCCGATCTGCTTGAAGAGCAATTGATCGAGCAGATACCATTGCCTTCTTTTGAATTGAAGAAGGAGCCACAGGCGATTCCGGTGTGCTAAAATGACCCAAAAATCATTGACCCGGTTACCGAAAAGAGGTAACCGGGTTTATTTTGTGGTACAGAGGCTGAATGTCAATGGATTCCATTGTTTTCAACAGCCCCGGCTTGTTACCCACGCTACTGCCATTTTTGGCTTTTAACCCCTATATTTGCTCCTCAAAATTTGACCAAGTGCCGACTAAATTCTCAAAAGAAACCTATCTCTACTGGTATGAGCTGATGCAGCTGATTCGCCAGTTTGAATTGAAAGCCGAGGAAATGTATAAAATGGCGGGTAAGATCCGCGGTTTCTTCCATGCCTATATTGGACAGGAAGCCATCGCTGCCGGATGTATGACCGCTACTCAACCTGATGATCCATTCATTACTGCCTACCGTGATCATGGTCTGGCATTGGCCAAAGGTGTTAGTGCCAACGCTTGTATGGCGGAACTGTATGGTAAAGCAACGGGATGTGCTAAGGGAAAAGGTGGAAGTATGCACTTCTTCAGTTTGGAACATAAATTTTTTGGTGGACATGGTATCGTAGGTGCTCAGATCGGAACAGGTGCCGGACTTGCATTTGCAGAAAAATACAGAGGCACACAAAATGTAGTGCTTTGTTATTTTGGAGATGGTGCTGCCAGACAAGGTATGTTACATGAGACTTTCAACTTGGCAATGACCTGGAAATTACCGGTGATCTTTATTTGCGAGAACAATAACTACGCTATGGGTACTTCTATCGAACGTACCAGTAACGTAACTGATATTTATAAATTGGCTGATGCATATGATATGCCTGCCGATAAAGTAGATGGCATGACTGCTGAAGCTGTTCATGAAGGTATTGCCAGAGCTGTGAAAAGAGCTCGTGCCGGTGAAGGTCCTACCCTGCTGGAAATGAAGACCTATCGTTACAAAGGACATTCTATCTCTGATCCACAGAAATATCGCTCTAAGGAAGAAGTGGATGAATACAAAGAACAAGATCCTATCACTAAAGTGCGTAATACCATTCTTGAAAACGGATTCGCTACTGAAGAGTTCCTGAACGATATTGATAAACGCATTGACGCTGTTGTAGAAGAAAGCGTTCGCTTCGCAGAAGAAAGCCCATGGCCGGATGATAGCGAGGTATTGAAAGATGTATATATCGATCAGAACTATCCTTTTATTGTTGACTAACCTTTTTAGAAATATATCCCATTCAAAAACGAACAACTAACTAACATGAGTGATAAGCAAGAAGTGATGCAAGACAATCAGGCCCTCGCAAAAGCACAAGGATTTTGGCAACAGTACCAGAAGATCATCATCGGCGGTATCGCTGCCGTTGTAATTGGCTTCGGTGGCTGGTTTGCGTATGGTGAATTCATTGTAAAACCTAAAGAAGAAAAAGCTGCGGAAGCTCTTTTCAAAGCAGAAGAATATTTCAGAATAGATTCTTCTAACTTGGCATTAAATGGCGATGGACAAAGTCGCGGTGCCTTGTATGTGATCAAAAATTTTAGTGGCACCAAAGCTGCAAATCTTGCTCATTATTATGCAGGTATCAGCTACTTGAAATTAGGTGATTTTAATAACGCTGTTAAGTACCTAAAAGATTTCTCAACCGACGCACAACAAATCCAATTACTGGCTTTCGGTGCTTTGGGTGATGCTTATGCAGAACTGGGCAAAACAGATGATGCTGTTAGCTACTACAAGAAAGCAGGTACTATTTTTGAAAAAGACGATAGCAATTCTGCGGAATATCTTTTCCGTGCAGCGCTTTTACTGGAAACAAAAGGTAAAACAGCTGAAGCTTTGGAACTCTTTAAAGAGATCCAAACAAAATATCCTAAGACCGATAAAGGTTTTCAGGCAGACAGATACATCTATCGTTTAAGCATTGAAAAAAACGACCTGGGAGCTAACTAATGGCAACAAAAGGAAATACTTCATTAAACAAAGGCATCCCTGTTACAAAGGATGCCTTTGTTGTTATCGTGAAAACGGAGTGGAACGCGCATATCATCAATAAGCTGGAAGCAGGTGTAAAAAAAGTATTGAAAGCGCAAGGTGTTGGTTTCAAAACACTGGTAGTACCGGGTGCTTTTGAAATTCCATTTGCGGTAAAAAATCATTACGCATATAGTGAAACACCACCCGATGCCTATATCACTCTTGGCACTGTTATTCGTGGGGATACACCACATTTTGATTATGTATGCAAAGCAGTGACTGATGGCGTTGTTCAACTGAACCTTACACTAGATGTACCTGTTGTATTTGGTGTATTGACAGTTGATAACGAATTGCAAGCCATCGAGAGAATTGGAGGTAAACATGGGCATAAAGGCGAAGAAGCCGCTATCACTGCCATTAAAATGATTGCATTGAATCGTAAATTGAAGAACCAAAAGTAAAAAATGCAAGTTCAGTTATTTGTACCCTGCTTTGTAGATCAGTTGTATCCAACCGTTGCTTTTAATATGGTAAAAGTGTTGGAGAAAGCAGGATGTACAGTTACGTATAACGCCAATCAAACCTGCTGTGGTCAGCCTGCTTTTAATGCCGGTTTTTGGGGAGAAGCAAAAGATGTTTGCAATAAATTCATTCAAGACTTTAGTGGTTCAGATTATATTGTTGCACCAAGTGCAAGTTGTGTTGGATTTGTAAGAAATTATTACCAAAAATTGTACGAGTCGTCTGCCCAGCAACAACCGGTGAAAAAACTCACAGAAAGAATTTTTGAGCTATCTGATTTTCTTGTGAACGTTTTAAAGGTAGAAGATCTGGGAGCTACCTTCAATGGCAAAGTAACTTATCATGATAGCTGCGCTGCCCTTCGTGAATGTAATCTTAAAGAAGAGCCTAGAAAATTATTACGTCATGTGAAAGGATTGGAATTGGTTGAAATGGCTGACAATGAAACCTGTTGTGGTTTTGGTGGCAGCTTTGCAGTGAAGTTTGAACCCATCAGTATTGC
Source organism: Bacteroidota bacterium (assembly GCA_039795345.1). Lineage (GTDB taxonomy): Bacteria > Bacteroidota > Bacteroidia > Chitinophagales > Chitinophagaceae > Sediminibacterium. The sequence continues at coordinate 13,092 of JBDKEH010000028.1, forward strand.
AATGGGCGATCAGAAAATCACCAACGCTTCAGCCACTGAAGCTGACTATATCATTAGTACCGATATGAGTTGTTTGATGCATATAGATGGATGTATCAAACACAAAGGATCCGGATTGAAAGTATTACACCTCGCAGATGTATTAGCATCATTTGATTGATCATAAAATTTTCATCGAAGTATGGCATACTGGCTTATTAAATCAGAACCCTTCAAATACAGTTGGGAACAATTTGAAAAAGACGGAAGTACTTTTTGGGATGGCGTTAGAAACTATGCTGCCCGCAATAATTTGCGTGCTATGAAAAAAGGAGACCTCGCTTTTTGGTACCACAGCAATGAAGGTCTCGAAATCGTGGGCATCGCCAAAGTGATCAAAGAAGCATACCCCGACCCAACGATTGATGATGAAACATGGTCGGCTGTTGATTTCGCTCCTTCTAAAAAATTGAAAAAGCCGGTTGGATTGGCTCAAATCAAAAGCGACAAACGTTTGGCAAATATGGCCCTCGTTCGTTTGGGTAGATTATCTGTACAACCAGTGACAGATGAAGAATGGAAGATCATCATGGAACTTTCCGGAACAAAATAAACCCTCTCAGCGCACCTCCTATTCTATTGTTCGCTGCGGTAATCTTTCTCCGCAGAGTAAGAAGAGCGCAGAGGTATCGCAGAGATGATAAATTCAGTAAAGCATGGGAAAGAAACTGAAATTGGTAGTGCTCACAGGCGCTGGCATCAGCGCCGAAAGCGGTATCAAAACCTTTCGTGATAGCGATGGTTTATGGGAAGGACATGATGTGTACGAAGTAGCTTCTCCACGCGGATGGAAAAAGAATCCCGCATTGGTACTTGAATTTTATAACCAACGCAGAAGAGATATTGCCAATGCCCTTCCCAATGAGGCACACAAAGGATTAGCAGCATTAGAGAAAGACTTTGATGTTCATATCATCACCCAAAACATTGATGATCTTCATGAAAGAGGCGGTAGCACCAACGTACTCCATCTTCATGGCGAGATCTTTAAAATGAGAAGTGAGCTTGATGAGTCTTTGATCTACCCTATTCATAATGATATTCAATTGGGCGATACCGCTGAAGATGGTCATCAATTACGTCCATTCATTGTATGGTTTGAAGAACCGGTACCTAAAATTGCTGAAGCCATTGAGATCACTAGAACTGCAGATATTTTTGTGGTCATAGGAACTTCCCTCGTTGTATATCCGGCAGCCGGATTATTAGACTATGTTCATCGATCCATTCCCAAATACATCATCGACAAACAAATACCGGCGGTTGATACTGCTTTTATCACACCGATACAAAAAACTGCATCAGAAGGGGTGAATAAACTACAGCAGTTATTATTTAGAAAATAACAAACAGAGAAATAAGGAATAAGAAATGAGAAATGAGAAAGTAATTAAAACACACTTTCTCATTTCTTATTTCTCTGTTTCATATTTCTTATTTAAAAAAGATGTATCCGATCACAATCGCCATGATCACACCTAATAGATCTGCAAGCATGCCTGCCCAGATAGCGTAGCGTACTTTTTTAATGCCTACACTTCCAAAGTACAGCGCTATGATATAAAAAG
>JBDKEH010000099.1:0-6002 GCA_039795345.1 Bacteroidota bacterium
CCTACAATGGTGAATACTGCCTTACTGACTCCTCTATCATTACCTATTTTAACAGTACCATACTCCGGTGTCTCCCATGTTGTTCCTTGCGCTACATTGTCTTTTAAGAACGGATAAGAAATAAAAGTACCCGGTATCGAATCGAATATAAAGAGATAATCAAAATCAACGGTACTATAAGCATAATAGTTACCAGCATTGTCTTTACTGAAATAATAAGCTTCACCTAACGGATCGGTACTGTATTGTCTGAATACTTTGTTATCAGCAAAAATGGTTTGGTTGGTTGCTACAACTCTAAATGTATCAAGCGTGCCTAATCTTGGAATGTATTCATATGTCCAGTTTGAATTTAGAGTCGTAGGAAAATAGTCATTGCTGGTTCCGCTATTGCCGCCACCACCACCTGTAGTGCTGCTGATCACAGAGAAAGCGCAAAAACTATTATTAAAAGTCAATACAAAATCTGCACGATTGGGGAGAATAGGTTTACCGTTGCCCTTCAATTTAATAGTAGTAGGTCCGGTTGTTAATGCAAAACCAGAGTCAATAAACCACATACCATTTACAGTATCACTGTAGATCTTGTATTTGCCTTGTAAAGTAAAATTCACTTTGATGACCACATAGTTACTATCGCCAAGAGGCTGGTCAATGACATAATCACCGCGAACGATAGCATCCTTGCAGTTGCCGGAACTATCCGTTAGAGATCCTTGTGCTGCACCCTTTAGTCCTTCGCCTTCGATACTCATTTCTTTTTGGCATGACAGAACAAAAAGTACCGTACAAATGGCTAATACCCATCTTATAGTGAACTTGTTCATAATTCCTCTTCTTTGGTATATTATTATAGACTAAAATTAAACCAATAACGCAGCCTGATCCTTTAAATTACTATTTTTTACCAATTGGAGCACATTATTTAACGTAGTAATGGCAATTTGAGACATCGCTTCATCGGTGAAAAAGGCCTGATGAGCGGTGATCAGTACATTCGGAAAACTCATCAGTCGTTGAATGTCATCATCTTGAATAATATTGGCTGATAAGTCTCTAAAAAAAAGCTTTTCTTCTTGCTCATATACATCGATTCCCAAAGCTCCTATTTGGCCCTTTTTTAAGGCTTTGATGATGGATTTTGTATCGATCAATCCACCTCTTCCGGTATTGATCAACATGGCACCTGATTTCACAAAAGCAAGTGTATCATCTTGAATCAAATGCTTCGTTTGTTCATTCAGTGGGCAATGCAATGAAATAATATCTGTGTTCAATACTTCCATTAGCGGATGATAAGTAACACCTATGGATTCCATCTCCTTATTCGCAATAAGATCAAAAGCTTTTACGCTACAGCCAAACCCTAACATGATCCTGCAAAATGCTTGTCCGATATTACCAGTACCAACTACTCCAACAGTTTTACCATGAAGGTTGAAACCCAATAAACCATTCAATGAAAAATTTTGTTCTCTTACTCGGTTATATGCTTTGTGTGTTTTTCGATTCAAGGTAAGAATCATAGCTACTGCATGTTCAGCTACAGCTTCAGGAGAGTATGCCGGAACACGACATACCCGGATACCATGTTCTGTGGCTGCACTTAGATCAACATTATTAAAGCCGGCACATCTTAATGCGATCACTTTTACGCCTTGCTCAGCTAGTACCTGAATAACGGCAGCACTTACTTTATCATTAACAAAGACACAAACAGCTGTTGCATTTTTTGCCATAACAGCGGTGTGCTCATCTAATGAAACCTCTAAAAAATTCAATTCAAAACCGATCGTATCATTGAATCTTTCGAAGAAGCTACGATCATAAGGTTGAGATGAAAAGAAAGTGATTTTCATGACTTAAAGGTACAAAGGAATAGGCTGAAATAGAGGATATAAAAAAGCCACAATACTGAATGAGCGTATTGTGGCTTTACAATAGAAAAGTATTTTTTAAGGCGCAACTAATCTGAAGCCATTTCCATGAATATTCACGATCTCAATATCTGCATCTTCTTTCAGATATTTACGAAGTTTAGCAATATAAACATCCATACTTCTTCCATTAAAATAAGTATCGCTACCCCAGATTTTTTTCAATGCACGTTCACGAGGAAGTAGATCATTCTTATGTTCAGCCAGCATTTTCAATAGTTCATTCTCTTTTGGCGATAAAGTCTGTGTACTGTCTCCATTCTTCAATTCACGAAGTTTAGGATTGAAATGGTATTTACCCAAGTCAAACTCAATATTATCATTGCCCTTGTTTTCTTCTTCGTTCCTTTTCAAGATCGCCTTGATCTTGAGTAATAATACTTCACTATCAAAAGGCTTAGTGATATAGTCATCTGCACCCAATTTATAGCCCTGAATAATATCTTCTTTCATGGTTTTAGCACTCAGGAAAAACAAAGGAATATCGGGATCTACATCACGGATCTCTTCAGCCAATGTGAAGCCATCCATGTTAGGCATCATTACGTCCAATAAACAGATATCATATTTTTCGCGCTGAAAAGCAGCTAGACCTAAGCGTCCATCTCTTTCCAAGGTAACATCATAGTCATTGATTTCTAAATAGTTCTTTAATACCATTCCAAGGTTCGTATCATCTTCGCACAAAAGGATCTTGTACTTTTTCTTGTCTTCCATAATTGTAAAGTTTGTGTGAAATAAAGATAATTCAACAAGTGCATGATTCCTACTGTGTGCAATCTTTTGTTAAAAAGAGGAATTACATGCAGCTTATTTACTGTTAGACGAACTTATCGCTGTTTTTGGAAACGCTTATCTGTTAAGGTTTTCAAAAAAGCAACGAGATCGGCCTTTTCCTGTTTACTCAGACTCAGCGGTTCAGATAGGGTGCTGTCGATATTAATAGGATTTAATACAAAAGCTCCCGGATTATTATAATATTCAACCACTTCTTCCAATGTTTGAAACATGCCATTATGCATATAAGGAGCTGTTAGGGCAATATTTCTCAAGCCTGGAGTTTTGAACTTACCAAGATCTTCTTTTTTTCTTGTGATGAGATAACGACCTGAATCATTCAAAGCATATCCATCAAACAAACCGATATTCTTGAATTGATCATCTGTAAAATCAGGTCCACGGTGACAGTCAAAACATTTTGTTTTATCGCTGATAAATAATTTTCTCCCTCTTTCTTCAGATTCAGTAAAAGCAATCAGATCATCCATATAAGCATCAAATCGGCTGCTATCGGTTTCCAAGATTCTTTCAAAAGCGGCAAATGCTGCACCCAGATTTCTACTGTTGGGTAATTGTTTGAAAACACGCATGAAGAGTTTCCGGTACTCGCTGCTAGCATTGAGTCTCGCTACCGCTTCTTTGATAGGTAGTCCCATTTCATCCGGATGTGCAATGGGCATCAACGCTTGTTCTTCTAGTGATGCGGCTCTTCCATCCCAGAAAAAATGCGGACGGTTTTTCATGTTCAGTACCGATGGGGTATTTCTGGTAGTAGCTCTTCCTTCAATACCTTTGCTGAAAGCTGTTGTATCGGAAAAGCCATACTCAGGAAGATGACAACTGGCACAACTGATGGTATTGTCTTTGGAAAGTATTTTATCGTTAAAAAGTTTTTTACCCAGCGCAGCCTTGGTGGTAATAGCAGGAGGGGCAATGAATGCAGTAACAGCCATGATCAATCCTACCAACAAAACAATACATACAGCTGTTCTTTTCATGGTACAAAAATAGTTCACAAAGAGGTTTTTAATTTCTGATTTATTTTTGCGGCTGAAAAACGGGATAAAATCATTGCATATGCTTTTAACATCTGACAACAAGTGGAAAAAATTGATTGTAATTGGAGATCGCGTATTGGTACGTCCATCAAAGCCTGATGAACAAACAGCCAGTGGTTTATACCTGCCGCCCGGCGTTCAGGAAAGAGAAAAGGTGCAACAAGGTTATATCATTAAAACCGGTCCGGGTTATGCCATTCCAATGCCTGTTGATGATGAACCGTGGAAATCAGAGGACGAGCAAGTAAAATATGTGCCCTTACAAGCCAAAGAAGGTGATCTCGCCATCTTCTTATTAAGTGGTGCTACAGAGGTAATGTATGAAAATGAAAAATACTTCATTGTTCCCCAAAGCGCGATTTTGATGTTGGAGAGGGAGGAGGAGCTATAGTGTATGGTCCATAGTCCATGGTCGATTGTCCATGGTTTAGGATTTTTTTTTGGATCTACTATGGACCATGGACTATGGTCTATCAAACAGTTTCCTGTAACTCTCTTCATCCATATACTCTAAAATATCTCCCGGCTGGCAATCCAGTATGCGGCATATCTCTTCCAGGGTGGAGAAACGGATGGCTTTGGCTCTTCCGCTTTTTAGAATACTCATATTAGCGATGGTGATGCCTACGCGTTCACTGAGTTCAGTCAGACTCATCTTTCGTCTGGCAAGCATGATATCTAAGTTTACAACAATGGGCATCAGATGGTAAGGTCTTGTTCGGTTTTCAATTTATAGGCTTCTGTGTAAACGGCACTAAAGATAAACAGTATCAATCCAACATAGGTATCAGGTAAAATGGAAACATCATTTCTTAGTAAATAGAAATCTCCATTGGTTCTTGATAATACTTCGGCTTTCAAAAAAGTGCGTTGTATCATTTCACTGATCGCAGAGAAAGCGAATACTATCCCACCATAAAATATGTATTTACCTATTTTGCGATGATAGGTATCTCCTCTTTCTACTGTTTTAATAATAAGTAATACGAGCATGGCTAGCAAACTCATGCATACGGCTTCTTTTGTTTTTTGTGATAATAAAGCTCTTTGCCACCACGAAAAATCTTTGATCTCAAAATCCCCCTTAAAGTAAAGTGCTGAACCTTGAAATTGTTTGATAGGTTGTTGATGTAAAGTGCTTTCTTCTTTCGGTGCTACTTTAACGATGAATCGATCATCAACATATCTTTCGACTCCGGCAGCTATCACAATAATGTTTATAATAGACATCGTCAATACGATCCATGCGATTGTTTTATAGAGTTTCATAGTAATTTTTTAAGTATTAGATGGTAAGTTCTTGTTCTTGTTTCAAACGGAAAGCATTTTTGTATAACCTGCTCACCCAAAGAATTCCAATGCCCAGCCAGAATTGTAAAGGAAACATTAAGTACCCGGTTCTGCGGAACACAAATTGGTTGTTTGTAAGTCTTTTAATTTCTGGGATGGCATAAAAAAATATTCTGGCAGTATCCAATAACCAAAAGATCATGAGAGCCCAACCAATATATCCTATCCAATGACTGATATCTGTCTTGAATAAGACCTGACTATGTACATGGGGTAGAAGTTTTAAAATGATAGCCGATAAAACAATGAGTAGTACGCAACTCAGTATATCAAATTCTAGAAATTGAGCAGGTATTAATAGTCGTTGTAAGAAATGAGTCTCTTTGATCACAAAATTACCTGATACCTGAACTACACCCGTACTGTAAGTCTTATAAGTGCTATCATAAAAGGAAGCTTCTAAAGTAGGTTGAACCGGCACTCTGATTTCACTATCATTACTTAAGGTCATGATTACCAGAAAGGAACAAAAAAGGATCATTGTCCATGCAGTCAGTTTGATTCGACTATACATGGCCTGCTCTTTTAAGGGTGCATATTTTTTAAGTGATTTATTAGAACCCGAAATCATAAGGTTAAATATTTTCTGCTAAGTAACTATTTTTTATTGTTTTTCAATAAATTTTTAATCAATTTTTTTCACATCACTAACCTCGCTTTCTTTAAATTGTACCATAAACAGTGTTACCATGGCAGACAAACAAGCTTTTTTACAATCAGTTACAGCAGGTTATACATTCAAGGGGGAACATGTGAAAATTGGTGTTGGAATGATAGATGGTGAAGTGGTTGAAGGAGCAACGGTTTCATTGCCCTTGAAAACGCTCAATCGTCATGGTCTTATCGCAGGTGCAACAGGTACCGGCAAAACAAAGAC
>JBDKEH010000061.1:0-3785 GCA_039795345.1 Bacteroidota bacterium
CCGGCTAGTATCTTACAATCTGTTTTTGGTTACACTTCGTTTCGGCATAATCAAGAAGCGATCATCAATCATTTGTTGGCAGGGAAAGATGCCGTTGTGTTAATGCCTACCGGTGGTGGTAAGAGTTTATGCTATCAGGTACCGGCACTTTGTTTAGAAGGTGTCACCATTGTGGTAAGTCCATTGATCGCTTTGATGAAAGATCAGGTAGATGCATTGATCTTATCAGGCGTAAAAGCAGCATTCCTCAACAGTACACAACATCCATCTGAACGAGAAGCTATTTTACAACAGTTACGTAACAATGAATTGAAGTTATTGTATGTGGCGCCGGAAAGATTGGTAGGTGCGGAGATTAATCTGCTTCAGTTTTTGAAAGAACAAGCGTCACCGGCTTTGTTTGCCATTGATGAAGCACATTGTATCAGTCAGTGGGGGCATGATTTCAGACCGGAATATCGCATCCTACATGAACTTAAAATACAGTTCCCTAATGTTCCTGTGATTGCGCTGACAGCTACTGCTGATGGACTAACCAAGAAGGATATCATTGATCAGTTACAGCTGAAGAATTATCAGGTTTTTGAAAACAGTTTCAACAGACCCAACATCACTTATTACGTGAAACCTAAACGTAATTATTATGATGAGTTGGTCGACTATCTGGAAACACACAAAGAGGATAGTGGTATCATTTATTGTTTGAGTAGAAATGCAACTGAAAAATTAGCAGAAGATCTGAAGTCAGATGGGTTCAATGCCGAGGCTTATCATGCCGGATTGGATAAAACAACACGCGATCAGCGTCAGGATCTTTTTCTGAAAGATGATATAAAGATCATGGTAGCAACCATTGCTTTTGGAATGGGCATTAATAAAAGCAACGTGCGTTATGTAGTTCATGCAGATCTTCCTAAAAATATTGAAGGATATTATCAGGAGACGGGAAGAGCCGGACGAGATGGTTTACCCAGCGAGGCTATTTTGTTTTATGGTGCGGGTGATGTCATGAAACTGAAAAATTTTGCTCAGATCGATAACAACCCTGAGCAAACAAAAATCCTGTTGGATAAGCTGGATAAGATGGTGGCTTTCTGTGAAACCAAGCAATGCAGGAGAAAATATTTGTTGAATTATTTTGGTGAGCAAGCCCCTGAGTATTGCGGTACATGTGATACTTGTATTCATAAGCCTGAGTTATCTGATCAAACCATTGTAGCGCAAAAGATCATGAGTGCGGTGGCAAGGGTGAATGAAAGATTTGGATTAGGATATATCGTTGATCTATTACGTGGAAGCAACAGTGAAAAGATCAGACCCGAACACAAAGAGTTGAAAGTATACGGCATCGGTAAAGACAAGCCCAGGGATGAGTGGATGCACTATACCCGAGAACTTTTATCCAGTGGTTATTTGCAGATGAGTGATAGTCAGTATCCCGTTTTGCAACTCACAGAAAAAAGTAAAGGAGTATTATTTCGCGGAGAAAAAGTTTTCTTGCATGCGCCTATTCAAATCGTTACAGCAAAAGAACCTGTTATTTATCAGCAATTGCCGTATGAAAAGGAATTGTTTGAGAACCTGAAAAAGCTGCGAAATAAAATTGCACATGAAGAAAATGTACCGGCATATCTGATCTTCAGCGACAGCAGTTTGATTGATCTGGCTACTTATCTTCCTTTTACAACGGAAGACTTGAGTAAGATATCAGGATTTGGTGTGTATAAAATTGAGAAGTATGGAGAGGCGTTTTTAGAGCAGGTACAGGATTATTGTAATGGGCAAGGATTGGATACACGAATAGAGTTGAAACAACCTAAACGAGAACGAAAAAGCAAACAACCCAGAGAAAGAGAAACGGATACGAAAAAGATTTCACTGGATCTCTATCAAAGCGGAATGAGTATTGCCGATATTGCAGAACAAAGAGTTCTTTCGGTAAGCACTATAGAAACACATTTGTCGTACTATATTTCTTCCGGAAAGTTGGATATCGATAATTTAGTTCCCCCCGATAAGCAAGAGCTGATCCATGCAGCACTCACAAAATATGGAAAAAGCAGTCTGCGACTTTTGAAAGAAAATCTACCTGAGGAAATTGGTTATGGTGATATCAAATTCACCATAGCAGCTACAGAAATCAATGCTTAATTAAAGTACGTATTGTAGTATAAGTGTTTTGTACTGATGTGAAGTACAAAGCAAATGATAGTATGTGCTTTCAAATCAGGTACAATGAATGGAAAGATAACAGTAATGATCGCTGATGATCATCTTGTTTTTCGGGAAGGATTAAAAGATATGTTATTACGTCACCCGGAAATCGTATTGAAGGCAGAAGCATCGAATGGGAAAGAATTATTGCTGAAAGCAAAACAATATGGGCCTGAAGTCATCATCACCGATGTTAAAATGCCGCACATGGACGGTATTGAAGCGACCAAAAAACTTTGTCGGACTTTTCCCGGAGTCAGAATCATTGCACTCAGCTCTTTCAGTGAAGATCATCTGATCATTGATATGCTTGAAGCAGGAGCACAAGGTTTTTTATTGAAAGGGATACAAGAAGAGGAATTGATCACTGCTATTAAAGCTGTTTATGATTGTAAACCTTATTTTTCATCAGATATCACAGAAAAACTAACCCGAATCATTGCAGGCAGATACCATCATAAAAAGGGAGTACAGCATGTGGCGTTGACCGAAATCGAAAAACAGATCGTTGTAATGATCTGTAGGGAACTTACTAGTAAAGAAATTGCAGAACGGTTAGAAGTGGGGAAAAGAACCATTGAAAGCTATCGGATGCGTATCATGGATAAGCTAGGAGCCAAAAGTGTGGCCTCGATTATAACCTATGCATTAAGAGCCGGCTTGATACGCCGAACCGCTTGATTCCATGCGTTTATTGCTGCAAGAAGGACAGAAAATGAGGTAAAAGCTGGATTTGACTAATTTTTAACCACTTCCGTGCAGCCATTTCTGTTATTTTTGCGCCCTATTGCCATATATTGGCGCAACGAAACGAGACAATGAAAAAATTAGTAGTACTCTTATTGGCGATTTCAGGAACCCTGCTGGCCAATGCTCAAAAGAAAGAAACCAAGACAAAAACAGACTGGAGTAAAATAGATCTAAGTGATCGACCTGCAGATCATTTCATGATTCAATATGGCGGTGATACATGGTTAAATCGCCCCGATAGTGTTCGTACAGGAAATGGTTTCAGCAGACACCTTAATATCTATTTCATGATAGATAAACCTTTTAAGACCAATAAAAGAATGAGTCTGGGTTTGGGTGCCGGTTTGGGAACCAGTAATATCTTCTTTAAGAATACCCGTGTGGATGTTAAATCTTCTGCAGCAAGATTACCGTTTACCAATGTAGATAGTGCAGATCATTTCCAAAAGAATAAGTTGACCACCATCTATTTGGAAATTCCTTTGGAATTACGATATTATTCCAATCCTGAAAATCCGGGTAAATCTTGGAAAGCAGCTGTTGGATTAAAGATCGGTACCCTGCTAAAATCCTATACAAAGGGAAAGAACTATGTGAACAAGAACGGACAAAGTATTTACGGTACTTCTTATGTTGAAAAACAAAGCAGTAAACGTTTCATCAATGGAACCATGTTGGCTGCCACTGCAAGAGTTGGATACGGAAGCGTGTCTTTGGATGCAGGTTATCAATTGAATACAGTACTGAAGGATGGTGTTGGCCCGGCTATGAGAAAATTCTCTGTGGGAATTACCATCAGCGGATTATAATCTGAAACATAT
>JBDKEH010000077.1:0-52471 GCA_039795345.1 Bacteroidota bacterium
AGATCGCTCATTATCAGTACCAGAATAGGTCGAAATGGACTTATTTCATCTGGGAGAAACACTTAGTACAAGTTCCTGATTTTGCGCACATTTTGAAGTTCTACGCAGAGTCTCCGAGGTACGAGGGACTCTGCGACAGCTCACACCTACAACCTGTTTTTATCTCTTTGCGGTTTTGCCTGTCTCTTGCATACCCCCTAGATGTGTAACACGCAGAGTCCCCTCGTTCCTCGGGAGACATCTGCGGAGAACTGGTGTGCCTCAGGAGACGCTTGCAGAGAACTTTAAGATAAAATACCTCGTAAAACCTCCTGATTTTGTGCACATTTTTTGTGTTTTCATGGTTTCACCTAATATTGCAGGGTAGCAAAGCCCGATTTGATACCATATATATAGGTATGAATCAGGCGGATTTACATACGAATGATGACAAATTAAAGTCTGCCCAAGGGCAGAAATGGAACTGTACATGGCAAAGAATTTATTGATCGTTGAGTCTCCGGCAAAGGCCAAAACCATTGAAAAAATCCTCGGATCTGATTTCGAGGTAAAAAGCTGTTATGGTCATATCCGGGATCTGGAAAAGGATGATATGGGTATTGATGTCAACAATCAATATCAACCCCGTTATATTGTACCTGAGGATAAAGAACGTGTGGTGAAGGAATTACGTCAACTGGCCAAAAAAGCAGATGAAGTATGGCTGGCATCGGATGAGGACCGTGAAGGAGAAAGTATCAGCTGGCATCTGGCTGAAGTACTCGGATTAGACCCCAAAACGACCAAACGTATTGTTTTCCATGAGATCACGGCCCCTGCCATCAAAAAAGCGGTGGCGCAGCCTCGTCTCATCAATATGGACCTGGTGAATGCACAACAGGCCCGCAGAATTCTGGACAGATTGGTAGGTTTTGAATTGAGCCCGGTATTATGGCGCAAGATCGGTATGCAGCGCAGCCTCAGTGCCGGTCGTGTACAGAGTGTGGCGGTGAGATTGATCGTTGAACGAGAAAGAGAGATCAATCATTTTGTTCCGGAGAGCAGTTATAAAATTGAAGCCTTATTTGCAGCAAAAGACATCAACCAACGTGACGTTACTTTTAAAGCAGAAGGTCCATCCAAGATCAGCACCCAACAAACAGCTTCTGATTTTTTGAAGAGCTGTAAGAATGCGGATTATAAAGTTATTGATGTTACCGTTAAGCCGGCGAAGCGTACACCTGCCGCACCTTTCACCACTTCTACCCTACAACAGGAAGCTTCGCGTAAGTTGGGATATGGTGTGAGTAAGACCATGTTGCTGGCACAGAAACTGTATGAAAGCGGTAAGATCACTTACATGCGTACGGACAGTATCAACTTAAGTGATACTGCGATGGCTGATATCAGAAAAGAAGTAGAAAGCAGTTATGGGAATGATTATTATCAGCCACGCAAATACAAAAATAAAAATGAGAGTGCGCAGGAAGCGCACGAAGCCATCCGCCCTACTTACATGAATAACAGAACGGTGGCCGATGAAGATACGCGCAGACTTTACGAACTCATCTGGCGCAGAACCATTGCTTCTCAAATGAGTGATGCTGAATTTGAAAAGACCGTTGCAAAAATTTCTATCTCTACCAATAACGATACCCTAAGTGCTACCGGTGAAGTAATGAAATTTGATGGCTTCCTGAAAGTATACCTCGAAGGAAAAGATGATGAAGATGAAGATGATACTGAAGGTATCCTTCCTCCATTGGCTGCCGGACAAGTACTCAACTTCCGTGAGATGACTGCAACAGAGAAGTTCACTCGTCCAGCACCACGTTATACAGAAGCTTCGTTGGTGAAGAAGTTGGAAGAACTGGGCATCGGTCGTCCGTCTACGTATGCGCCTACCATTTCTACCATCATTAAAAGAAATTATGTAGAGAAGCGCGACAAAGAAGGTGTGAAGAGAGAAGTGAATGTATTGCGTCTCACACAACAACAAGAATTAGAAAAAGAAATTCTTACGGAGAATACAGGCGCTGAAAAAGGAAAACTATTCCCTACTGATTTGGGTATGGTGGTGACAGATTTTCTGAAACAACATTTCGGAAAAGTGATGGACTTTGGTTTCACTGCACGTATCGAACAAGAGTTTGATGAGATCGCTGCCGGCAAAACACGTTGGAGCAGCATGATCGATGAATTCTATAAACCTTTCCACGAAAATATTGAACACACACTCGAAAATGCAGAAAGAGCCAAAGGTGAAAGAGAATTGGGTGTGGATGAAGAAACAGGCAAGAAAGTAATTGCACGAATGGGTCGTTATGGTCCGATGGTACAGATCGGCAATGCAGAGGATGAAGAAAAGCCTCGCTTTGCTAAACTCAAAGCCAATCAAAGTATTGAAACCATTACTTATGATGAGGCGATGGAGCTGTTCTCGTTACCGCGCGTATTGGGTATGTATGAAGACCAAGAATTATCCGTGAATGTGGGACGTTTTGGTCCGTATATCAAATTGGGCGATCAATTCATCTCCATTCCCAAAGGCGAAGACCTGCATACCATAGAACTGGATCGTGCGATTGAATTGTTGAAAGAAAAGCAACAAGCCGATGCCCCTGTAGCATTCTATAATGAATTACCTGTTACCAAAGGTAAAGGACGCTTTGGTCCATTCATTAAATGGAATGATATGTTCATCAACATTCCAAGGGCATATGACTTTGACCATCTCACGCAAGAAAATATCAATGAGCTGATCGAGAAGAAAATGGAGAAAGAAGCCAATCGCTTCATTCAACAATGGCCAGCTGAAAAGATCAGCATTGAAAATGGTCGTTGGGGTCCATTCATCCGTTTCAATAAAAAAATGTTGAAGATGGGCAGAAAAGCCAACGGAGAAAAGTATACTGCCGAAGAGCTTGCCACCATTGAATTAGAACCCATTAAACAAATGATCGAAGCACAGGTACCAAATGCCTTTGCCAAGAAAGCTGTGAAGAAAGCGGCGAAGAAGGCGGCACCGAAGAAAGTGGCGAAGAAGAAGTAGTGGAGGGGATGGTGAGAGGTAATGGGTAATAGGTTATGGGTTATGGTAAAGAAAGAGAGGAGTACATGATTAATTGTACTCCTCTCTTTCTTTATGTCTAATCCTGAAAAGGAAATCACTACTAAAACCTATCACCTATTACCTATCACCTATTACCCATAATCCTAAGGTCTCCCCATTTGACGAAGAAACCTTACGTGTGCTACCACTGCTTTACGCATAGTGGGATATTCGATGTATTGGAGTTGGTATTCTCTGCAAACATTACGAACAATTTCACTGATAGCGGGATAGTGTACGTGTGATATTTTAGGGAACAAATGATGTTCGATCTGGAAATTCAATCCTCCTACCAACCAGCTTACCAGTTTATTCTTGGTAGCGAAATTGGCTGTAGTTTTAATTTGGTGGGCCGCAAATTCATCCGGCAGTTTATTGGTATCAATATCTGCAATCGGAAATTCAGTATGCTCAACTGTATGTGCTAATTGGAATACAATACTCAACACAAAACCTGCGAAGAAGCTCATGATGATGAATCCGACCATCCAATATAACCAACCTACAGTTGCAATTGGCAGGACGATGAACACGATGGCGTGATACACTTTCACACTCCAAAACTCAACATGATCATTCAAGCTCATTTTTTTCAAAGGAACAGAACCGATCTTACGTGAGAAATATTTTTTGTAATCAGCAAAAAAGATCCAGAATACATACAATAACATGTATAGTATCCAGAAATACACGTGCTGAAACTTGTGCATTTTATAATGTTTTTGTGTAGGCGCCATACGCATGAGGATACCTACTTCAATATCATCATCTACCCCATCTACATTGGTGAAGCTGTGGTGGATCATGTTATGTTTCATATTCCACATAAAGTGATTCGCTCCTAACATGCTGATTGAAGATGCTGCGATACGGTTCACCCATTTATTGGTACTGAAACTACCATGACTACCATCATGCATCACATTGAATCCGATAGCGGCAACGAGTCCGCCCAATATGATACACTCGAGTACTGCGAGGTACCAAACAGGTGTCATTAAAATGAGATGTAAATACACAAGAACAAAAGCGATCACCATGATGATAGCTTTTGTGAAAAGTTTTGGAGTACCCGTTGCCGGTATACCTCTTTCATCAAAATACTGCTGAACTCTTTTCTTTAATTCTGTGTGAAGCGATTGTTTAACCGAGGGAAATTTGGGTGTTGTGACCTGTGACATGTAGATACTAAAAAATGATAATCAACAAAATAACGCTAATTCTTTTACACTTCACTGTTAAAATCGCTTTTTTACCAAACTGTGGCATTCAACGATGAATTGTTGTCAATATTATTCTACAGCAAACCGATATTTCCACAGGTACTGAATAACTTGTTATTGACAAATACAAGGATTTTAATTTAGTTTGATATTATAAAGGATAGGAATAGTACCACAGCTATGCAGGAAACCAAGGAAATACACGCATTATTCACCTTAATAGACGACCCGGATGAGGAGGTCTACTCTACCATCTCTGAGAAAATCGTTGAATATGGTAAGGGCATTATCCCTAATCTGGAGCATTTATGGGAAACTACACCCAGTGAAGATGTTCAGGAAAGAATTGAAATGATCATTCATAAACTTCATTTCACGGATCTGTGTAATGATTTTACTGAATGGAAGAACAGTGCGTATCATGATCTTCTTTTTGGTGCTTTACTGGTCTCTAAATTTCAGTATCCCGATTTACAAACCAGCCCTGTTTTAGAAGAGATCGAAAAGATCAGAAGAAATATATGGTTAGAGTTAAATAGTTTTCTCACACCACTTGAACAAGCCAATGTTCTTTCCAGTATTTTATACAATTACTGCAATCTGAAAGGTTCAGAGATCAACTATGAGAAACCTGATGAATTCTTTTTACATAAAGTATTAGAAAGCAAAAAAGGTAATACCCTTTCCAATGGATTGATCTATCAGATTCTTTGTGATCAGTTAGATATCAATGCACGAATCATTAATATTCCTAAGCAGTGCATCATTGCTTTTTTCCATTCAGATTTTGATCCGACCATGCATCCGGGACATCCGCAAGAAAAAATTCATTTCTATGTAGACGCCACTTCCGGACAAGCTTTCTCTCATGCAGATATTGAGAGTTACTTCAAAAGAATATCAGTACCTCCTGTTGCGTCTTATTTTAAGCCGCAATCACACAAGCGACTCATTCAGCAGCTCATCGAAGAAGTAGCCAAATGTTTTGACAGCCCAGTAAACGCTTATAAGCATGCGGAATTGTTGCAGTTGGCGGGGTTGTTGGAGGAATGATCGGGTTATCAGGTTATCAGGTTATCAGGTTATCAGGTTATCAGGGAAACTGGAGAGTGATAAGTTTTATTGTACATACAAATATTTTATCCCCCCGATTACCTGATAACCCGATCACCCGATACCCCACACCCTCACCCCAGCACCGCTTCCAAACTAATCGCCATATTATATGCTTTACTAACAGGGCAATTGGCTTTAGCGTCTGCTGCACACTCTTGGAATTTTTCTGCGGATATCCCCGGTACTTTGGCGGTGAGATGTAAGTGCGAAGAAGTGATAACACCATCCTCTAGTGTAATAGTACATTGTGTTTCAAGAGACTCTGGTGTAAAGCCTGCAGCACCTAATACAAAACTTAGCTTCATCGTAAAACATCCGGCATGTGCTGCTGCCATTAGTTCTTCGGGATTGGTGCCTATCCCTTCTGCAAATCTGGAATTGAATGAATATTGTGTCTTGTTCAAAATGGTGCTTTGTGTGGTTAAATGGCCATTGCCTTCTTTGCCTGAACCATTCCACACAGCCGTTGCTTGTCGTTTCATGGTGATTATGTTTTAGATTTGAAAAAATTGTTTTGTATGATCAGTTGGGCTGATTTTGAAAAAATAGAAATACGTAGCGGAACGATTCTTGAAGTTACTGATTTTCCAAAAGCCAAAAAGCCGGCTTATCAGCTAAAGATCGATTTTGGTCCATTGGGTATCAAACAGTCTTCTGCGCAGATCACACATCATTATTCCGCATCTGAGCTCATAGGTAAACAGATTGTTGCAGTGGTGAATTTTCCTCCCAAGCAGATCGCCAATTTTTTCAGTGAATGTCTGGTATTGGGTGTTTATGATCAGCAAAATCAAGTAGTTCTGTTGCAACCGGAACGTGAGGTCGATAATGGTCAATTGATCGGTTAAACCGCTATTACAAAAGGATTTGTATATTGTAGTATTGATTCTGATTTACTAAACCGTCATTCTATGAGTGAACTCTATTATACTTATTATGAAAGTCCGGTAGGCTTGCTCAAGATTGGTGGAACAGATCAATACATTGGTGAATTGAGTTTTGTAGATAACCAGGATCAACTAACGTATGGTGAGCCCGGTATCAGCGAGATCATGCATCAGTGTACCGAAGAACTCATTGAATTTTTTCATGGCAGTAGAAAACAATTCACCGTTCCTATTCACCAAGAAGGCACTGAATTCCAAAAAAGAGTTTGGAGTGAGCTAACAGAAATACCCTATGGTAAAACCATTAGCTATATGGATATGGCTAAACGCTTGGGCGATCCTAAAGTGATCAGAGCCGCCGCAAGCGCCAACGGTAGAAACAATATTGCAATCATCGTTCCCTGTCACCGCGTTATTGGCAGCGATCGTTCCCTCATCGGATACTCAGGCGGTATGTGGCGTAAGAAATGGCTGCTACAACATGAATTTAAGATCACGCATGGTGTGCAGACTTTGTTTTGATGGGGTGTTGGTGCTGGGTATCGGGTACTAGGTACTAGGTTATAGGTTATAGGTTATAGGTTATCGGGTAATCAGGAAATCGGGGGGTGAGATGATAGTTGACTTAGAATATTCTAGCATAACCTTTCCTTCCATGGACTATGGACCATGGACCATAAGCTATCAACTATAAGCTATTTCATATCCTCACTTGTAAAACTCAACGGCAACAGACTTCCTGCTTGGGGTATTACATATACTTTTCCCTCTAAGCCGGCGAGAATGAGTCTGATGGGATTTTTTACTCGTATCTCGTATTCATGTAAACTTTGTCTGCATATACCACAGGGTGAGATGGGGTGATTGCTTTTGCCTTTTGTGTTATCGTAGCTGATGGCGATCGATTCAATGGCAACACCGGGATGTAAAGTTGCCGCCGCCGATAGTAATACCCTCTCTGCGCAAATGCCAACAGGAAAACTAGCATTCTCTTGATTAGTACCGATGACTATAGCTCCATTCGCCAATTTTGCCACGGCGCCTACTTTAAACGCCGAATAAGGTGCATATGCCTGACCTGTTACTTCTCTCGCCTGATTCAACAAGGATGCATCTTCTTGTTTCAACGCACTTGCATCAGCATACACTTCATAATCTAGTTTGTACTCTTGATAATTCATAAAAACTCATTTAGACAAAAAAGTCCTCAAAGCTTGCGCCATGAGGACCCTTTCGGTAATGGAAGTTACGAAAAAAAATAAAAACAAATATGTTAAAGAAACAAGAATGAGGGAACAAGGATCAAGTAAGACTTCAAAGTACAAGAATCAAGTTTTGACAATTCCACTCATTCACTCTATACGTTGTCTCCTTATACTTTTTCTTGCGTCTTGTATCTTGAGCCTTGCATTCTTTCTTGTCTCTTGTTTCTTGTACCTTGATACTTTTACTTGATGCTCTTCATCAATCTTTTCCATCTCGGACCTTTATCCCAACTGAACCAGATCAAGGATGCTTTTCCTACGATATGTGTTTCGGGTACAAAGCCCCAGTAGCGACTATCCTGACTGCGATGACGGTTATCACCCATCATCCAGTAATAATTATATTTTGTAACGTAAGTGTTAGTCTTTTTTCCGTTGATGATGAATTGTCCATCTTTCTCTTCGAGTGTATTACCCTCATAAGTGGCAATCAATCTTCTATACAAAGAGATATTTTGTTGGCTCAATAACAGTGTATCTCCTTTTGCAGGAACACGTAATGGACCAAAATTATCTACACTCCATGGGTAATTGGCTTCATCTGACGGAAAGGTCATTCCGATGTAGTTCTCTGTGTATGGAGAATCGGATACGAAGTTCGGCAGCTTTCTCAGCTTCGCTAATTCTTCTGGTGTGACATTGAATTTATAGCTACTATCACTCATCATTTCCAATTGTCCTTTGGTATCATCCAAATCAATTCCTAATTCTTCTTTCAAGAAATCAATGTCATAAGACTTCTTATTCGTAACAACTATGTGCTCAGTTTGAGAACCTCCGGGTACCATGGCCGGTTCACCATTGACATACAATTGTCCGTTGCGAATATGTAATACATCACCACCTACAGCTACACAACGTTTGATATAGTTATCCGTTTTATCCATCGGATGAACGATGATTGGGTACTCAGGACTTGCAAATAATTCTTGTCTATTGCCCTTAAATGTAAATCTCAATACATCGTAGTATGTGACTTTACTTCCGTATTCAGGTCTGTTGATAATGGTATCACCTGCAGGGAAATTGAATACCACTACATCATTTCTTTTTACCTCTGTGAATGCAGGAAGTCTTTTATATGGAATCTGTATCCATTTCAGGTAAGAAGGTGTGGTCTGTGAAAAAGGCATTGTATTGTGAACGAAAGGAAATGACAATGGTGTTTGAGGTATCCTTGCTCCATAACTCATTTTATTCACGAAGAGAAAATCATTCACCAATAAAGTCTTCTCCATACTTTCTGTTGGAATCACATATGCTTCAAATACAAAAGTGCGAATGATGGTAGCAGCTACTACTGCAAATACACCTGCATCCACCCACTCTCTGGAGCCCGGCTTCTTGTAAGATTTGAATGCTTCGGGGCCCACCCATTTTTCATCTTTGGAAAAACCCAGATAAGGGAAATAGATAAATGGTAATAAGACCGTAGCGGTATGATGAATGAGATTGAAACGTTTGAAATGCATCACGAAGATGATGGTGATCCAAATGGTGATGAATTGTCCGGCAATCGGAATCAATTGTAACCAGAACCAATATTTCCGGATATGACATTTCTCAACGATCTGCCAGGTATTATAAAAAGGAATCAAAGCTTTCCATGGTTCAATACCTGCTTTTTTGAACATTCCCCACATTCCTACATGCCAGCCAATAATTCCAATAATGAATAGAGCTAAACCCATATTTTATTTTTTGATAGAAACAAAAATATCCTTTTCAGACAGATACTGAAGCAAACAGATTAAAACTTTTGCTAAAACAGGTGATTTCTTGTTGAATGACGTATTTTTATAAGCCTTGAGCGATATCAGACCTCCAAATCTTATCCATGAATCATTTTACGATCAAAGACATCGAGAATCTGAGCGGGATCAAAGCCCATACCTTGCGTATATGGGAGCAACGATACCAATTATTCATCCCAAAAAGAAAAGAAAGTAAGCACCGCTATTACGACAATGAAGACCTAAAGCATATTCTACGGATCTCTCAATTGTACCATAATGGTGTTAAGATCTCCAAGATCGCCCAACTACCTGCCTCTTCTATCCGGTCCATGGCCATGGAGCAACCTTTGGGGAAACAAAATATAGACGGCTATATTCATCGTCTCATTGAAGCTTCCATTGATTTTGATGAAGATCGTTTTGAAGGGTTGTTTGAACAATCACTCAAGCAATTCGGATTAGAGGTGACGATCATTGATGTGATGTATGGTTTTCTGGAAAGAATTGGATTATTGTGGTTAACAGATCATATTATACCTGCTCAAGAACATTTTGCCAGTAATATCATCAAAAGAAAAATAATATCGGCTTTAGACGCCTTGAAGACAAAACCCTCTCCCAGTTCTGATACTTATGTCCTTTTTACACCGGAAGGAGAACAACATGAAATTCCTTTATTGCTGAATCATTACCTGATGAAAGCAAGTGGTAAGAAGTGTGTGTACATGGGTGTTGATGTTCCTTTCAATGATCTGGAAACTTATGTAACACTCAAAAAGCCCAAGTATCTCTTCTTTCATGCCATCACGAATCTCTATGAAGAAGCAATCGACGACCTATTAAAAGACCTCAAACAAAAATTTAGCGAGCAAGAGATCATCATGTCAGGACCGCTTACCAAGGAAGTCACCCAAAATATTCCGGGAGTTACACTGTTGAAGTCTATGCCGGAGATGCTGGAGTTTGTGAAGAGGTGATCGGGTGATCGGGTGATCGGGTGATCGGGTGATCGGGTGATCGGGTGATCGGGTGATCGGGTGATCGGGTGATCGGGTGATCGGGTGATAAGACAAACCGAACGGTGATAGAGCTTATTGTATTCCTTACTAATTTTTTTGAAACCCGATCACCCGATTTCCTGATTTCCCGATTACCCAATTCACACATACGCATTCACATCCGCTGCCGAGATTTCTTTTCCTGATAGGATCACCAATCTTTCTACCACATTTCTCAGCTCGCGGATATTGCCTGTCCAATCATGACTTTTAAGGGTTTCTAATGCTTTTTTATCGATGCCTTTTTTTGCTTGTCCATACTCAACTGCAATATCATCCAGAAACTTATCGACGAGCAGCGGTATATCATCTCTGCGTTCATTGAGAGATGGGACATGAATCAGTATGACACCCAAACGATGGTACAGATCTAAGCGGAAATTCTTTTCTTCTACTTCTTTCAAAAGATCTTTATTGGTGGCTGCTACGACACGCACATCTACCGATATTTCTTTATCGCCTCCTACCCTTGTGATCTTTCCTTCTTGTAAAGCTCTTAGCACTTTGGCTTGCGCACTTAAACTCATGTCGCCTATTTCATCCAAGAACAAAGTACCGCCACTGGCTTGTTCAAATTTACCGATGCGTTGTTTGATGGCTGAAGTGAATGACCCCTTTTCATGTCCGAATAGTTCACTCTCGATCAACTCACCAGGAATAGCCGCACAGTTCACTTCTACCAATGGACCTGAAGCTCGATTACTTTTTTCATGCAGCCATCTTGCTACCAATTCTTTACCACTCCCATTACCGCCTGTTACCAATACACGCGCATCTGTTGGTGCTACTTTATCGATGGTTTCTTTGATTCGAAGAATAGCTTCACTCTCACCAATGATCTCTTGTACTTTGGATACTTTACGCTTGAGTACTTTCGTTTCTTGTACCAAAGTGGTTTTATCCATCGCATTGCGAATGGTGATGAGTAAGCGATTGAGATCCGGTGGTTTGGAAATATAATCGAATGCACCCTTTTTCACAGCATCTACCGCTGTTTCAATGTTTCCATGTCCACTGATGATGATCACCGGTGTATCTGATCCCGATTCCATTACTTTTTGAAGAAATTCAATTCCATCTAGTTTGGGCATTTTGATATCGCATAAAACCACATCAAAAGAGCTTGCCTGAAACTTCTTCAATCCTTCTTCTCCATCTGCAGCTTCTTCCACTTTAAAACCTTCGTTGGTAAGAATATCCTTTAAGACATTGCGGATGGCTCTTTCATCATCTATGATCAGAATAGTTGGCATAGAAACATTTTTGCTAAGTTAATCAATCGATTTTAGCGTAGCCCAAAATTCATGCCGAAGGTGAAATTTCTCGGGGTTGCTGCATTGTAATACCTTCTTCCAACTGCGTTAATATCATTACCTAAGCTATACAACTGATTCAATCCATTATCCATACTCAGAAACAGTTCAAATCCTTTTCTGCGATAGCCGGTTCTGCCTTGTAATAATTGATAAGGTTTTGTACGTGCATCATTGGCATCATTCAAAGAAATCGCTGCAGTGGCATTGATGGCTGTATGCAAATACCATCCGCCCACCGTTTCAAGCTGTAAGCCTGTAACCCACGTATAACGTGGCACTCCTGTCAACGGGTTTCCATCAAATATTGTATTTCCCTGACGATAGTTTTCAAAACGATACGGCTGATAACTAAATGATGAAGTAAAATACAAGCTCTTAACACCTTTCGTTTTCCCTGATACAAGTTTGGCCCTCACCATTGCTTCAAACCCTTGCTGAATGGTACTTCCCGCATTCACAAAATATTCTGCTCCTCCTGCACTATTTCTTCGGACAATGGCATTTTTTAATCGAAAGCGATACCATGAAACATCAAATTGTAACTGATCTTTGAAAAGATATCCCTTCCATCCCATTTCAAAATTCCATCCTGTCTCTGCATGCAGGTCTCCATAAAAATTTCCGTCTGATGGACGAAACTCTGCCAATGTAGGCGCTGAAAATCCTTTGGCTGCAAGCGCATACCAAGTGATGACAGGTGTAAATTGATAAGATAATGCTATGCGGGGTGTTACAACAGACCTTATTGTCTTGGTGGTATAATCTACAGGTACAGCACCCAATCTTTTATAACGATACAATTGTTCATTAGAACTAACACCGACCTGTAGCATCCATTTTTGATGAAAACGATATTCGAGTTGCGTAAACATGAACCATTGTGAAGCATGCACCCGATCACTGAATTGCAGTGTGTCTTTCATACCCCTGCGATTGCCGAAGTTATCAATTGCTGCAAATTGGTATTGCCATTCTATGCCTGTATTCCATTGCCACTGATGATCATTATTGCCCCACTTGTATTGCCATTGTGTTCCTGCTCCTGCATTGTCTTCCGCGCGTTCTTCAAAATTGGTGATGAAAGGATTTTTAAAGGCTGTTAAACTCCCCATCACAAATGAGCGAATGCTATTTTTTTCATTCATCTTCCATTGATGATGCACGCCCGCATATCCTGTTTTATTATAAATAGCGGTTTGTTGCTGTACAGCACCCGGCAATGCACCGGCAGGTTGTCTGGCCAGTTGCGGATTCATGGTAAACTGTGCTTCATTGATACCACCCGGGGTTTGATAGAACAAATCTGTATACAATGCCAACACTCGCCATACTTGCTTTTTCTTTTGCCATGTAGCATGCCAGTTCAATCCATCTCTTCTCATCCTTGATTGCTGACGATAACCATCTGACTGTAGATGCACTTGCTTAACTGTACTGCTGAATGAACCTGATTGGTATTCCCAGCCTGCTTGTTGCTGAAACAATCCAAAGGAGCCGCCGGATAGTCCGCCAGAAAAATGATGCCCTGCCGATCCATTTTCTGATGGATCTGTTTTCAGCAGTACTGCGCCTCCTGTTCCTGCTCCATAAGCAGCCGCTACCGGACCTTTTAATATTTCAGCACCTGTTACTTGTGCAATATCGATCAGGTTGAGATAAGTATTACCACCACCATCAGTTAAGGGCAATCCGTTCCAATACACTTTAATGTTTCTTACACCAAAAGGGGATCGTAGTAAACTTCCCCTGATAGAAAGACGATAACTACCCGGCGAACGCTCTTCCATTCGAATACCGGGAACGGTATTGAAAACAGGAATAAAATTGGGTAAGGGGCTATTTCGAAATTCGTTTTTTTGAAGGATAGCAATAGATGCAGGTACTTGTTTCCAATCTGCTTTTCCATGAAAAGCTTGTACGACTACTTCTTGTAATGTCTTCGAACTATCTCTTAAATTTTGTGCTGATAACGCAACTGTTATTACAGATCCTAAAGCCGGTAATAAAAGTTTAGCACAATTCATATCTACTTTTTATACTTACAAACAAAACCCAGAGTTTAAAGGCTCTGGGTTTATAAGATGATTGATATTCAATTTTTATTTTTTCATGTACATCACTTCTTTCACCAACTTCACAGTACGTGTTACATCAGGAATAGCGAGAGATGTAAGATTAGGCGCATAGTGCATAGGAGCATCAGCGCTGGTGATACGACGGATCGGAGCATCCAAATAATCAAATCCTTCTTTTTGGATTCTATAAGAGATCTCAGAAGATACAGATGCAAATGGCCATTGTTCTTCTACGATCACGAGTCTATTGGTTTTCTTCACGCTTTCCAGGATAGTCATCCAGTCCAATGGACGAATCGTACGCAGATCGATCACTTCAGCACTTACACCCTCTTTTTCAAGTTCTGCTGCAGCTCCCAATGCCACTTTCATCATCTTATTGAAAGAAACGATCGTTACATCGCGACCCGCTCTTTTTACATCGGCTTTACCTAGAGGGATATAGTATTCTTCATCAGGAACATCACTCTTATCACCATACATCACTTCACTTTCCATGAACATTACCGGATCTTCTTCGTAACGAATGGCTTGTTTCAGCAAACCTTTCGCATCATATCCATTAGAAGGTGATACCACTTTGATACCAGGAATATTGGCATAGTAACTTTCAAAAGCAGTTGAGTGTTGGGCTCCTAATTGACCGGCACTTCCGTTGGGTCCGCGGAATACGATAGGACAACCAATTTGGCCACCACTCATCGCCAACATTTTAGAAGCGGTATTGAGGATCTGGTCCATTGCCAAAACTGCAAAGTTCCAGGTCATGAATTCAACTATAGGGCGGAGACCGTTTTGTGCAGCTCCAACTGCTACAGCAGCAAAACCAAGTTCAGCGATAGGAGTATCGATCACTCTTTTGGGACCAAACTCGGCCAGCATACCCTGACTCACTTTGTAAGCTCCATTGTATTCAGCTACTTCTTCACCCATCAGAAATACCCTTTCATCTCTTCTCATTTCCTCATTCATGGCCTCTCTTAAAGCCTCTCTGAAAGCAATTGAACGCATATTGTCTGTTTGTTAAATGAGGAGCAAAAATAGCAGATTCTAAGGAATCAGAAAAAAGAAACCAAAATGAAGAAAGAAGGCACCAGTAACAAGAAACTGGGGGGATAAAATGAGGCATATAGCCCAAAAAAAGAGTGAGAAAGCTTTCACTTTCTCACTCTTGATTCAAAATTCAATATTATTAATTACTGTGGCTTAGAATACATTCCAGCCATAGCTAACATAGTACAATGCTCCGATAGCAGGATTACCCCAACCGGTACGATAGTACTGGTTAAAGATATTGCTACCACCCACTTTGATCAGTGATTTAGTTGCAGGCAACTTATAGCTGATCATGGCATCTACAGTTCTGTAAGTATCCACCATTCCAGATCCAAATGTTCCCTCATAGAAGAAAGAGTTCTGCCATCTGTAAACAACACTGAAACCATAACGCTTGTCCTTACCAAAACCTGTATTGTTCAAGGCAAGGTTCATACGGTATTTTGGAGTGTTGAAGTAAGAAACGAATCCTGCAGGCACATCTCCGATCTGATCATGATAGAGGTTACCGCTAAATGTGAAATTCTTTGGTAAGAGATAATCTGCAGAGATACCCCATCCTGATGTCTTCACTTGACCCGGAGCATTTACAGAAATGCTATAAGCAATACGTGTATTTTCATTCAACAGATTAATCGGATTGGGTGCATTTCTTGATTGAAGAGCGATCACACCACTTAAGAAATCTCTATACTGTCCCCAATAACCGTATACGTCGATCAATAATTTTTGAGCGATCAAGCCTTTATACCCAACTTCAAATGAAGTCATAGATTCAGGTTTGAACTCTCCAAAAGTTTGTTGTTGTAGAAGTCCCGGATTAGGTGCACCGGCTAACACACTTGCTCCAAATGCCTGAACGCTTGGAAGTGTATAAACAGGGTTTGAACTGAAGTTATAGAATTGACGTAATGCGGGTAATCCACCGATCAAGCGTGTTCCACCTCCTACTGTTAAGTTGATCCACTGGTTTTGAGTGGTTGGGAAACGATAAGCTGTTTGATAAGAGAAACGCACATTGTGATCTTTAGCAAGCTTCACAACTGCTGATGCTCTAGGAGTAAAACGTCCTTTAAAGTTGGTATTCTTATCGTATCTACCAGAAACAGTGATCTTCAACACATCATTTAGTAAACGCTGAGAAATTTGTGTATATGCACCTAATTCATTGATATTAATGTTACCTGCAGTATCTGCAAATAAAGTACCTTCTGAATTCAACACATATTGTTTAGCACTTACACCAATTAACCAATCGGTATTGGTTC
Organism: Bacteroidota bacterium; assembly: GCA_039795345.1. Taxonomy (GTDB): domain Bacteria; phylum Bacteroidota; class Bacteroidia; order Chitinophagales; family Chitinophagaceae; genus Sediminibacterium. The sequence goes on from JBDKEH010000077.1 coordinate 16,092, forward strand.
TACCAAGACCCAGATCTTCTGTAAGATTATATTGTCCGTCGAAAACCTTCAGTCTTGAACGATCCAAAAACAGACCACCCCCTTGGGAGATTGGAGTTCTAGCGATGGATTGGAATCGAGCTGTATTTCCAATAAAGCCAGTTGGGCGACCTTGATCAGCAAAATCACGTGCAGCATTGTGTGCAGCTAAATTAGGAGCACCTAATTGTAATGCATTTACATATGCAGCCATATACTGTGGATACCAACTAGTGCTTGGCTTCCATGATTCATTGAATAAACGGGTAGTGATAGTTGCATTGAAAGAGTTACCGGCATTTTCATGTGTGCTATAGTAACGTACGTACCAGTTCTTATGCTTCAATTCCCACTTGAATTGTGCGATACGTAGGTCTTTCAAAGAGTAACGATCACTTCCTGTATAAACAGTATTACCGGTACCGAAATAAGCATTGAAAGATGCTTCAATCTTATCTGTCAATTTATAAAACAAACCACCGGTCATTTTCATATTCACAGTAGTAGGATCTACTACATCTTTCTCATTGTAACCAGTTCTACTAACCGCCTGATTGCCAAATAGGTTTCTGCTCGGTGCTGCACCATAAATAATGGGAGAAACCCCTGCAGTCACAAGTGCACCCGCACCTGCACCGGTAAGGAATGCATTGAATGCCGACAGATTAGCGCCTGGATTAGCCGCTAGGAAGTTATTGAATGCTGTAATATTAGCAGCAGGAAGTCCGGTTGCAGCAATCACTGCAGAAGCAATGTTGCGAAGGCTTTGTGTGGTTTCATCACCATACACATTCACACCATCATAGTTAGGATCACTTTCTCTCCATCCCGGAATTTTAATTCCATTGGGAGTTCCTCCGATACGTGCGTAGTTATCAGTCTGATTGGCCAACCAGTCTTGTGCCTGAATGAACTGAGCGTTGATTTTGAATGCAAACTTATCAGTCACTTTTTTAGCCCAACGCAAACTCCAGTCATAATAAGGTGAAGTGTTACGTTGACTACGATCAATATGGTTGAATCCTTGCTTGATCTGGAAACTCAATCCTTGATATTTGAAAGGGTTTTTACTATTGATCAGTACAGTACCATTCATACCACCCGGACCATACAATGCAGATGATGCACCCGGTAGTAATTCGATATTATCTACATCGAGTTCGCTCAAACCGATCACATTACCTACTGAAAAGTTTAAGCCGGGTGCTTGGTTATCCATTCCATCTACCAACTGATTCAAACGAGTGTTACCACTGCTGTTGAATCCGCGTGTACCCACACTCTTGAAGGTAAGACTAGCAGCAACAATGTCTACACCCTTCAAATTGGTTAACATGTCATAATAGTTGGGCGCAGGTGTATTTCTGATAGCCGCAGTATTAATTCTTTCAATAGAAACCGGCGACTCAAGAATTCTTTCAGCAACTCTTGATGCTGAAACTACTACTTCATCACCTAAAGTAAAACTAGGACTCAGGTCTACTGATACAACCTCATTGTCCCCCTTTACCGTCACTTCTTTAGTTCCGTAACCTACGGATGATATGATAAGTGTAAATGGGGGTTTTTGCACTGTTGTAAATTTGAAATTGCCTTTGTCATCTGTAAAAGTACCCGTTGAAGCTCCTTTGATCGTTACTGAAACAGCCGATAAAGCTTCTTTGGAACTTGCATTTTTAACACTACCTGAAACGGTAGTTGTCTGTTGCGCCACGACAGGAATCGTAATGGCAGTAGCGAAAGCCACAGACAAACATTGACTGTAGAATCTTCTCATGATGGCAAGATTTAGTTATTTATTAACAGCAAAATAGCAATTGTTAGTTTCTTCAGAAAATTTAATTTGTCCACAAAATCAATTGGTTGTTAAGAAAAACGAAGTGTTTAACAAGCTAATATTCCAATCACCATTTATTTTCGTGGTATGAATTATCTCCAGCTACCTCATTTGACGAATATTTATCATGGAAAAGTAAGGGACGTATACACCATTGGCGAAGATTGGCTCGTAATGGTGGCCAGTAACCGCATATCAGCTTTTGATGTAATATTACCCCGCCCCATTCCTTATAAAGGCCAAGTTTTAAATCAGATCGCTGCATTTATGCTTGAAGCGACAAAGGATATTTGTCCGAATTGGCTGGTAGATGCTCCCGCACCCAACGTTTCGATCGGCAAAAAATGTATCCCTTTTAAAATTGAAATGGTAGTAAGAGGAAATGTTGTTGGACATGCATGGCGAACCTATCATTCCGGACAAAGAACCCTCTGTGGCGTTACAATGCCTGATGGATTGAAAGAGAATGATTTCTTTCCATCTCCCATTATCACTCCCTCTACTAAAGCAGCTGAAGGCCATGACGAGGATATTTCAAAAGAAGAGATCATTCGTCAGGGATTAGTGAGTGCAAAAGATTGGGAGATTCTTGAAACATATGCATTACAGTTGTTTGCAAGAGGCAAAGAAATTGCAGCCAAACAAGGATTGATATTGGCGGATACCAAATATGAATTTGGCAAAATTGATGATACCATCTATCTGATGGATGAAGTACATACACCCGATTCTTCACGCTACTTTTATGCTGATGGATTTGAAGCCAGACAAGCCAGCGGCGAAAAACAAAAACAACTGAGTAAAGAGTTTGTAAGGGAATGGTTGATCGCCAATAATTTCATGGGTAAAGAAGGACAATCTGTTCCTGAAATGTCTGATGAATGGATCGATACGATCAGCAAAAGATATATTGAGCTCTATGAAAAAGTAACGGGCAAAAATTTCATCCCGCAACAACCCTCCGACGATGAAATCGTAAGACTAGTAACTGCGTCGTTGGAAAGAATTGGGGCGATATAAGTCGTGAATTGTGAATTGTCAATTGTGAATGTATAATTGACAATTCACAATTCACTATTCACTACTCTCCTAGTCTCGGTCTTAGCCTCACCCTGCTTTTGTTGAAAATGTTTTGTCCATTTTCGATGCCTTTTCTTAATTCTTTTTGGCGTTCAACAGGCATGTGAATGGTGTCTTTGCACTCCTGACTACAACAACCTTCATAGGTTGAAGCACATGCTTCACATTGTATAAATAAAAGATGGCAACCATTGTTTTTACAGTTCGTATGCGTGTCTGCAGGTTTACCACATTGATGACATTTAGCAATTACATCTTCGGTGATACGTTCTCCTAAACGATTATCAAAAACGAAATTCTTTCCAATGAATTTACTTTCCAATCCGGATTCCTTTGCCTGTCTTGCATAATTGATGATGCCTCCCTCTAAGTGAAATACATTCTTAAACCCTTTATGCAACATATACGCACTTGCTTTTTCACATCGAATACCACCTGTGCAGTACATGATGATATTCTTATCCTCATTCCCTTTCATCATATCAACAGCCATGGGTAATTGATCACGAAAGGTATCTGATGGCACTTCTTGTGCATTCACAAAGTGCCCCACTTCATATTCGTAATGGTTTCGCATATCAATCACGATTGTATCGGGCTGATTCAGCAATTCATTCATTTGCGCTGCATTCACATAACGCCCTTTTCTCTCCATGCTGAATGAAGGGTCTTCAATACCATCCGCTACGATCTTATCCCGTACTTTGATCTTTAATACCCAAAAACTTTTTCCATCATCGTCAACAGCAATATTCAGACGAAGTCCATTCAGTGGTTCAATGCTGTACAAAAAACTTCTAAATGAATCCATATGATGTTCAGGTACACTGATCTGTGCATTGATGCCTTCTTTAGCCACATAAATTCGACCGAAGACCTGTAAGGCGTTCAATTGCTTGTACAAATAATCTCTAAACTCTTGGGGATTTTTAATAGGAAAATACTCGTAAAAACTAATGGTAATGCGATGGAAAGTTTCTTCCATCAAACGTTGTTTCAACTCTTCGTTGGACACACGGTTGTGTAAAACAGGCATAATTTTCAAATTTCAGCCCCGTCTCGCCTGAGGCGAGACAGAATCCATGAACAATGGAACCACTTGCAGGGTGGTCAAAATCGGTGCGAAGATAAGATGATTTTGGGATATAGGTTATAGTTGATAGGTGATAGTTGATAGGTGATAGGTGATAGGTGATAGGTGATAGGTGATAGTTAATAAGACCAACCCAACTGTTATTATTTTTATTGCGCTTGCATGTGTGTGTGTTCACCAACACTAGAATTTGCTATCATCAATTTGCTATAACCTATTAACTATAACCTATTTGCTATGACCTATTTGCCTTTACTTTCTATAGTACCTAACATAATCAGCCTCAGCTGCAATGTAACCAAAAGATGCCCATACTTTTCCTTTCAATATTTGTTCGTAGTAGGTCTTTGCTTTTTCTGTTTCACCATTGTATCGATACCAGTTGGCTACCCCATAAGTTACTGCATCATTACTTGTGACACTACCGTTTACCATCAAGACAGAATCCACAGGAAGCAGCCCTTTGTATAACAAGCATAACTTCTGATAAGCATTATTTTCAATAATCTTCATCTCTTTCTGTATTGGAGTGAGGATGCGTTGTGCTGCGGAATCATTACCCGTCATTCGATAGACCATGTATAACCAATGGGTGGTTGATACCAGTTTATCATCATTCTCCGATTCTTTCACAGCTCGCTCGTATACGGGCAATGCTTTTGACAGATCATTTTTCAGGTAATAGGCCAAACCTAAATGATACCAGATATTAGAATGCAATGAACTGATGGGAATATTCAATGCATTGGGTTGTCCATCCGGTTCTACTTCGTCTTTTTTTCCTTGAATGAGTATCGCAGCTTTTTCAAGATCTGCTATAGCACGATCGAATTCCCGGATAGAGATATACCGATGCCCGCGATGACGATACATTCTTGCATCATCAGGAAACATCGTAGCGCCGACTGTAAAAATCTCAATAGCTTTTCTAAAATCGCCTTTATATCCTGCCCAGCGGCCATACCAAATGAGTTTATCAGCATCATTGGGAGATGCTTCATACGCAACACGGGCGCTATCAAACTTTACTAAAACATTCTCATAAGGCGAATTGGGATACAAAGTATCTCCCATTAAAGAGATGGCCTGTGCACTGTCTGATAAGGGCGTAAACAAAATAGCCGTATCGGTTTTCTTTTCTTGTTTACAACCAAGTACCCATACAAGTGCCGACAGTAAAAAATAGTATCCATTTTTCATGTTGATGTTTGTTAAGGATGAGTATGGAAGATAAAACTTCCTATCATCCTTTCAAACATTTATTGATCAATCGTCATTCCTGCTTTCAAGAAAGAATGGCACAGTGATTCGGATACCGGTGGGTGACGGACCATTGGTTTCAAAACCTTTCACAAAATCGACACGCATGATCTTGAGTATATTCTCTAGACCTACGAATGCTTCGTAATAATTTTTTCCTTTCTGTGTGTGCAAAAGATTAGCACCAGTTACTAGAAACCAATTCAATCTTTTGAATCCCGGTATTTTATTGGTCAACAAACCATTTAAATGGTATTCAACATGTGCTGTGGCAAACAACTTAGAAGCATTACTGTATCGGTAATAAGGTGCTAATTGAAATCCTGATAATGGATCATTAGCTAATACCGTTTGATTACCTAAGATATGCTGATAATCCGGTATGAAAACTTGTTTAGCACTCAAAAAACCACCGACTGCTACACGATAACTGAATTCACCACCTAATTTCATATCCAGATCATCCGTAACAGTCAAGCGCCATTTGGTAAAATCTGCATCACTACCCAATAATCCTTTAATACCTTGTGTAATGGAAAGATTAAAGTTCGGATAATCCGATCCTATACCGATTTTACGATCAGGTAATTCAATGTATTTTCCTCCTGGTCGCCAGTTTAATGAAGCAGTAAGTAGGGCGGCCTGATTTCTTGGCATCACCGCATTGGTGATATCAATTGGATAGTTGGGTGTAAAAGTTCTATTAGCAATATTTTTCCAACTCACAGGATCAGGCAGATTGTTGAGTCCAAATCTGTCTTGAAATTGAAAACTCCATCCTGCCGTCAAACCATTGCCAATCCCCGATGAATGAGCGATCCTGAAAAAGTTCGCTTCATAAATTTTCATGTGATTGTTTTCATACAACAATGTTGTATAGGTGTTGATCCTTGATGTGATCGGTTGTGCATTATTGTATTGGAATACTCTCCTACCCGCTGCAAAACTGATATTATTGAAATATTTTTTTCCGAAATTATATCTCGCCGTTACATGACTATTAAAATGTTTATTGGCAAAACCATAACGGAAATAAGGTGTGATCTGTAATGACTTTCTACCCTCATACCCTTTGCTCCATGTGGGTGAAAAGTGAAGCACCCCTCCTTCCACTGTATTATAATTTAGGGTATTGATCAATGGATCAAAACTTACAAAGACTTTTTTCTTTTGCTTACTGATAGACTGCCCCGTCAGCAACAATCCACTCAGTGAAAACTTATTTCTTTTTCGATCCACAGAGTCCATGTACTTGGGATCTTTACGTACTTGTTCGAGACTATCTTTCTTTTTATAATCTAAAGCTTCTTCGGTCAATAAAGGAAGTGGTCTGATACTATCCCAATAAGCTATTGATTTTTTGTTAGCACTGTCATATATCTTGATCAAGGTATTATCAAAATATTTTTTGGTGAATACCGGATTCAAATCGAATCCATCATATACCTGAACAAAACTTCCAAAGAAATCAAACCCGAATAATTTACCGGACGGATAAATTACTTGATTTTTAATGACCCATTGCTTTCCTGCCGGTACATACAACTGTTCTATGGTAAGTGTATCCAACAACTGCATTTGCTGCTCTCTGACCAGATTCAATCTCAAGCTATGAATACGCCATTCATTTTCGATGATATTAATATACCCTTGGAATAATGGTTCATATTTTCTTCGAGGTATGACTTTGATCCTACTGATCTCTACTCCATTTTCATAAAAAGTCCCTTCGAATTTATATCGATAAAAACTGATTGCATTGGTGGCGATGGGAGAAATAAATCCTCGGGGATTCAGGTTCTCTCCTGTTTGTATGTTATTGTTATAAAATGAAATGATTTGTGGACTGCTAAAACCAAACGCATCACTTCTACCGCTTACTTTTGTAGAGATCACTTCAATCTTTTCATTCTTAGGCTCTTCTACAGAATATTTGGCAATAGTTTCTGAAAGAAAAAGCATTTTTCTTTTGCTGGTATCACCGTCTTCAAAATCTACTTTCTGACCAAAAAATCTTTTGGGATAATCACGTAATTGTAATTGTCCTTTCAAGTAAACATCCGCAGTAAATTTTTTGATCTCTTTGAGATGGTATGGTCTTTTTTCAATGGCTTTTCTGATAATAGCATAGGCAGGATCTTCTCCACCTGAATTCACCATGACCTCTTGCAAATTATACTGTTGCGGCTCTAATTGGAAATCAATGACCTGATTGACTCCTTTTTCTATCACGATCTTTTTCTCTACTGCCTTATACCCTATATACTGGCAAACCAATGTGTAGTTCCCGGGATTTAATGGAAGATTATAATAGCCTTTACTATTTGCAGAAACACCTTGCGTGGTACCTTTCACTAAAACAGAGGAAAACGGTAATACTTCTTTGTTCAGATCGGTGATGGTGCCACTCACTGTCTGTGATTCCCCCCTAACGAATGCTATAACAAGAAAAAATGCGGATAAAATTATTTTCATACAGGATAAGTTCTAACGAAAGTAAGTAGCACTTACCCCGAGTTCATTACAAAAAGCCCCAAATAAGGGGCTTTAACGAAACATTAATGATTAAGAAGTCAAGTAATGGCCATCACTTGGAAGTTTGACGAATATAACTACCGGTCAATGCAGCCAGACCGGCAACCAATCCGCCAATAATACCTGTAACGAGTATCAGAACGATATAAGAACCGCCCAGAGGAAGAATTTGCGCTACTTTGCTTGCCAATAAATGATCATTGGCACTATCCTTCAAAAAAGCCAATATTGACCAAAGTAAAAACAATCCGGTAAAGCCAGACAGGAAAGCTCGCCCTGCTTTTTGATGAACTGTAACTGCCACAACCAACGAAGTAATAGCAAAACTCCACCAAGGTAAGATCCCATACAATCCTGCGGCAAATGCCAATAATGCAGTTAATATTACAGCAGATAAAAATTTCATTTCTTCAGGTTTAATTGTTGAAAGTGATTCGCCATTTGATCTGCTTACTTTTTTCAGCAGCAGCTTTTTTCAGGAATAAAATGCGATAATATTTTCCTGCAGCCCAACTATCTACAAAACTATCATAGTACTTACTACCCGGATTACCACTTTGTCCGCCGGGATATACACCATATGCTTCTATCTCATCAGTCATATGTACAATCATTCTCCAACTTGGTCCATGTACTTTTGTAGTAGCATTGATGATATGTACACCTCCTCCAATTGGCAAATGCAATCTGCTCAATGGATCGATCTTCAACAAATGGCTCACACGTGTATCTTTAAATTTACCCCATTCCAATTCATTCTTTTTTTCCAGCTCTTTGCATTTGACACTTGCCTTTTGGATGGCAGTCATTACTGCATCGTACAATGTTTCCGTTTTATCAGGGGTATTGGCATTGTCGGCGAAATAGTAAACACTATCACGTAACATCACTTCTAATAAGACCGGTTCATCTGGCCATGGCAATGCCAACTTTGATTTTTCAAATTCATCTTTCCAAACAGTTGTTTCAAGACTATCCCATATAGCCCTAAAGACAGTAGCTCCTTTTTCACCCACATCATTCCGCAAGTTCCATTCTTTGAGTATGGAAAGGTATTTCTTACCGTCTGCATCCAAAGCAGCTTCATTCACAAACTTCATCAATGCGGGTCTTGCCATTTCAGCAAAAACATTATAGTTATCTGTTTGTAAACGCTGCATGTCTTCTGCTGTGATATTACTCATAGCAGCCAGTCGTTTATTGATGATGATACCCCGATACAATGGGAAATCAGCAGCAGCTCCTAAATAATAAGGATAGGTATCATCCGTTGATCTTTGATTGGCACTACTAATGAATCCTCGTTCCGGATTTTTTTGCATGGGATTCTCTTCATTGGGAATAATCCCCTGCCACATGTATCTGGTATCTTCACCCGGCATAATAAAATCACCTTGCCTATTCCATCTAGCTACAAAAGCGCCTTGTTGTTTGATGGCAATATCTCCTGTTTTAGAAATAAAAGCAAAGTTTTGTCCGGGACATGTCCATTTATTGATCGCTGCTAAATAATCATCAAAATTTTTAGCTCGATTCAACTCATAAAATGTTTGTAACCCTTGTCCTCCATCATGCGCTGTCCATTTTACAGCTAAATACTTCCCTGCTGTATTATCATTTTTATACGAACCATCATACATCACCGGGCCCAACGCTGTGTATGCAACACGGTCTATGACATCAGGTTGTCCTTTTACCTTGATCACTTCTTCTTTGATATCTGCACGATTCCAAAGTCCGTTGTACCAATATTGTTCAAGGGTACTGTCTTTGAATTTCATGTCATAAAAATCGATCACATCTCTTCCCGCATTGGTAACACCCCAGGCAATGCTATCGTTGAATCCAATGATCACAGCGGGTGAACCCGGAAAGCTTGCACCATAAGTGCTATGTGTAGGTGTAGTGATCTGCACTTCATACCAAAGCGAAGGAAGGTTCAATCCAAGATGCGGATCATTTGCAAGGATCGGTCTTCCACTTTTGGTTTTACTACCTGAGACAGCCCAGTTATTACTTCCATTATTTTTATCCGGCACAACAGGTGAGGTAGCCGTATTGAAAGTATTTGTTTTACCTAAATAAACTGAATCAACATCTGCAGGTGCAGTTACAGGTACTGCAGGAGATGGATATACTGTGCCTTTAGGAATAATTGGATCTAATGAATCTTGAACATTCGTGAATAACTGATCAAAGTCTTCATAGCCAAAATAGTTTTTAGCATTGGTCATTTGTAGATCACTGGAGATTCCTCTACCTGTAAGATCATAAGACATGAACATTAAAAACAGATAGGTTTTAAATGGTGTCCACTCCTCAGGTTTATAATCTAATAACTTATACTCGAATGGAAGTTCATGTGGTTCCAGTGATTGGATATAATCATTCACTCCATTCGCATACGCCTCCATGGCTGCTTTGATGTCTTTATTTTTCGAAGCTTCACGTAAGGTCTTTTCAGCTGCGTACACCATTCCCAATCTTCTGAAATACTTATCGGTATCAATTCTATCGGGACCAACGATCTCACTTAGTCTTCCTGCTGCTACATGGGTTTGGAATTCCATCTGCCATAAGCGGTACTTTGCATGGAGATAACCCTGAGCATAATAAGCGTCTGCATCATTTTCAGCATAAATGTGAGGTACTAATCTTTCATCCATGAAGACCTCCACTTTAGACTTAATTCCTGTCAGTGTGATCTCTCCACCATGAGACACATTTGAAGATTCTGCATTTTGCCAGAACCCTTGTTGCGGAGAAAGAAAATATCCCAACCGTGGAGTTTTACTACCACCTACCGGCAGTTGCGTATTGAGAGTTATCACAAGTCCGGCCGTACAGATAGCCGAAACCAGCATGGGGACAATTCGCATAGCATCAATTTGAATGATGAATTTAAGGGATTTTAGTATATAGTTGTTTCAACAACTATAGATAGGGTTAGAAAAAAGGCTTTAAATCCATTTCCATTATTAAACCTGCTTCAACTAATTTGGTCTTACCCAAAAGCCCTGACATGAAAAAAGCCCTCATTACCGGTATGTTTATCGTATCGATAACCTTACTACAATTCTGTAAAAGCAAGGACACAGCTGCTCCGACATATGAATCTGTCACCAATGCATTTGGTTCCAATATTAATTTGAGTCAGCTCGATAACTATTCCAATCAGGGAGCACCTACCTATGTTACGAAGGATAATACTGTAGGAAATCCTATTACCAATGCTAAAGCAACTTTAGGGCGTGTGTTGTTTTATGATAAGAATTTAAGTGTTGATAATACGATCTCCTGCGCTTCTTGCCATCAGCAACAATTTGCTTTCAGTGATACAGCTATTGCCAGTAGAGGTGTTAGCGGTGGTCTTACAGGAAGACATTCTATGCGTCTGGTCAATGCCCGCTTTTCTGCTGAAGCAAAATTTTTCTGGGATGAAAGAGCAGGTACCCTAGAGTTACAGACCACTCAACCGATACAGGATCATACTGAAATGGGTTTTAGCGGACAGAATGGTAGACCTGCCATTGGGGCATTGCTGACGAAACTACAGGGCATTAATTATTATCAGGATCTTTTTCAGTTCGCTTATGGGAACACTACCATCACCGAACAAAAATTACAGGAATGTTTAGCACAATTTATCCGTAGCATTCAATCATTCGATTCAAAATATGATGTGGGACGAGCACAGGTGAATAACGATAATCAAAACTTTCCCAATTTTACTGCTCAAGAAAATCAGGGTAAGAATTTATTTCTTGCACCACCTGTTTTTGATCAAAATGGTATCAGAACAACGGGTGGATTGGGATGTGGTGGTTGTCATAGAGCTCCTGAATTTGATATTGATCCCAATAGTGGCAACAATGGTATCATTGGAAGACTCAATGCAACGGGAATAGACGTTAACAATACTAGGGCTCCATCACTCAGAGATCTGGTAAATCCATCAGGATCACTGAATGGAAATATGATGCACACGGCTTCTATCAACAGTCTGCAGGCTGTGATCGGCCACTATGGCAACATCAATATCGCACCCGGCAACAATAGATTGGATCCAAGATTAAGACCCAATGGTAATGGTCAACAATTGAACTTAACAGCAGCAGAAGTGAATGCAGTCATGGCGTTTTTAAGAACCTTGACCGGATCGAATTTATATACGGATAAAAAATGGGCGAATCCATTCAAGTGATCAACTTAAATGTTTGATCAAAGCTTGTACCTGATCAATTGTATTGAAGGAGTGTAACACAATTCTTAAACGCTCCTTCCCTTCCGGAACAGTAGGGTACAATATTGGTCGAATATCAAATTGATGTGCTTGTAATTGTTCTGCCAATGCTTTCACTTCAGTATTTCCGGGAACGACTACACCTTGTATGGGTGTTTGTGAAATCAATTTTTCATATCGAAGTGATGAAGACTGAAAATAACGGATCAAATCTTCCAAATGCCGGCGCTCCTGCTTCATGGTTGGAAATACATCATAGGACTTGCTGATCATGGCAATGGCATGTTCTGGCAACGAAGTTGAATACATCAGACTTCTCGCAAAATTGATCAAATAGGTTCTTAATTGTTCCGACCCTAATACCACTGCACCATGACAACCACAGGCTTTTCCGAAGGTATGAATGCGGGCAAAGATTTTTGAGCTATGTCCGAGGTGTTGCACCAACCCTTCCCCACGATCACCTACAACACCAGTTGCATGTGCTTCATCAATGACCAGGTGTGCCTGATATTTTTGAGCCAAACTGATCAATGCATCTAATGGACAAGTGTCTCCATCCATGCTAAAAACAGATTCAGTGACAATAAAAATGGTGCCGGTCGCCTGTTTCAATTTTGATTCAAGATCATTCAGATCATTATGAGCGAAAGAAAAAGAACGTGCAAAAGACAATCGTATTCCGTCTCTTATAGATGCATGAGATAGATAATCATATAAAATCGTATCTCCTTTTTGTGGTACACAAGAGAGTAATCCAACATTGGCATCATAGCCTGAATTAAAGATCAATGCTGTTTCAGCTTCATGAAATGCAGCAATTTTTTTCTCCGTTTCATTGATCAATGGATAGTTTCCAGCCAATAACCTTGACCCTGTTGAGCCTGAAGAGTATTGCATAGTTCCCTCCTTCAACAAGTGATGGGTGGAGATACCTAGATAATCATTGGAACAAAAATCAATGTTTCCGGTAGGTTGCTGCAACTTACGGAGTGATTGTTTGGCCACACGCTCATCTAATTTCCGGCGGAGAAAATCATCAGGATACATAAAAGTAAAACTAAGGCAAAAAGAAAATCTAACCGCTGCAAGTATTTACTTTGCAGCTGAAATTGATAGTGAATGGAATTATCTGAGCATACAAAGAATATACTTGGACTACAATTACCTACTGATCCACGTTGGGTAGATCTGGCTAGTATGAGTCTGGAAGACATTCTTACCGATCATGCATATTGTGAGCAGAAAGCGGCACTCACTTGCATCTCATTGATTCAGCGGTACTCTCAGCGTGTGGAATTGGTAAAACAGCTCTCTCCTATTGTTACAGAAGAATGGGGACATTTTAGATTGGTATTGCATGAATTGCACAAACGCGGTTTACAATTGGGGACCCAACGAAAAGATCTCTATGTAAACAAGTTGATCGAGTTTCAGCAAAAAGGCGGTGGTGAGGAAGGCCGCTTTCTAGACCAGTTACTCACCATGGCTTTGATAGAAGCCAGAAGCTGTGAGCGTTTCAAAAGATTGAGTGAGGGGTTGAAAGATGAATACCTGCGTAATTTTTACCGACGTTTTATGGAAAGTGAAGCTGGGCATTATACTTTATTCATCGAACTATCGGAATTGTATATTGATAAAGAGATCGTTCGGAAACGTTGGAAAGAATGGCTCGATTATGAATCACAGATCATGCAGGAAATGGAACTCAGAGGCGATAGAATTCATTAAACCGTTTACTTGTTCAAACAAGATTCGAAATATGCAATCTCCTCTTTCCAACTGATGTATGGATATTGCTTTTCCATTTGCCTGGCTTTACCAAGATAGGTCCGTAGGAACTGCTGGTGTTGTTGTGTAGAAGGATTGAATGGTTTATGTTGAGCTGCCAATCTGATAGGCTCAATTTCTTTCAAAAGCGCTTTTGTCTCTTCCGACATACATGCATTCACCAATTTTTCCCAAACATATTGAGTTGCATGATAGTTCGGATGAACAAGATCTTCCGCATAGAAGCGATAATCACGCAGATCATCAATCACTAATTCATAAGCAGGGAAATAATAGAGTCGATCGAATTTCTCCACCAAATGATGTACTGCCTGAATCAATACGGCTTTGCTTTTATTGTTTTCTATGACACCTTCGCGCAGATGTCTTACCGGACTAATGGTGAAAATGATCTGTAGTTTCTTATTGAAGTGAAACAAGCGATGGATCATATGATCCAACATACTCAACACTTCTTCTGTGGTCAATAATTTTTTAGCGAACCAATCGGCAGGAGCTTTATGATTGTTGGCAGCTACCTCACCTTTCTTTGCATTGGCTGCTTTTTCAGTTAAAGTGTATACCCACGCAGAACCCAATGTGATGATGATCTGATCTGCATTCTTCAAAAACTGATGCGCTTGTTCTGTTGATTGATTGATCTTTTGTAAAGCATCTTCCGGTGTAATGCCTGAATAACGACTATGATGTTTCCAGCTATGCCAACTTTCGTTGAGTGTGAAAAGATCATCTATAGAAAAAACCCTTCGTTCAATATACTGTGTGATGGCTTCATTTACACTTACAGGATTGAATAAAATACCATTGGGATTTTCTAATACTGTAAACTTATACTTCGATAACTTCTCGCCGATATTTTCAGTAAAACAAGAACCTATCAACATCAAATTTTGCTGATGATGAATCAGTTGATCAGGTGATGGTATATCAAATTCGTAATGAAACTTCATATTTTTTATTGAAAGACCTGTGTGGCCAGTTCTGCACTTTCCAGCAGTGCTTCCTGATTTAACTGTTGTAGTAAATTTTTGGATTGAAAGAAGGGAATCATTTTTTCGGTATCCATATTCCCCACGAGATCATCTTGTGCCATTGGGCAACCTCCAATTCCTTTCATCGCTCCATCAAAACGCTTACAGCCTGCTTCATATGCTGCAGCTAGTTTTGCCTCCCAGTTGGAAGCTGTTGAATGTAAATGTACTCCGATGACTGTTTCAGGATATTGAGGGATCAGTGTGGTCAAAGCAAAACGAATTTGTTCCGGACTGGCCAATCCCACTGTATCAGCCAAAGAAATAATACCAATCCCTTCATTGACCATCACATCTGTCCAGTGAAGTAAAATATCATCATTGTATACATCTCCATATGGATTACCAAATCCCATACTCAGGTATACTACCAGTTCCTTATTATTTTTCAGACAGAGTTCTTGAATATTTTTGATCCTGTCCATACTTTCTTCCATACTGCTATTGGTGTTTCGCTGCTGAAAAGTGGGAGAAAGAGAAAAAGGAAAACCCAGATAACTGATTTCATCATATACCACTGCTTCTTCGGCGCCACGCTGATTAGCAATAATGGCCAATAATTTTGTTTGACCATTCAACTCCAACTGTGGGATCACTTCTTTGGTATCAGCCATTTGTGGTATGGCTTTGGGGGAAACAAAACTTCCAAAATCCAAGGTATGAAAACCTACTCTCAGCAAAGCGTTGAGGTATTTAACCTTCACAGATGTAGGGATGTGATGATTCCATCCTTGCATGGCATCACGAGGACATTCAATCAACTGTATAGGATGGTCAATAGACATACAAACAATAAATTAAGATGAATGCAATCTTTGTTTCATGGCCTCATACAAAATAATACCTGTTGCTACTGACACATTGAATGAATCGAATTTTGTGGCCATTGGAATGGTGAAGAACGCGTCAGCTGCTTTAGCAAGATAAGGTTGTACCCCTTTACCTTCATCACCCATGATCACACAGCAAGGATCTTTGAATTCCAATTCAAACACTTTTTTATCAGCACGCATTTCACTGGTGAATACTTGAATTCCGTTCAGGTGCAATGTATCTACTGCTTTCAATAAACTATTGACCCTGCACACATGAATATGTTCCAAAGCTCCTGCACTGCTTTTCATGGCTTCTTCATTCAAGGCACCCACTCCCTTATCAGGAATGATTAGTGCCTGTGCACCGCAACAAAGTGCACTTCTGGCAATGGCGCCGATATTTCTTACATCTGTAACACCATCCAGCATCACAAACAAAGGCAGTTCACCTTTTGATACCACATGATCGATCACTTGTTGCAAGTCCATGTATTGAACCAATGCAGCAAAAGCAATCACACCCTGATGATTAGCACGGGTCATTCCATGCAACTTCTCTTGTGGCACCAACTGTATAGGAATATTTTTTTCTCGGGCATGCTGACGTATTTCAGCGATGGATTCACCAGCAATATTTTTTTGAAGCAAAATCTTATCAACCGGTCTTCCCGTTTCCAGTGCTTCCAGCAAAGGCTGACGACCAATAATAAGTGAACTCTTTTTAACAGGCATGTGCAAAGGTATTATTAAAGCTGACCTAAAACTTTCATCAGCTTAATTTTTGTAATAGCAGCAACGGTGATAGAATCCGTGATCACACCATTTTCGACCATTTGCCAGGCTTCTTCTAATGATACTTTCTTGCTAAGTAGCTTTTCTGTTTCCTCCGGTTCAGCCTCCCCTTCTTTCAAACCGGTAGCCAGATAAATGATAGCCAACTCATCCGATACTGAGTTGGATAGGTGCATGGTCTGTAAATGCTTCCAATTTGTTGCTATAAGGCCGGTTTCTTCTTTTAATTCACGTTGCGCACTTTCCATAGGATCGGTACCTATAGGAGCGCCGCCTTCTGGGATTTCCCAACTGTATTGATCTAAAGTGAAACGAAATTGTCCAACCAACCATAATTGTTCATCATCATCCAATGCTACAACGCCTACTGCCACATTTTTGAAATGGATCTTGCCATAAATACCTTCTCCTCCTGATGGGTTAAGGACCGCATATTCTGTCAGCGCTATCCATTTGTTTTCATAGATCTTTTTATCACCTATGATGGTCCAAGGATTCTTTTCCATTCGTTTATTTTCTTTTGATGAATCGAATAACAGTGGTCAATATCATGAATAATAATAAGATGATCACAATCAGGAATTTTATTGCAGCACAGTACCAAGTCAATTGTAAAGAAGAGATCGAATAATGTCCATTAATAGATTGCAGCATCAATATGTTTTCGGTAACATCTAGTATTCCTGCTAAAAAGGCCATACGAATACCTGTAGCACCAAATTGTTGCATGAATCGACTACTCCACTGAGTAGTACTCCTGGCTACACCGAGAACAAAAAACCATGTGTATGCAATTACAAAAAGAAAATCGAGGAGAATATTATTCCGTACTAATTCTTTGTTCCATACGGCTAAAACTGTAGTTAGTTTTTCAGGTGTGTTAGCAAACTCCAATGCTAATATTCCGGAGGGTGTTGAAGGTTGCAGCAATGCTTTTCCTTGCAAGCGCAAAACAATGATCATGATGATGGAAAAGACCGCCGCCAACAATAAGTAAAGGGATGATTTTTTCATAGGATGGTTTTAGATATCCTAAATATAAAAAACCTCCGCGGTTGCGGAGGTTTTTTACAAAACACTTCATCTGTTATTTTAAACCAAAAGCTTTTTTCACTTTGGTTACATAATCGAGTTTTTCCCAAGTGAACAGTTCAACTTTTACTTTCTTTTCTTTTCCACCGGGAGATTGGAAAGTTTTGGTTACCACTTCACTCTTACGTCCCATATGACCGTATGCAGCTGTTTCACTGTAGATCGGACTGCGCAATTTCAATCGTTGCTCGATGAAGTATGGACGCATATCAAACAATCCTTCTACGATCTTAGCGATTTGTCCGTCTGTCAAATTCACTTTCGCAGTACCATAAGTATTCACATTGATGCTGGTAGGTTGAGCAACACCAATTGCATAAGATACCTGTACCAACACTTCGTCTGCAACACCTGCAGCTACCAAGTTCTTCGCAATATGGCGGGTAGCATATGCGGCAGAACGGTCTACTTTACTTGGATCTTTACCACTGAATGCGCCACCACCATGTGCACCTTTACCGCCATAGGTATCAACGATGATCTTACGACCTGTTAATCCGGTATCACCGTGCGGACCACCGATCACAAACTTTCCGGTTGGGTTGATATGGTATTTGATATCGTTATTGAACAACTTCGCATACTTATTGTACTTCGCTTTTACACGAGGAATCAAAATATTGATGATATCCGATTTGATCTTTGCTAACATTTTAGCTTCAGTATCAAAATCATCGTGCTGAGTAGAAACCACAATTGCATCAATTCTTACCGGACGATTGTTGTCATCATACTCCAATGTAACCTGACTTTTTGCATCAGGACGCAAGTATTTGATCTGCTTGTTCTCTCTTCTTAATGCTGCTAATTCAATCAGAATTTTATGTGCCAGATCCAGTGCCAGTGGCATGTAATCATCTGTTTCATTGGTTGCATAACCAAACATCATTCCTTGGTCACCAGCTCCTTGTTCTTCTTTCTTCTTTCTGTCAACACCCTGATTGATATCAGCGCTCTGCTCATGAATAGCAGACAGGATACCACAGCTGTTGGCTTCGAACATATATTCACTCTTGGTATATCCGATATTGCGGATCACACCACGAGCAATTTCTTGTACATCCAAATATGCCTTTGATTTTACTTCACCTGCCAATACCACCTGTCCGGTAGTCACCAGTGTTTCACAAGCCACTTTTGATTGTGGGTCAAAAGCCAAAAAGTTATCAATCAATGCATCAGATATCTGATCGGCTACTTTATCAGGATGTCCTTCAGATACGCTTTCAGAAGTAAATAAATAAGGCATAAAGTATTTTTAATGGGTGCAAATATAAAACTAGTAATGATTAAATACGAGAAAATACAATTCGCAAACGCATTCTAAAACGCGTATGGGTGCCACCACCTAATCTTACTCTACCCATCGCCGGATCATTTCCAACACTCGGATTAAGATAATAGAGTGCTGGGGCTGTGTTCTGCGGATAGGGATTCGTATAAAATAATGAATCGTTTACAGGAGCTGATAATTGCAATAAATGAGAAGTATCTCCTCTTGAAACAATCCCCTGAACGTATCTGCTTAAATTAAAATTATAGGAAGCCACACGATTGTATCCTTGTATGGTTTTATAAGATAATCTTCCTCCAAAGTCACCAATATTAGGTCCATCCTGAGAGAAGATATAATCATTTGGTATATTATACTTAGCGTTAGTGGTCTGCTTATAAACACTCAATAACAGGTAACGAGGCGGACTCATTTGTTGATCGATGGTCAACAAATTGGCGTCATCAGGAACTTGTTCAGCAATCAATTCAGCACGGTGAATAATTCGGTTGCTTAAAGAGGCTAGCCCCGGTACACGTATTCTTACAAAAGTGCCGGGAGAAGCTTGCACATACACCATAGAATCAGAACGAGGTGTAGTGGTATTGTTGATGAAGCCGGCTACTTGACTTCCGGTACGATTGCGAGTTACAAAGTTGGCATCCCCATTATTCAGTGTATTGAATGAGAAATAGGCAACAGATGTATCTCTTTTTGTAGCTCCGGTTGAACTGGAGTTATAATAAAGTGCAAATTTGGTATTCGTATCTCCCAAGTTGATCCTAAGTAATGCATTGGCAGGAGCAGATTGGTCTACAGTTAATGCAAACCCGGCAAAGAATGTTCTGAAAATAGAATCAGACTTGTAGGCATTGGTAGAATCATAGGTTTTGATAAAGCGCTGCGCTACATCATTCCTCAAACGGATCCTGATCTGGTTTTTTGCATTCTCATATCTATTCTTCACAGAATCCCCTAATCGGCGTATATCGATTGTAACAGGTGCCGCTAAAGGTCCTGCGATACTGATAGGATCAGCATTTGGATAATTAACAGGATAACTACGGTTTCTTTTCAGTGGTGTAGTTTGTGATATCTCCGAAACAGTTAAGCGCAATGGTTGTGTTGAATCTCCATAAAACCCATTGTAACTTAAAATCAATACTGCTGAATCTACAACGATACTGTCTTTATTACCTGGCACCGTAAATGGATAAACCGGAGGTGTTACCTCAAAAAACATAGAAGCAGAAGTACGTCCAAAAAGGGGGTCATTGGTAATGGCTCCCACAACATGAACATCACCTCTATAAATGCGAACAGAATCAAGTTCTTCGTACGTGTCTGTTAGTACTTCAAGGGTAGTGTCTTTTGTCAAAACACCATCTATCGGGGGAATCAATCCTCCTCCTAATTCTGTAGAAGTAATCCGGGTACAACCCTCGAGTAAAAAGCCAGAAATAATACAGAAAATGAATGTATTACGCAGTGTCGAAAATAAACGCATGAGTTGTTGATTACTTACCCGCAAGGTCGTTGTACAATTCTAAATACTCTGTTAAATCAGAATCCCATCCTTTGAAAGGAACGATCTTCTTTCCTTTCACTTTTGCGAATTCTTCCGTGAGTTTTTTATCAATTTTTTCTGCACCAAAAGTGATCGCGTCAGCATAGCTGGCACCACCTCTGAACAATGCGGTATTATTAGCTTCTTTAAAAGGTTCCAGATCTTTATCCTTAACATTGGCATTGATGACTGCCTGCTTTAGGAAATCACCACCTAACTTATCTTTAAAAGTATTTTCTCCGATCGTAAAGATCACTTTGCTATTACCAAAAACAGGTTCTTTTTTATAAGCCGTTTTGATATAGGCAGGGATCAATCCGGTCATCCATCCGCTACAATGAATGATATCAGGTGGCCAGCCAAATTTCTTTACAGTTTCTAATGCACCTTTACAGAAGAAAACGGTACGAAGTGCATTGTCATCAAACCACTTCTCTTCATCATCATGGAAGATCTGCTTACGCTTGAAGAAATCTTCGTTTTCCAGAAAATAAACCTGTAAACGAGCGTTGGGCAAAGAAGCTACTTTGATCTGAAGCGGGTAGTCATCATTGTCAACCGATACATTGATACCGGAAAGCCTAACCACTTCATGTAAGCGGTGTCTTCTTTCATTGATAACACCAAAGCGGGGCATGATACATCTGACTTCCAGACCTCCGTCATTACTCTTGATAGCCAGTTTATTGATCACCTCAGCAAACTCAGTGAGCTCGAGGTATGGAGACATCTCTGTGGCTATGAATAAAATTCTTTTCTTTGTTGACATCCTTGCGCCGTTTTTTTGCGGGACTCGTAAAATGAGTGGGCAAAGGTACATAAAATAAACAGAACAGTACGAGTTCACTGAATTGACCTCAATCAGATCCCCATGATTCTTTTTAAAAAAGCAGACGAATTAAAAAAATATTTAATTAAAAGGACTGAAGAAGGCTTGTCAATTGGGTTTGTACCCACTATGGGGGCATTACATGAGGGGCACCTTTCACTGATCAAAGAAGCTAGGGAAAGGACCGGTCTTGTCGTTTGCAGCATTTTTGTAAACCCCACCCAGTTCAATGACCAGCAAGACTATCTCCATTATCCTAAAACCATTGACCAAGATATCTTTGCCTTAGAAAAATCTACTTGTGACATTTTATTCCTGCCGGATGTTCAGGAAATCTACCCAGACAACTATTTGCCTAAGTCTTATAATCTGGGTTCTTTAGAAACGGTCCTAGAAGGCAAATACAGACCCGGACATTTTCAGGGTGTTTGTCAGGTGGTAGATAGATTATTGGAAATCGTAATGCCAACCATGCTGTTCTTAGGGCAGAAAGACTATCAACAATGTATGGTGATTGATCAGCTGATTCAGATCCGGCAATACCCCTGTCGTTTAATCATTGTGCCAACTAAACGCGAAAAAAGCGGTCTTGCCATGAGCAGTCGAAATTTGCGACTTACAGAAGCTGATAGACAAAAAGCTATGGCTATCTATGTAGGATTGAATCACATCAAAACGCAATTAAAAGCAGGTGTAGTACAACAGTTGTGTGAAGATGTTCAAAAAGATCTTCTCAAAGCCGGCTTTACAAAAGTTGATTACATCAGCATTGCAAATGCACAAACCTTGGAACCTATTGAGGTATGGGATGGGAAAACACCATTGGTAGCATTGGCCGCCGCGTTTTTGTCGGGGGTACGATTAATTGATAACATACCTCTTACATAATCTAAGTCTGCATATCCATTTGAACAGACTATTTTTGCCGCCATTATGCAAATAGAAGTACTAAAATCGAAAATACACCGTGCGGTGATCACGGAAGCCAACCTTCATTATGTAGGAAGCTTAACATTGGATGAAGACCTAATGGATGCTGCCAATTTTATTGAAAACGAGAAGATCCAGGTAGTGAATGTGAATAATGGCGAAAGATTGGAAACTTATATCATTAAAGGTAAAAGAGGCAGCGGTATTGTTTGTTTAAATGGTCCGGCTGCACGTAAAGGTGCGGTTGGTGATCTTGTTGTGATCATTTCTTATGCAACCATGGATTTTGAAGCTGCCAAATCTTTTAAACCTTGGGTTGTATTTCCGAAGGAAGGCAATAAGTTATAGCCTTATTCATCCCTTAGGAATTTTGTAATTTAGAAGTCGCGAGTGCATATATGAAAAAACAACTCCTATCGATCGGAAAATTTGCCCTATTTCTTGGGTTAGGGCTGTTTCTGATATGGTGGAGTTTGAGACAGATCCCTGATGATAAATGGGATGAGTTTAGAAATAGTTTACGCAATGCCAACTACTGGTTGCTTATCCCTGTTTTTCTGATCCTCATTGCCAGTCACCTCCTCCGCGCACTACGTTGGAAGATATTGATGGAACCTATGGGCTATCGTCCATCCATTTTGAATACTTTTTTTGCGGTGATGATCGGCTACTTAGCAAACCTAGCTTTCCCAAGACTTGGAGAAGTATTAAAGTGTACCATACTTGCACGCTATGAAAAAGTACCCGCCGAAAAATTAGTAGGTACCATCGTTGCAGAAAGAGCAGTAGATGTGGTTTCATTGGGAATCATTTTTGTATTGACCCTTGTTTCTCAGTATGATATTTTAGCGGTCTATGGACAGGAGTTGATCGGACAATTACTCGATAAGGGTGGATCCATTCCCATGTCGGTATTATTATTGGCAGCGGGGATTTTATTGGTAGTGATCATTGCGATTCGTGTTTGGTTCAAACAGTTCGCTCATTTGAAGATCGTGATCATGATCAAAACCATCATAGCCGGAATTTGGGAAGGATTGATGAGCATTCGTCACCTCAAACGAAAAGGTATTTTCATTTTATACAGTATTGGCATTTGGTTCTTGTATTCTGCGGGCACCTGGGTAGGTCTTTTAGCCACTTCGGGAACTGCTCATTTAGGATGGGGAGAAGGATTAAGCGTATTGGCTTTCGGAAGTATTGGAATGATCGTTACTCCGGGTGGTATTGGTGCTTATGCTTTCTTTATTGCCAAAGTGCTGGAAGAATACAACATCCCTTTTGAAATAGGTTTTGCAAACGGTAATCTGCAATGGTTTGCTCAATTCATGATCGTGCTGTTGGCAGGTGGATTGAGTTTATTACTGTTACCCGTTACAAATAAAAAAAGATAAACAACATGAGATCCGTACATGCGATAGAACAAAAGATCATGACATTACCACAGTTATTGTCGCGTGTGGCTGCATGGCGCATAACGGGAAAGAAAGTGGCTTTTACAAACGGCTGTTTTGACATTTTACATGAAGGACATATTTTCTCACTCAATGCTGCAGCCAGTGAAGCCGATTATTTGATCGTTGGAGTGAACAGTGATAACAGTGTAAAAAAATTAAAGGGTCCGGAAAGACCTGTCAACAATGAACACAGCCGTTCACTGTTGTTGGCGAGTCTGGCTGTAACAGATGCTATCATTGTCTTCGATGAAGACACCCCGCATACACTCATCACCGCTATCTTACCTGATGTTTTGGTCAAAGGCGGCGATTATACCGTTGAGCAGATCGTTGGATCAAAAGAAGTGATTGCCAATGGCGGCAGAGTGGTCATCAATCCAATTGTAGAGGGTTTTTCGACAACAGGGATCATTCAACATATCAAACAGTCTTATTCTTAGTATAGACTGATTTATAGTCCTTAAAAAAGAAGGGGCTTCATCTATAAACTTAACATTCCACTCTCTTTCTCTTTTTTATATTTGGATGGTTAGAATGATTATGCCCCTAGGCTTGGACTAATACTATTTTTTGTGAAAAAGCATCTTATACAGCGTGATATCAGCTGGCTCAGTTTTAATGCAAGGGTTTTACAGGAAGCGAATGATCCTTCTGTTCCTTTAAAAGAAAGAATCCGTTTTCTTGGAATATTTTCCAATAATACTGACGAGTTTTTCAGGGTACGCGTGGCTACTTTGAAGCGTATGGTTGAGTATGCAGATAAAAGACGCAAACTCAATATGCACATGGAAGATGATCCCCAAGCGATCATTGACCAAATACAAACGATTGTTCTACAACAACAAAATGAATTCAACCGTATTTGGGATGGTATCCTCAGAGAGTTGAAAAAAGAAAAGATCTTTTTGATCAATGAAAAACAACTCAATAAGGAACAAAAAAAATATGTCAGTGATTTCTTTGATGAACAAGTACGTTCGAATATCATTCCACTGATGATAGAAAGCTTACCACAACTCCCCTATCTGCGTGATAAAAGTATTTATCTGGGCGTAGTGATGCGAAAGAAAAACTCCGCCTATGATCAGAAATACGCATTGATCGAAGTTCCGGCCAAAGATGTTGGAAGATTTGTATTGCTCCCATCCAAACAAGGTGAAAAGCAAATTATTTTATTGGAAGATGTGATCAGACATAACCTCCCGGAGATCTTTACTTATTTCGACTATGACTATTTTGATGCACATGTATTCAAAGTCACCAAAGATGCCGAGATCGATATTGATAATGATGTTAGCACCACGTTTGTAGAGAAGATCGAAAAGGGATTAAAGAACAGACGCAAAGGAAAACCTGTTCGCTTTGTTTACGATAAAGAAATGGATGCAGGTTTATTGGAATACCTGATCCGTCGCTTGAATCTGAATCGGAAAAGCAATATCATTCCGGGTGGAAGAATTCACAACTTCCGTCACTTTATGGATTTCCCCGATGTATTTGATAGTAAGAATACACGTAGGCCTTCCTTTACACATCCTGCTATGCAAGGCAGCATGCGTGTGACGGATGTGGTCTTGAAAAAAGATGTAATGCTGCATTTCCCTTATCATTCGTTTCATACAGTAATTGATTTATTACGTGAGGCAGCAATGGATCCGGATGTGAAATCCATTAAAATTACCGCGTATAGATTGGCATCGAACTCGAAAGTCATCAATGCACTCATCAATGCTGCACGAAATGGTAAAGAAGTGATCGTAATGCTTGAATTAAAAGCAAGATTTGATGAAGAAGCCAATCTGGAATGGAAAAAAATATTGGAGGAAGAAGGTGTGAAAGTTTTATTAGGCATTCCAAAAATGAAAGTGCATGCCAAGCTTTGCATCATTAAAAAAAGAAAGGGAACTAAAACAGTACAGTATGGCTTTGTGAGTACCGGCAACCTGAATGAAAAAACTGCCAGAGTTTATGGAGATCATTGTTTACTGACCGCTAACAGAATGATCATGGCCGACATCAATCGAATCTTCAACTATCTTGAAAACTGGAAAACAGCTGCTCCACAACTCAAGCAGTGTAAGACTTTGATGGTTTGTCCAACCAATATGCGGAATGAACTTAGCACACTCATCAACCGTGAAGTCAAAGCAGCAAAAGCCGGCAAAGAAGCTTCCATTACACTCAAAGTGAATTCGTTGAGTGACGCCTTATTAATTGATAAATTATATGCTGCAGCTGCGGCAGGTGTAGCAATAAATTTGATTGTACGTGGTATCTTCTGCGCAGTCATTGAGCATAAAAAATTCAAGCAACCTATTCGTGCCATTAGTATTGTAGATGAATATTTAGAACATGCAAGGGTATTAATGTTTCACAATGGAGGACAAGAAAAGATTTATATCTCCAGTGCAGATTGGATGGTAAGAAATCTTGATCACCGTATTGAAGCAGCTGTACCCGTTACTGATCCTGCTATTCGTGAAGAATTGAAACAGATTATCCACATTCAATTAAGAGACAATATAAAAGCGCGCATCCTTGATAAAGAATTAAAGAACAACTATGTACCTTCCACCGGTAAAAAAAGGGTTCGTTCACAGATCGAAACCTATCAATACTTACACCGGAAAAACATAGCAACTGTTGAGGCTCGCCGCAATTGATATTGGAAGTAATGCTGCACGTTTACTGATCTCAGAAGTAAGTCATGATGCAGAGGGTAAACCGCGTTTCAATAAACTGAATCTCGTGCGTGTGCCTTTGCGTCTGGGTTTTGATGTTTTTGAGAAGGGAGAGATCTCCAAAGAAAAAAGAGGCATGGTTTTACAAACCATGAAAGCATATGGACATTTGATCAATGCTTATGGTGTGCAGCATACCATTGCTTGTGCTACCAGTGCCATGCGTGATGCAAGAAATAGTGCCGATCTCATTAGAAAAATCAGACTAGAAACGGGATTAGAAATAGAAATCATCAGCGGAGACCTGGAAGCTTCTATCATTTATGAGAACCATGTTGCTGAAAACATGGATACGGATCATAGTTACATGTACATTGATGTGGGCGGTGGCAGCACTGAACTTACATTTTTCGCAGAAGATAGATTGGTATTCAAGCAATCTTTCAACATAGGTACCATAAGGTTATTGAAAGATATGGTGGAAGATCATCACTGGAATGAAATGAAAGATATCATCAAAACGAAAACAAAAGGCTATAAAAAAATTGTAGCTATTGGTACGGGTGGTAATATCAATAAAGTTTTTTCACTCAGTAAAAAGAAAGACGGCAAACCTTTGCCCATTGATCTATTGAAGGATTATTACAAAGAAATATCCAGTTTCTCACTGGAAGACAGAATCAACATTTACAAGCTAAGAGAAGACCGTGCTGATGTAATTGTACCCGCTTTGCAAATTTACATCAATGTCATGCGATGGGCAGATGCCGATGAGATCTATGTACCTAAAATCGGTCTTGCAGATGGACTCATTCAACACCTCTACTCGGAATTAACCTTACAACAACAGTAATTGCTTATTTCCCACTTGGCTAATCCTAAAATCTGCCTACTTTGCACTGTTTCCAATATGGAAAGATGATCAAAAAATACTGTCATGTCTATTCATAAAGAAGTAAAGAAAATCACCACCAATACCTTGCTGAAAATGAAGGCAGCCGGTGAAAAGATATCCATGATCACTGCATATGATTATTCTTTTGCAAGATTATTTGATGAAGCAGGAATCGATGTGGTAT
This sequence comes from Bacteroidota bacterium, assembly GCA_039795345.1. Classification (GTDB taxonomy): domain Bacteria; phylum Bacteroidota; class Bacteroidia; order Chitinophagales; family Chitinophagaceae; genus Sediminibacterium. Next base: position 43,495 of record JBDKEH010000077.1, read on the forward strand.
TAGTGGGCGACAGTGCAAGTAATGTGATGGCAGGACATGAGACAACAGTGCCTATCACATTGGAGCAAATGATCTATCATGCACAATGTGTAGTTCGTGGTATTGATCGCTCATTGGTGGTGGTGGATCTCCCTTTTGGTTCTTATCAGTCTAATTCAGATATCGCACTCGCTTCAGCAATTCGTATCATGAAGGAAAGCGGTGCTCATTCCATTAAACTGGAAGGTGGTTCCGAAGTGGTGGAAAGTATTCAAAGAATTGTTTCTGCAGGCATTCCGGTGATGGGTCATTTGGGATTGACACCTCAATCGATCTATAAATTTGGCACTTATAATGTGAGGGCAAAGGAAACCGAAGAAGCCGATAAGTTAAGGAACGATGCACGCTTATTACAAGAGGCAGGCTGTTATGCCATGGTTCTGGAAAAAATACCCGCAGCTTTGGCGATGGAAGTAAGTCAATCATTGACCATCCCAACCATTGGCATTGGTGCAGGTTCAGGATGTGATGGACAGGTTTTGGTGATGCACGATATGCTAGGTATCAACAATACTTTTAAACCTCGTTTCCTAAGACAATACTTGAACTTACAGGAACAAATTCAGGGTGCTGTAGGTCAGTACATTAAAGATGTAAAATCCGGAGATTTTCCGTCAGAAAAGGAATCTTATTAGAGGTTTACCGATAACACCATTCTATTCACCCTATTTCTTTTTCTGATTTGAAGGCTGTAAAATAGATTTGATAAAACCCAATTCGTATTTTACGGAATTGAACACATCACCAATGGCTGTTACCAACTTCAAACCACAGGACCTACGAAACGATAAAAAAATTATCACGGTCTTTACGCACATGGTTGCATGGGCTTGTTTCTTTTTTGTGCCTTATCTGGTCTTTTTCCCACGTTTGAGAGAGTTCAGCATGAGCGACAATATGCTCGCCACGATCATTTGTAACAATGTTTTTATTGTACTCTTTTACTATTTCAACACACAGGTACTGGTACCGAAGTTATTGATCAATAAAAGATGGGGGTGGTACATTCTTTCTATTGCTGCTTGTTTGGCTGCTTTTTTATTCTTGCCCAAGGAAATCGCTAATATCATTGTAGAACCGGAATATATCCGTCAAAACAATGAGTTTATCAGGAATCCAAATTTTAAAGGCACACCTAAACTAACCAGAGCGCCAAGAAGAGCCAGACCGATCGCTGATCCATATAACACCGTACTCTTCTTATTGGTATTTGCTTTTGGAACCTGTATCTCTGTAACGCAGCGTTGGTTAAGAACAGAACAAACTAAAAAAGAGACAGAGAATGAAAAACTGAATACTGAGTTATCCTTTTTGAAATCACAGGTAAACCCACATTTCTTTTTTAATACGCTGAATAATATTTATTCTTTAGCTGTGGTAAGAAGCGAAAAAACAGCTCCTGCTGTAATGAAGCTATCTTCTATCATGCGATATATACTTACAGAAACAGAAAGAGATCTAGTACCCTTATCAAATGAGGTAGACTTCATTCATAACTTTATTGAATTACAACAAGTAAGGCTAACCGATAAAGTAACTTTGAATTTTTCAACCCAAGGAGAAATCAGTACAGTCCTAATTGCACCTTTGATCTTTATTCCATTTGTTGAGAATGCCTTTAAATATGGAGTGAGCACGAAGGAAGTTTCCAAAATTGATATTTCGATAGAGAGTAAAGACAATATCATTTATTTCTCGGCCACCAATAATATTGTAGCAGCAGATAACAGCTTGATGGAAAATACCGGTATCGGTATCAACAATGTCAAAAGAAGATTGGAACTAATGTATCCTGAGCGTCATAAACTGAGCACAACGATCGAAAACAACATTTACATTGTAAAATTGGAAATTACAACATGATACATTGTATTGCCATTGATGATGAACCATTAGCCTTACAACTGGTTCAGGAATATTGCGCAAAGATCTCTTTTCTAAAATTGGAAAAGACCTTTACAAATACGGATGAAGCCATTGCTTATATGCAATCCAATACAGTAGACCTTTTATTTCTGGATATTCAAATGCCGGATATAACAGGGATACAGTTCTATAAAGGTTTGTCTGAAAAGCCACCCGTTATCTTCACCACTGCTTATAAAGATTTTGCAGTTGAAGGTTTTAATGTTGATGCAGTGGATTATCTGCTAAAACCCTTTGAGTACGATCGTTTTCTGAAAGCATGCTACAAAGCGAAAGAATACATCGAATTCCTCAGCTCACAAGAAGTACAATTAAACTCATTGTTCATTAAGGTGAATTATGAGATCATGAAGATCAATTTGAAAGATATTGATCTGATCGAAGCATTGGATGATTATATCAAGATCTATATTAAACCCAATCCTGTACTTACACTCATGACATTGAAAAGTATTCAAGAAAAATTACCTCCTCGTGATTTTGTAAGGGTTCATCGTTCCTTCATCATCCCCATTGCCAAAATTGAAAAATTCAGCAAGTCGAAAGTGTGGATCGCAGGCAAGGAAATACCCATCGGAAGCAGCTATAGCAGTGTGTATGACCAGTTATTAGAGATTTCAAAAACAAAATAGCTATTCCCCGATTTTGATTAGCCCCTCACCTATCAATCGAAAGAAAAAATCAACAAAAAGATAGTTTTACCCTGTAAATGCTGAAAGGCGTTTCATGCAGGGTTTTAGATAATAAAGTATCACACAGTTGTTCTCAACACAGTGATACTTTTTTTATGTCCACCATTCTCTTCGGGCGCTCTTTTTTGAATCCATTACCTTTATGCCAAATTTAATCTGCATGGATTTTTTAGCACAACTAGGCATTCAGTCTGCAAACCCCGGTGCTTCTACCGGAACACAATGGATAGATAGTAAAGCAACTATTATCAGTTCATCTTCTCCGGTTGATGGTAAATTGATTGGCACTGTTCAATCAACCGATGAAGCTACTTATCAAACAATCGTACAACAATCAGCCAAAGCATTTGAAGATTGGCGTCAATGGCCAGCGCCCAAACGTGGTGAAGTAGTTCGTCAGGTGGGTGAGGCCTTACGCAAATACAAGGACCCATTGGGCAAACTGGTGAGTTATGAGATGGGAAAAAGTTTACAGGAAGGATATGGTGAAGTACAAGAGATGATCGATATCTGTGATTTTGCTGTAGGATTATCCAGACAATTACATGGCTTAACCATGCACAGTGAAAGACCCAAACACCGTATGTATGAACAATGGCATCCTTTGGGTATTACAGGAATTATTTCAGCTTTTAACTTTCCTGTTGCGGTATGGAGCTGGAATGCTGCACTCGCTTGGGTTTGTGGCAATACCAGCATTTGGAAACCCAGTGAAAAAACACCACTTTGTTCCATTGCTGTTCAAAATATTGTAGCCGAAGTCTTCAAAAAAAATCAAGTACCTGAAGGAGTGAATTGTTTGATACAAGGTGCTCGTGAAGTTGGTGAATGGATGAGCAATGACACACGTATTCCTTTAATCTCTGCAACAGGATCTACCAGAATGGGTAAAATTGTGTCTGCAACAGTTGCAGGCAGATTGGGTAAAACCATTCTTGAATTGGGAGGTAATAATGCCATTATCATTTCCAAAGAAGCAGATTTAGATATGGCTTTGATCGGTTGTGTATTCGGCGCTGTGGGTACTGCCGGACAAAGATGTACGACTACCCGCAGATTGATCATACATGAATCTGTTTATGAAACCTTCAAAGCAAAATTGGTGAAGGCCTATGGACAATTGAGAATTGGAGATCCTTTGGATACAAAAAACCATGTAGGTCCATTGATCGATCAGGATGCAGTGCAATTGTATTTGCAATCAATCGAAGCCTGTAAAAAACAGGGCGGAAAATTTGTGGTAGAAGGTGGTGTATTGGAAGGTGCAGGATATGAAAGTGGATGTTATGTAAAACCATGCATCGCTGAGGCAGAAAATCATTTCCCGGTCGTACAGCATGAAACCTTTGCACCGATCTTATACATCATGAAGTATAGTCAACTGGATGAAGCCATTGCATTACAGAATGGTGTACCTCAAGGACTTTCTTCAGCGATCATGACATTGAATATGCGCGAAGCTGAACAGTTCCTTTCACATGCCGGAAGCGATTGTGGTATTGCGAATGTTAATATTGGTACCAGTGGTGCAGAGATCGGTGGCGCATTTGGTGGTGAAAAAGAAACCGGTGGTGGAAGAGAGAGTGGTAGTGATGCTTGGAAAGCTTATATGCGTCGTCAAACCAATACCATCAACTGGAGTACACAATTACCTTTAGCGCAAGGCATTCAATTTGATCTCTAATTGCATTGATATGAATATCTCCGTATCAGATGCCATCAATCTATTAAGCAGAACACCTCAGGTATTAGAGGATCTGTTATTAGGTATTCCGGACAATCTACTTCATGCAACTGAAGGAGGTGATAGCTGGAATCCTTATGATATGGTTGGGCATCTGATACATGGAGAAAAACAGATTGGATACCTACAATGAACATCTGCCTATCGGATAGTGACGATAAAACCTTCACTCCTTTTGATCGTTTTGCACAGTTTGAAGATAGCAAGGGTAAGACCATTGATGAATTGCTCAAAACATTTCGTACACTCCGAGAAGAAAAAATAGCCTCACTTCGATCCTGAAAATTGTTAAGAAAAACTAAAAAAAGAAGGGTTATCCATTGAGCATTACTCCTACCACGCCAAGATTTTCCTAAATCACTCAACAGCGGTTAATTTTTCATTATCATTACGGAAATTTGTGCTGATCGTTAAACTATACATTCGATGCTTCGCGGGATACTCAGCTTCATTGCCATATCATTTTTCGCGCTTATTGTACAAGCGCAACAGGTTCCTAAGACCTGGTTTCACATGGATTATAATAAAGACTCCTTCTATGGCATCAGTTTATATAAAGCCTACGACTTTTTAAAAGAACGTAATAAAAAAAGTGAGCCGGTCATTGTTGCCGTTCTAGATTCGGGTATCGATACAACACATGAAGATCTAAAGCCTGTTCTATGGCGTAATCCAAAAGAAATTCCCGGAAATAATAAGGATGATGATGGTAATGGCTATGTTGATGATGTATATGGATGGAATTTTTTAGGAAACAAAGACGGTAGAAATATTAAGAAAGCTTCTGATGAACGCGCAAGGGTTTTTCACAGATGGAAGGATCAGTTTACAAACAAAAAATTGAATCCCGAAGAAATGACGGAGAAAGAGCGCGAGCAATACTTCATCTGGAAAAAAGCTGTAAATCAAATGAACTTCAGCCATGAAGAGCAAATGGAACTGATGTTCGTTGAGGTAACTGCCAAAGCGCTGAAAAAACATGATAAGATCTTACGTCAGGAAATGGGATGTGAAGAATACACCTGTGAAAAACTGGAACAATTTCAGCCGGTCAGTAAAATGGGTAAAGAAGCTAAGTTGGGTTTTCTTACCTGTATGAAAATGATTGGATTGGATGCAGAAGAAAAGAATACGGTTTTATTATCACAGTTAGAAGAATATATTGACGGTAAGAAAACAGCATTTGAATCCAAGGAGAAAGCTCCCAGAGATTATAGAGCCGAGATCATTGGCGATAATTATTTCAATCTGAATGATCGTTTCTATGGTAATGGAGATGTGATGGGACCCAACCCCGACCACGGCACCCATGTTAGTGGATTGATCGCTGCACAACGTAATAATGGTGTGGGTATTGATGGTGTGGCAGACAATGTACGCATCATGATGCTTCGTGTAGTACCGGATGGTGATGAATATGATAAAGATGTGGCACTTGCTATTCGCTATGCGGTAGATCATGGTGCCAAAGTCATCAACATGAGTTTTGGAAAATCTTTTTCACCTGAAAAGAATTGGGTAGACAGTGCGATACGTTATGCGGAACAAAAGGATGTATTAGTATTACATTCATCCGGTAACGATGGGGACAACATTGACGAAAAAGATGTGTACCCGAATCCATGGTTGCAAGAATGGAATACATTGGCGAGCAATTATATCACTGTTGGCGCTAGTAGTGATCCAAAGATCACAGGAAGTATCACTGCAGAATTCAGCAATTACGGTAAACAGAAAGTAGACCTATTTGCACCGGGTGTAAAGATCTATTCTACCATGCCGGGAGGTAACAAATATGGTAATCAACAAGGAACCAGCATGGCTACTCCAATTGTAAGTGGTATTGCTGCCATGATACGCTCTTACTATCCGCAATTATCTGCAGTACAAGTAAAACATATCATTGAGAAATCGGTACTGATACCTGAATCATCTGCGTATTGCTTCCGTCCGGGTGAAAAAGCAGACATTGTGCCTTTCACAGACTTATCAAGAACCGGAGGTATCGTCAATGCTTATAATGCAATGGTGACTGCAGAACAATGGATCCAGCAAGCAAATAAGCCTACCACCGAAACCAAGATCACCAACGTTAAGAAGAATAAGTCACACTAATTATTTATGAGTAGACCGCAACCCGGTGAGTACAACTCATTTTTTGAGCGATACATCAACCAAACAAAAGCCCAGAATGCACATGCATTACTGGCAGAGCTAACAACAGTCCTTGAAAATTTTTATACCGGTTTACCTGAGTCAAAAGCTGATTATGCTTATGCACCGGGCAAATGGACCTTAAAAGAGGTATTACAGCATGTAATAGATACGGAGAGAATCTTCAGTTATCGTTTATTAAGGATTGCTCGAAAAGATACAACGCCACTCCCCTCTTTTGAAGAGAATGATTATGTAGCTAATGCTGATGCTAACAAAAGAAGTTTTGATGCCATCAAACAAGAATTTTTAGCAGTAAGAAAATCCAGTAATCTGCTGATCGAATCACTTACAGAAGCGCAATTGAATAACAGAGGAATTGTGAGCGGTACAGAAACTTCAGCTAATGCGATCGCTTTCATATTATTTGGGCACCTGATGCACCATAAGGCAGTGATTGAAGAAAGGTATTGATAGTTTGGGTTATGGTCCATGGCCCATAGTAAGAGAGAGGTGTCTGAAAAGTAAATAGATATCCGGAGATTTGTTTATAAAAAAAGAGGCTGTATCAGATTTTTGATACAGCCTCTTCTTTTATAAAATCAGTGATGATTACTTAGCAAACAAATGGATCGCTAATTGTACATCTTTAGCAGGACCATTGTACATGATACCGAATGCTGTTCTGTCGATGCTGAAATAAGCCTGACCAAACAGACCTTTTTCGCTAGCGCTGCGGATATTCGCATTGAACTTTACAGCAACAGTTGCTCCTTTAATGTTTAGGTTACCGCTGATCTCGCAAGTACCTTCACCATTGTAATTTACACCTGTAATAGTGTAAGTAGCTTCTCCAAATTTAGCTACATCAAAAAAGTCTGCTGATTTCAGGTGACCAGCCAATCTATCACCTGCAGCATCTGTTACTTTCAGATTAGCCAGATCAATCACGAAGCTACCACCGGTCAGCTTACCGTTCTCAACCTGTACTTGTCCGCTTTTCACGGTAAAAGAACCGGTATGAAAATCTCCGGCTTTAGAACCGATCCAGTCAACACGGCTTTTCTCAGCTACTACACTCAAAGTAATAGGAGCTTTTTTGTTTTCTCCGGTAAAAGAAGAAAGGCCGATCAATAAAGCGGCACTCATCAGGGTCAAAAATGCTTTTTTCATAATGTTTTTCGTTTTTACAGTTTTAGAAGCTCCGTAAAATTAGGGGAATTAATGTTACAACAACAAAATTTCCGCTTAAATCTGAATGTCTGATTCTCTTATCTTCGCAAAAATTTTTCCCGTATGAATCTTCACGAATATCAAGCCAAGGAATTGCTGAAAAAATACAATGTACCGGTGCAGGAAGGCATTGCGGTAGACACAGTAATGGCAGCCGAAGAGGCGTATCGCCAGATCAAGACCCAAACCGGTAATAATTTTGCCGTTATTAAGGCTCAAATCCATGCCGGTGGACGTGGTAAGGGTAAAATTGAGGGTACAGAACAGCGTGGTGTGGCCGTGGCTAAAAGTGTTGAAGATGTGGCAACTATTGCCAAAAACATATTGGGTGGAACGCTGGTAACCATCCAAACCGGTGCTAGTGGTAAAAAAGTAAATAAAATCCTGATCGCTCAGGATGTTTACTATCCCGGTCCTAATCCTGTAAAGGAATTCTATCTGTCGATCCTTCTCGATCGTGCAAAAGGTATGAATGTGATCATGTATAGCACTGAAGGCGGTATGGATATTGAAGAAGTAGCGCACAATACCCCTGATAAAATCTTTAAAGAGTGGGTTCATCCGGGTGGTGGCTTACAGGGTTTCCAGGCGCGTAAGATCGCCTTCAACCTAGGTCTTAGCGGAGAGGCATTTAAGAACTGCGTGAAATTTGTAACCAACTTATACAACGCGTATGTTGGATTGGATTGCGGTATGCTTGAAATCAATCCTTTGTTTAAAACAAGTGATGAAAAGATCATTGCTGTAGACTGTAAAATGAACATTGATGATAATGCATTGATGCGTCATGCCGATACAGCTGCTTTACGTGATGTATCAGAAGAAGATCCAACAGAAGTAGAAGCCGGTCAATACAACCTCAACTTCGTAAAACTCGATGGTAACGTGGGTTGCATGGTAAACGGTGCAGGTTTGGCAATGGCGACCATGGATATGATCAAATTAAGTGGTGGTGAGCCCGCTAACTTCCTGGATGTAGGTGGTACTGCCAATGCACAAACCGTAGAAGCCGGTTTCCGTATCATCATGAAAGATCCGAATGTAAAAGCTATTTTGATCAACATCTTTGGTGGTATCGTTCGTTGCGATCGTGTTGCTGCAGGTGTAATCGAAGCTTATAATAAATTGGGCAATATTGAAATTCCTATCATCGTGAGATTACAGGGAACCAATGCCGTTGAAGCAAAGA
>JBDKEH010000089.1:0-2574 GCA_039795345.1 Bacteroidota bacterium
CTCACCCAAATATTTCTATAACTCATCGGATTACCACCATCATTGCCATGGTCTTGTAAGATGAGTGGTTCTTTATCGCCGTGCTTTTTGTAGCTGGCCGGACCGATCCATTCTGTTCCCCCTTTGATCTCTACATTATTTTGTACCAGTACACCATTGTGAAATACAGTGATCCTTGCGGGCGTTTGTATTTGTCCATCAGCATAAAATTGTGGTGCGGTGAAGATCACATCATAAGATTGCCATTCACCCGGTTTTCTGCTTGCGTTCACCAAAGGAATATGTTGCTTATAAATACTGGCTGCTTGTCCATTTACGTATGTGGGATTATTATAAGAGTCCAATACTTGTAATTCATATTTACCCATGAAGAAAATACCGCTATTGCCACGCGATTGTCCGTTACCCGCAATCACGGCAGGTGTTTTCCATTCAATATGAAGCTGACAACTACCAAAGCCTTGTTTGGTTTCAATATCACCAGACATTTTCACAACGGTCAATGATCCATCTTTCTCGATCTTCCAACCGGGTAGTCCTCCTCCTTTTTTCTGAAAACGACTCAAGTCTTTTCCATTGAAGAGTACAATAGCATCCGATGGCGCATCAGCTGATGTCTTTCCCGGAGTGACCACTGTGGGTACAGGTTCCCACACTTCTGTTCTCTTTGATTCTTTTACGAGGCTGTCAATATTAGGTCTTTGTGCTTGTATCAATGTTCCGCACAAAATGGCAGCTGTAGATAACAATAGCTGTTTTTTCATATGATCGTTGCTTTGTGATGATGAATTGAGGGGATAAATTAAGAAGATTTTATCAGATACCCTCAACTGTATTTATGCAGCGGTTCCCGATTGCTTCATGACATGTACAGCAACAGCTTTTTGCTGATCAGGTTCATCAGGAGATTCATGTACTTCCAAACGAATCCTTTGTGTGATATCATTCAATGCTGTAATTCGTTGTACGGTATATGGAATCGTATCCAATCCGGAAACAAACTTGAGAATATAAGTATAGATACCAATGATATTGCCAGCCAAAACAGTAGTTCCTGCTACTTGATTGGTGATCAAAAGCGATAAGGCAATCACAACCATCACCATTAATTCCATCATTCCAAAATTCCACGCTTCCTGGTCACTGATACGTATTTGCCATTTACGGAGGTTATTGAAATGTATTTGAATAGCACTTGTATCACCGGAAGAGATCACATTAACCTGTCTCTCCAGTTCGTCATTCTTTAATTGTGTAAGCCGTTTCATTTTCTTACCATAGAAATAACTGATGGTCATCACCGGTAGTAAAATAGCCAGACAAAGCAATACAACAGAAGACTGATAAAAAAACAGTAAGATCATTGAACCTAAAATATTGTACACAGCCTCAATGATATACACCAGATCAAATTCCAAAAAATCAACAAACTCCCTTGCCAGTGTAGAGTGTGCACTGAGTTTAGATACTTCCTGAGACTTAATTTTTCTGGAAAGAAATTTTGTTACTAAAGAAGTATAAATAGCGGAGTAGGTTCTGGTATCATAACGATGTCTAATAGTGCCGATTACCAGCCAGATAAAATGTACCAATGACAATAAGATCAATCCCCTGTAAGAATCTTCCATCAGATCATTGATCGCCATTCCTAAAAAGAAAGGACGCAACAAAGACCCCGTCATCTCCAATGAAAATAACAGATAGGTGATCCCCAATCTCATCTTGTGCGCTTGCACCAACTTACCCAATACATTCATCCTGATCATAACAACATGCTTTCATGACAATACAAATACAATGGTCGATTCAAGACCATTGACGCAACTAGAATGGGTTAGTAGTTGGACAATTGAACCGGCGCTTCGTTTAAGAGCGACGTTTGTTTTCTCTTTGTGTTACGGTATTACCCGGTGTACCGGTAATTCGTTTTCTGCAGTTGGGTGAACTGCATTGGCATTCAAAAGGCTCCATGTGTTCATCCAAAAATGTGGCGTAATCGAGGGTTAGTTCTTCGCCCGGTTGTATGTTTCGAATGGCTATAACATTCAAGCCATCATAAGCAGTATTTGGTTGGCAACTATGGTTTTGCGGAGCCCATGCTGCCGGATCATTATCCCACAGCAAAAATACTTCATTGCTCACTGGATAAGCATAGCGTCGAAAAATTTCTTTTTCAACATCATTCCAATGTGCTTCTACATGACGTTTTGTGACAATACGTTGCGACTGTTCTTCGCCGATGAAAATCACCTCATTACACATGATAGATCGTGTTGCATAAATGCCAAAACCTGACAACGCATTTCCTTTGATCTGGTATTTTTTCTGTATGCGTAAGTGACGAGAAATTCCTTCTTCGATCATTTTTTTCAAAAATCCGGCTTGACCAATACCATCGTATTGCAGAATATAATCAGCCGATCCTTCATAGCCATTGGTATAAAAAACAGAGCAAGTAAAATTGATCTCTAAAAAATACAAAACACCTTTGGCATCCATTCTGAAATCCAATCGCGCATAACCTACTCCATTGAAACCTTTGAAGATTTTAACAGCCGCATCTTTTAAAGCATT
>JBDKEH010000111.1:0-28028 GCA_039795345.1 Bacteroidota bacterium
CGCCAGGGAACATCTTTTCCTCCATTTCTTTCTGTCTGCGTGCGGCCACTCTCATATCAACTGCAATATCTGTGATCAAACTGGTAAGTGTAACCAGGCTATTTTGTTTTTCATTCTGCATACGAATTTCAAACACACCTTTGATACTCTTTCCATCAAAATTGTCAGAAGTCCCAATGATGTCTTTGAAAGTTTCTTTAGCAGTTTTCATGGATTGGTTATAATCACCACCGTTTCCATAAAATCCTCCAATTGTATTTGCAATATCAAAATAGATCACGGTTGATTTTCCTTTGAATCTGTTCAGTGTTTCTGTATTAATGACGGATTTGTTATTACCGGACATGTATTGTGCGTAGGTGAGAGAATCACTGGCAATCACCAGATTCTTATCATCAGCCAACATATAAATGCCCAATACTTTCATTAACTCACCGCTTTTATAAGTGCTACCCGCTTTAGTGAAATAACCCAATTCGGTAGCTTTATCCATCAGCTTGGTGAAGCTTGCTTTGTCACCAACAGGTGCATTTAAGATCATTTTACCCATTGGTTTTTTCACGGTCATGTTCTTTTCGTCTTTTCTTTCCTGTGGCTCAGGTTGAGAAGCTCCAAGGTCAGAAACCACCACTGCTATTTCTCCTTTCAAAGATTTGTATAGGTCTTGAATTGAGAAACCTGTTTTCTCCATCATTCCATTTACTAAGCCTTCTACTTCCAGTTGTTTCAAGAAACCACCAAAGATCTCGGGGTTGAATGATGCCAATACGATACCATTGATCTTATCAGAAGGATATCTTTCAATCATAGACAAGTTCACTGTAGGGCCTGCATATTCCTTGAGGATGCTGCTCACCATTGGATTGGTGAAGGTGCTTGATTTTGCTACAATCTTCCCATCTTCAAAACTGAGTGTTGATGCAGTATAATTATCTTTTAATAATTCTTCTACTTTAGGTAAAGAAACAGGAAGCATACTTAATGCAGATATAGAACTGCTGGATGATGTAAATGCGTACCCATCTGCTTTCTCTTTAAACATACTTGTAAATTCTTTCACACCCGCCATGGATGCATCTTTGGCTTGCGTGTAGTATGTTTTTACCTGCTCTTTCATATCAGCTTCTACATTCTTTTTTTCAGGAATGTTGAACTGCATGGTAACAGTATCATAAGTGGGCTGTTGTGTGAAATTATAAATGGTTACAATCACATTTTTATCATTCCAAGAAAGGATCGTATTATCTTCTGCAACTAAATAGGAATAGTCTTTTTCCTTAACAATAGTTTTTTTATTGATCTCGTCTTGCTTTTTTAACCAAGCTTCAAATTTGGCAGCATCTGTTAAACCTCCCATAAGGTTCATGATGGTAGCACCACCTTCCGGTGTAGATGGGTTGCCTTTCTGTGACAAAAAGAAGAAAAACTGACTTTGCCAGTTCATGCCTGCATTGGTTCTGAACTCATTGATCTTTTCTTTGTCATTAGTATCAATTGAGTCGTTCTTGAATACGCGGCTCAATAAAGTATCGATACTGATGCCTCCTTTGGTGAGTTTATCCTGCATAGTACCCGGATCCAAAACGATCACGGCACTGGATGATTTAGGAATAAAGCGTGCCTCTTTAGGACCGCCACCTGAGCAGGATGTGAATATAACCGCAATGACGATCACGGCTAAAATAGATTGCAGAGCAGACTTCATATGTATACATTAATGATTATAGTATACGAAGTTAAAGCCTACAAGATAAAATTCGAGGAAATCTGGTTTTACTTCATAATAGCTCCATAAATGGCTTCCTGTATGTTTGGACGCACATTCAATCGGCCCAACTTATTGCCGTTTCGGGTAGGATTTACCCTGCTGGAGAGGAAAATATAGACGAGTTGCTGGGCAGGATCTACCCAAACACAGGTTCCCGTGAAGCCGGTATGACCAAAAGTAGCCGGTGAAACACTGAGAGAGGGATAAGGCTCTTTTCTGGTGGCATTGTCTTTTTCAGGTTTATCAAAACCCAATCCACGGCGACTGATATCGCTGCTGTAAGCAGTAAATTGATCGATTGTTGCTTTATTCAGTAATCGTACACCATTCAATTCTCCTCCATTCAATAATAATTGATAAAGTTTTGCGAGATCATACGCATTGCTGAATAAACCTGCATGTCCGGCAACTCCTCCAAACATGGCAGCACCTTCATCATGTACATCGCCATGTATTTGTTGTCTGCGAAAATGTGCTTCTACTTCTGTTGGTACCAATACACTCAATGGCATAGACTCTCTGGGTTTGTACATCGTAGAAGTCATACCCAAAGGTTCATAAAATGTTTTGCGTACATAGTTATCCAAACTCATACCACTTACTGCTTCAATGATCTTGCCTAAGAAAATAAAATCATTATCACTATACACATACTTGCCTTGCTCTGTGAGTTTGCTTGATAATATCCTGCTGTACATCGTATCATGCCAATCATTGCGTAGGTATAAATTTTCTGCTACACGATAAGCGTACTGCGGTGTTGGCGTTTGTGTGAAATATTGCGGAAAAGGCATTCCCATTGCTGTATCGATCACTTCACGATAAAATGGGATGAAGGGATTGAGTCCGGCCTGGTGTAATAAAATATCTGACAGTTTTAATCCTGCTTTATCAGTGCCTTTTGTCCAACTGAGGTAATCTCCTAATGTTTTATTCAAATCGATCTTTCCCTCTTCATATAATTTCATGATGCCAATAGTAGTAGCAGAGATTTTGGTAACGGATGCTAGGTCAAAAACCATATCGGCACCCATTGGTACAGTGCGATCGGTATTTGTGTATCCAAAAGCTTGATGGTAAATCAGTTTACCATTCTTGGCTGCTAATACAACCATTCCGGGGGCTGCACCACTATCAATAGCTGCTTTAGCAATGACTTCAATCTGTTTCAAAGATTCACTTTGCATACCTACTGATTCTGGTTTGGCAATGGGTAGACTATTATCATACACAATACCATCACCAAAGCGAAATCCTTCACAAACGGTTACAGGTAATTTTCCTTTTGCATTTATTTTTCCAATGAGCAGATCGGCTGCTGCTGACTGTGTAATATCGTCATCTTCATAACATACAACCAGATTACTGCTATTGCAGATGTATTGAACAGCATATGGATTACCAAATGCAAAGGTGATGGTCTTATTGTTCTGAAGTTTATTTAATAATTCCAGACTGTTTTTACTCAAGCCAAACTGATTAGCAGGTCTGCGGTTATAATTGTGAAATCCTACAACAACAGCATCATAATTGTTAAGTTGCTCAAGGATACTGTTGATTTTTGTGATTGTGTCTTTATTCTCGAAAAAGAAAAGATCAGCTTTCAGATCCTGCTGTACTCTTGTTGCAAAAGCATTGGCCTTATTGATGCCGATACCAACAAATGCAACTTTATTGCCGCGCAGCGGTAGCAGATTTTCATTGTTCTTACGAAGTAATGTCAAAGCATTTGCAGCGAGTGCTTTTTTGATCTCATTGGTTTTAGCGTTCAGGTCTTCTGCTAAATTCTCGGTATTGATCACTTGCTTTTTATGTAAGCCAAGATGATATTTTGCTAGTAATACTTTTTTAACGCGTGCATTGATATCATCCCAGCTAAGCTTGCCTTCTTTGATGGCTTCTCGTACTTTCTTGATACTTCCGGGGATATCGCCGGGTAAACAAAGCATATCATTACCCGCAATGAGTGACATCACCGATGCATCTCCTTTTGGAAAAAATTTGGCTACACCTTGCATCTCCAAAGCATCTGTAAATGAAATGCCTTGATAACCAAGTTCATTACGAAGTAAGTCTGTTACATTTTTTGCAGATAAAGAAGTAGGAAGGTTTGCAGTGGTATCAATCGATGGAATGGCTAGGTGTGCTATCATCATACTACCAACACCTGCTTTGATCAATTCGCGGAATGGATACAATTCTAGTTGGTCCAATTGCGCACGTGATTTGTTGATCACAGGCAGATCATAATGCGAGTCTACACTCACATCACCATGACCTGGGAAATGTTTCGCACAAGCCATCACACCCATATCCTGCATGCCTTTCATGTATTGAACACCAAAGAGCGCCACCTTATATTTATCTTCTCCAAAACTCCGGTCATTGATAACAGGATTCATTGGGTTGTTGTTGATGTCGATATCAGGTGCATAGTTTACATGAATACCCATTCTTTTACATTGCTCACCCACAGCCAATCCAAACTGATAGATCAGTTTTGCATCAGGCACCGCACCCATCATTAGCTGACGAGGAAAATTGATCACACTATCCAAACGCATACCCAATCCCCACTCACCATCAATGGCTATCATCAATGGAGTTTTTGCAATCTTTTGATAGAAATTGGTAAGATTGGCTTGTCTTACTGGTCCGCCCTGAAAAAAACAGAGTCCACCAACATTGTATTTTTTTATGAGTTCAGTGACTTCTTGTACATGCTCTGCTCCAAGGTTGCTATGAGCACGAATGATCATCAACTGTGCAATGCGTTGATCTTTCGATAATTTGCGGAATTGTTTTCTTACCCATTTATCAGCTTCGCGAGTGTGCTCATAAAACTGTTGAGCGGTGACGCCCGTCAAAATCAATGCAGAAAAGAAAAATAGGAAAACTTTTTTCATATGGAAGAGGTTCTGGGCACAAGTTAAGGAATCTACTTTATCTGCGGTTTTTTGCAGGTTTTAAAAATGGTCTAAATAAAACTGCATAAAAAACCCGCAGTGGTTGACTGCGGGTTGTTCAAGATTTATATCATGATTATCCTTCGCTTTCTTCTGTTTCTTCTTCTGAGAGTTTCAATTCTACTTTGTTGGCTTTCAGGATATTGAACCATTTTACCATTTTCTTCATATCACTGGCATATACACGGTCAAAATCCATATCGGCATATACTTTTTCAAAATAGGCTTTTACTGCTTTAGCATCATTCTCAGCAGGTACTTTTTCCTTGCTTTTATCCATTGCCTGAAATACCTCTACCAGGTTTACATTATCACGCACGGTATATACTTCAATGCTCTCCAAATGCGAGAAATTATGAACGCGACTGCTGACGAACTTGGTGGTTTTATCTTCCAGAGAACGTACGATGGCGCCATCGGTCTTGCTGCCAACCATTTCAAATAATCCGGGAAGTCCGGTGATCGATATCAATTTACTATACTCCATATACTAAATGTTAGGGCTGCAAAGTAAGGGAAAAAGCATCAGAGTTGACATGTAGATGCTACTAACTTATTATAGAGAAGTACTCATCAAATCGGATTACCGGAACTGAATATTTTAGAATCAAAGGTTGTATTCGTCGACAGGTGGTTATAACTTGTGATGAATGAAGCCTTATATGGTTGGATTTATTTGTCTTCGAAATAAACTCACCTTAAAACAATCACTATGGAACATGCCATTAGCTGGTTTGAAATTCCTGTAACGGATATCGACAGAGCACAACAGTTTTATGAAACGATTTTTGATCTTAAAATGATCCCATTGGATTTGCCCAACATCAAAATGCGGATGTTTCCGGTAGATAATAGTGTGGCAGTGGGCGGAGCACTTTGCGATAGTGGTGGCTTTCATAAAGTATCTGCAACAGATGGTCCATTGGTATACCTGAATGGTAATCCGGATCTTCAAATCATTTTAGATAGAATTGAAGCAGCCGGTGGAAAGATCACCGTTCCGAAAACAGAAATATCTCCTGAATATGGCTTCATGGCTGTATTCATTGATTCTGAAGGAAACCGTGTCGCTTTACACAGTATTCCTCCAACACCTTAATTCTTATCAACTAAAACCAAACACATGAAAAAATGTATCATGATCAGTTGTTTACTGGTCTTGTTCAGTACTACTATTGGCATTGCACAATCGGTAGCCCCTGATTCTTTAAAAACACAATTGATCAAAGATTGGGAAAGAGCTAAAGCATATACTGCTGAATATCTTGCTGCTATGCCTGCAGATAAATACACGGCCAAACCCGTAGAAGGTATCAGAAGTTTTTCAGAACAAATGTTGCATCTGGCACAGGGTAGTATTGGATTGTCTGCCAATGGTACAGGCAAGACCAGAATTTTTCCGGGATACAACATGGAGAAATCAGCAACGGCACAAACCAAAGACTCAGTAAGTTATTACGTGAATGCTAGTTATGATTTTGCGATTGAGGGTATCAAAGCGATGGATGCCAATCAATTGGGTGAATTGGTGAAGCGTGGTAATCTCAATGAATCAAGATTGAGCTGGATCATGAAAGGTTTTGAACACCAAACTCATCATCGCGGACAATGCACTATTTACATTCGATTACAAGGAGTGACTCCTCCGAATGAAAAGTTGTTTTAAAATATTAAGCCACAGATGCACAGATTACACTCAATCTGTGCATCTGTGGCTTAATCATCTAATCAGGAAATAAAGTTTTATCAATATTCGGGATCAGTCGAAGTGCATTTTTGTAATACACTTTTTTAAGTATATCATCACTCAATCCCATCCCATACATTCTCCAGAAAGCATGGTATTTTTTGTGATAAGGGAAGTACTCATCTGTGGTTTCCAGTACACGGAAATAAGTAGCATACTCTTCAGGCACCCAACTATCTTTTCCAAACATGATACGATCCTGGTATTTTTCAAAAAACGCTTTGGCCATTCTGGGTTGTCTGCCTAATTCTGCTATTACAGCACCAAATTCAACATACATATTGGGCATTGCATCAAGTAGGCCGCCGAGTTTTGCGAGGTTATTCGGATACCATCCAAAATGTGCAGCGATAAAATTGGTTTTCGGGTGACGCTTGATGATATTATGTTGCTGTTGTATCAGATCACTCCATGGTGCTGGATCTGCATCACTTCTTTTGCGATCGGGTCTGGTAGCGAGTTCCAGCCAACGTTCATTTTTATCATCCAAGGCTTGCCAGAACGGTTCAGGGTCTGCGCTGTGTATAAGTACCGGTATTTTTAGTTCACCACATTTCGCCCAGATAGGATCTAATCTTGGGTCATCGATACGTAATAGTTTACCGGTATTGTCTTTGAAAGAGAATCCTAAATTCTTGTACACTTTTAAACCATTGGCACCAGCTTTTACATCATTCTCCAATTCTTTGACTGCTTTTTCAGCCCATCCAGTTTCACCCACACCAATGAATGAAACATTGGTAAAATGAAGGATTCGATTGGGTGTTGCTTTTTTCGCATTGGCAATGGCATCAGCCAAATACTGTGGATCTTGTAAACCAAATTGTCCGTTCACTGATTTAAATCCTCTGCCACTCAGATTTACCATCACTCGCATATTCAATTCATCCATTTGTTTCAGCAATGCTTTGACATCTTGAGATGGCATATTGAATTGGTGATTGTGTACATCAATAAAAGGAAATTTAGCGCGAGTGATTTTATGTTCCGGAACAACAAGCGTGCTATTGGGCTCATACTTTTCAAAATCCATTTTAGCATTCTGCGCCAATGAAAATGTAGCGCAGCATACTGCAGCGATAGTAAAAATCGACTTCATGTGTATTTGATTTGAAAAGGAAAACTATTGTGATGATCTGATAAGCAATGACCACTCTTATATCTTAACGTTTCTTTGACCTATTGCTTATCTCGCCTTATCTCGTCTAAAACCTTATCCAGTCTGCTTTTTATTGTATCGTAATCAGTATATCCTCTTGCCAGTAAATGAAACTTTGTTTCACTGATTTGTATCAATACACATGGATAACCAGTTACCTGTAATTGTTTCACCAATGAAAATTCATAATAAGCTTGCTCTTTATAAGTTTCACTTTTCAGCTTTTCATAGAAGGTTTCCGGGTTGATGCTATATTTTTCCAATAAGTGCCTGTAAGCTTCATCATCAGTTAGATCTCGACCCTCAAAGTGTAATGCATATTGAAGATCAGATGCAAAACCAACCTGTTGATCAGGATAAAATTCTTTAAAAATGCAAAGAGCGATTGCTGGTTTTTCAGAATGAGGAAACCAATCACTGAGATCAGGGTTATTGATATGCCAGAGATAATCAGGTCCGAAAGTGATTCCTGTATGCTCTTCTACAGTTTTATAGGCTTTCTGAATATACCCTGCTGTAGCCGCAATGGAAACCGGTTCTTCCGGTAAAATCATACCGCCCGATAGTACTTCAATAGGTAATTGAGGATAGTTTTCCTGTATTTGTTTCATTACCGGACTAAATCCATAACACCATCCGCAATAAGCGTCGTAGCAGTAGAAGAGTGTGGGAGTCATATGCAAATATAGTTGACAGTTGATAGTTGACAGATAATGAAAATCTTTTTCTTCTGTCAACTATCAACTGTCATCTGTCAACTGTCAACTTCTTCCTTATTTTTGCATCAAACTTTGCAACTATGCCTGGATTTGAACTATTTGGTGCTGAAGAAAGAAAAGAAGTGAATGATGTGCTGGAAACAGGCATCCTGATGCGCTATGGATTTGATGGCCCGCGTAAAGGAATCTGGAAAGCTCAGGAGTTGGAGAAAGCCATTACTGAAGTATTTGGTTGTACACATGCTCATTTGACTTCTAGTGGAACAGCAGCATTAACGACTGCTATGTCTGCTTTGAATATTGGTGCGGGTGATGAAGTGATCATGCCTTCCTTCACTTTTGTGGCCAGTTTTGAGGCTGTATTAAGTGTGGGTGCTGTGCCGGTATTGGTAGATGTGGATGAAACATTAACGCTTTCACCTGCTGCAGTAAGAGCGGCCATTACTCCAAAGACAAAATGTGTGATGCCTGTACATATGTGCGGCAGCATGGCAGATCTGGATGCTTTGAAAATGATTTGTACAGAACATAATCTGATCTTATTGGAAGATGCTTGTCAGAGTATCGGCGGAACTTATAAAGGAAAAGCGTTAGGCACCATCGGTCATGCAGGTACTTTCTCTTTTGATTTTGTAAAGACCATTACTTGTGGGGAAGGTGGTGTGGTAATGACCAATAGTGAAGATGTGTGGACCAAATGTGATGGTTATACAGATCATGGTCATGATCATAAAGGAGTGGATCGCGGAGCAGATCTGCATCCGTTCATTGGATACAACTTTAGAATCAGTGAATTACATGCTGCGGTTGGATTGGCACAGATTAGAAAGTTGGATACGTTTCTGAGCTTACAACGCAAGAATAACAAGGCTTTGCGCGCTTATCTGGAATCCATACCTGAAGTGAGTTTTAGAAAAGTACCTGATGAAGCAGGAGATAGCTGTAGTTTTCTCAGCTGGTTTTTGCCGACTGAAGCATTGACAAAAGCCGTGATCGCTGAAATGAAAGAACAAGGGATACTCGCGGGTAATTTTTACTGGTACGCAAATAACTGGCATTACATCAGTAAATGGGATCATTTAAAGAATGCAACTACTTTGAATAGGTTAAGTGATGTACAACAAAATGCGCTCCTGAAATTAAAGAATACTTCTTTTGCTGCAAGTGATGCAGTGATGAGTAGATGTATTTCAACGGCGATTAGTTTATTGTGGACAGAAGAACAGATCAAAGAGAAGGGAGAGAAAATGGTTGCTGTCATCAAAAAAGTATTAGCAAACGCTACAGTTCATGCCTGAGCCTAAATCATATACAGCTTATTATAAACCTGTGCCCCTGGGTTTTTGGTTTTATTTTTGGGTATTTATGTTGGTACTCGTGACCATTTTCATAACCATGAGATTGATATGGCCAACTTCGAACAATAATTCTTGGGAGAACTGGTTTAACTCAATAGCTCATATTTTTATTTTTTACAGCATTGCAGAAAGAACCTATAAACAGTATAAAAATAGTAAGATCAAAAACTGTTTTATCAAAGTAGATGGTGAGGGAGTTAGTTGGCGAATACCTAAAGCAGATGCTGGTGTGAAGGAAAATCAGATCGTCGTTTGGAGTGATATCAAAAAGATCGTTATTGAAGAACAGAATATCACTGTAAAATATATGTCTACTTATTTTTCTGATAGTATTGCTTTCGAAACAATTACCGAAGAAGATAAGGCTTTATTGATTGAAGCTTTGAATGATCAAATTCAACACAGATCTATTCCTTGCGAGAACCGGATGGCCGCCTGAGAGAAGCCGGTATAAAGTTTGATTGTTTTCCTTCAAGTTGATTCACATGTTCTAAACTTCCCAATCGAAAACGAAGTGGCACTTTGGTGATTTTTTCGATCTGTAATTCTTGTTTACAGAAAAAAGAAAGGTTTTTACTGTAATAATTTTCCGGCAATAAACGAAAACCGATATTTCGCAAACTGTCTGTCAATTGCTGTTTTGGAGGCGCAGGACTAGTCATTAACTGCGCTTTTGTGGTAAGTGCAGTTATTAGGAATAAATTCACAAACAAACAAATCCGTTTCGCCAACATCTTGCATTGATTGTACGTAAATTTACAGCGTTTTAGCATCATAAGATGTTAAACAAAAACAAGCATCAGAAAGTTCTGAATGGTATTGGTCATTTGTATTTTGAAGCAACTATGTCGTTAAGCCAGTCCTTACAACAGAAATTATTACAGAAGTTATCTCCGCAGCAGATTCAATTGATGAAACTGTTGCAGGTACCTACTGCTAATTTGGAAGAACGTATCAAAGAAGAACTGGAAGAAAATCCGGCATTGGAAATGGATGAAGAAGGTCATACAGATGAGTTTGGCGATGATATGAAAGATGAGTTTGAAAACTCACCGGAAGATGATCTTGATCCTGATGGAAGTTCTGATGAATATGATAATGTAGACATTAGTGAATATGTAGTAGATGATGATGGTGAGATCGCTGATTATAAGATGAAAGATGACAATTACCCTGAAATGGACGATCAAAAAGTGATTCCGATTCGGGTAGAAACCAGCTTTCATGAGTTGGTATTGAATCAACTTGGCATGTTGGAGCTGGATGAAAGAAGTTATAAAATAGCTGAGCAGATCGTAGGTAGTTTGGATGATGATGGATACCTGCGTCGTGAATTAACTTCTATTGCGGATGATCTGGCTTTTCGGCAGGGGCTGACTGTGGAAGAAAAGGAAATTGAAACCATCATTCAGCAAATACAGCAGTTTGATCCGCCCGGAGTTTGTGCGAGGGATCTAAAAGAATGTCTATTGTTACAGCTAAAAAGAAAACTGAGTGAAGGTATTTCTGTAGAACTCGCAGTACAAGTGCTTTCCAAGTATTTTGATGAGTTTACCAAGAAACATTATGAGAAGATTCAACGTGGACTAAATTTAACGGATGATCAGATCCGTGATGTGATCAATCAGATCATCAAACTCAATCCTAAACCCGGTGGTA
Source organism: Bacteroidota bacterium (assembly GCA_039795345.1). Lineage (GTDB taxonomy): Bacteria > Bacteroidota > Bacteroidia > Chitinophagales > Chitinophagaceae > Sediminibacterium. The sequence continues at coordinate 11,377 of JBDKEH010000111.1, forward strand.
ATATTGGGGAGATCAATAAAGCGGAAAGTTATATCGTTCCTGATTTTTTTATCCTGAATAATAACGGGAAATTGGAGTTGACACTGAATGCTAAGAATGCTCCTGATCTTCGTATCAGTGAAGGATATCGAGACATGCTCAAAGAATATGAGAAAGGAAGTAAAAAGGATAAACGTCAAAAAGAAGCGGTGCTCTTTATCAAACAGAAGATTGATTCTGCTAAGTGGTTCATAGATATGATCAAACAGCGTCAAGATACGTTGATCGGCACCATGAGTGCTATCATGAAACACCAACAAGAGTTTTTTCTTACCGGCGACGAAACTACCATGCGGCCCATGATTTTAAAAGATATAGCTGAGCTTACCGGATTGGATATATCTACCGTTAGTCGCGTGGCCAATAGTAAATTTGTGCAAACTGAATTTGGTACCTATCGATTGAAATTCTTTTTTAGTGAATCTCTAAGTACAGACAGTGGAGAAGAAGTAAGTACAAGAGAGGTAAAAAAGATCCTGAGTGATATCATTGAGGCTGAAGACAAGCGTAAACCGCTTAGTGATGAAGTATTAACGGAAATGCTTCAGGAAAAAGGCTATAATATTGCACGCAGAACTGTAGCGAAATATCGGGAACAGTTGAATATTCCTGTGGCTAGGTTGAGAAAAGAACTCTAGGAATAAGAAACAAGAAACAAGAAATAAGGAACAAGTAACAAGGAAGTAGTCAGGGACGAAGAAGTAGGAAGGAGCAAGGAATAGATTGTTATAAATCATTTGATACACACATTATTATGGAAGTTGTTGGTCAGCCGACGGAGAAATATCCTTTTTTAGTTCGCTTTTTAGCGAAAGTGATTTCTTATGTATTGCATCCATTGTTTGTGCCTACCTATATTTTTGTTTTGCTGATGTATACCGTCCCGTATGAGTTTTCGGGAATTACGGTTTGGCAATTGAAAATGCGATTGTTCGGTTTATTCTGGCTTACTGCTTTCTTTCCGGCATTTGCCGTTTTTCTTTTATGGAGATTGAAATTCAGTGAAAGTATTTTTCTACGTACTCAAAAAGAGCGAATTATTCCATATGTGATCACCATGTTTTTTTATTGGTGGATGTATTATCTCAGTAGAAATTTTACCGATCAGCCTGCTGTACTCAAGTTTTTCTTTATGGGTATTTTTATTGCCAGCTCTATCGGATTAGTGTGTAATAACTTCTTTAAGATCAGTTTGCATGGAATAGGAATGGGTGGTGCGATGACAGCTGTTATTCTTTTTTCTTTTTATTATCAACTACCCATGGGGCTGCCTATCTCGATCGTAACACTTCTTACAGGATTGGTATGTACAAGCCGATTGATCGTTAGTGATCATACTACAAAAGAGGTATATATAGGTCTACTCGTAGGAGCACTTTGTCAATTAGGTGCATATATTTTTGTCATGTAAGTTTTTAAAATCGAGTACATCTTACTCTGTCTAACAATGAACTTCTCAGTTTAGTGAAGCCTTTGTAAGCAATGGTAAGTTCTAAACCTCCACGAAAATTAGAGACTGTTTTTAATTGTGAAATATTCACATCATAACTAACACCTACACTGAAGTGGTTGAATTCCATTTTCACTACAGGGATTAAAGCATCTCCCCAACGCATGAAACTTCCTATGTAAAAAATATCCGGCTCCGCATCATCGTATTCTCTCATATTAATTCCATACATGAGTCCTCCCAAATACTGCTGGCTGCCATTTTGTGTGAAAATATCTGCAAATCCAAAAATATGTCCACGCTCACCAGAAGGTGCATGAATGCCAAGATTAACAGACATTCTTGGTGATACAAAACCGGAAACTGTTCCTGTTGTTGATTTGATCACCGGATTGGTTAAATGCGACATTCCCGCAGCTATATAAAATCTCGTTTTATCATTGAATGAAGTGTTATAAGATAGTCCGGCAGAAACATCCCAATACGAATATCCGGTTCCTTTGATAGGTTGCATACTTGAACCGGGATTGAAATTTCCATTTTGATATTGATCACCAAAGCGAAGTTGTGTCGGATCAAATTGGCTGAATACGGGTCCGCCCATAAAAGAAGCTGTGAGATAGCTGTCTTTGTTATCGCTCAATGATTTATGATAACTGATAGCCGGTAATAAATGAGTTCGTTTTAATCTGATATCACCCGCACCATCTTGGCTCATTTGAGCAGCCACTGTTACCAGATCATTCTTAGTACCAACAGGCAGCTTGTGTTCAATACTAAATGAAGTGGTTCTGAATGGTGTTGTTATGCTACCCCATTGATCTCTATGTGCCATAGATATACGTAGGTCTCCTGTAAAGATACCCGCTAAAGCAGGGTTACGTAATAAGGGTTGTTCATAAAACTGCGAAAAAGTGAAATCCTGTGCAGCCGCATCTCTGTAGCTGAGGCATCCAATGATTTGGATGAGCAGGATCATGAATAGTGTTTTTAGGCTTTTCATTTAAGTATGGCTGTATTTCCTTTAAATAATGAGGGTAGACCTTTTTCACAAATCACTTCACACATATATACGTATACATCCGGAGTAGCGTTGTTGCCTCTGATCTTTCCATCCCAACCATAGGCAGGATCCCCCGGATTGAAGTTTGTTTTTTCGAATACAACTTCACCCCAACGGTTGAAGATGCGGAAGCTTTTGATGAGTCTGATTCCTTTACCCTGCACAACGAGCTTGTCATTAATACCATCCCCATCTGGTGTAAAGGCATTAGGGACAAACACTTCTGTGGTTGGACAAATGGTTTTAATGCAAACGGTATCAGTGCTTACACAACCGTATCGGTTCACTACTGTACAACTGATACATGCATCATCGCGTAGTTTTACAATAGGTGTTGGACAAGTAATACAAGAGATGCCGGTAGAACCACTCCAACGCCATTTTACGATATCGTTATTGGCAGATTGAACACTTAACTGATAATTGATACCGCTAGTGATGGTTGTATCTCTTCCTATTGATACAGGTGTTGGTTTTCCGACAACTACTCTAATCTCAGCAGTATCTGTAAAGCAGTTATAAGCATCTTTTCCTACTACTTTATATGTAGTAGTTTCAGTTGGTTTTACAATTACAGAAGCATTATTGGTCGGAGTAAGTCCATTCGCAGATATCCAGTTATATTTTGCAGCACCGGTAACAAACAATGTTTTGCTATCACCAATACAAAGCGTATCTCCGGGAGAAGCTACCATTTTAAGTGGGTTGATGACTCTCACATTGGTTGAGCGAATCTCGGTACATCCGAATTCATTATAGCCTATCACTTGATAACCTATGCTACTATTGGGCTTTACTTTAATTTCAGTACAGTTGGTGCAAAGAATATTTTCATTTTGATCTTTCCAGATAAAACGAGATGCGCCGGTTGCACGGATAGTCACTGAATCACCTCGACAAACGATCTGATTCTGATCGATAGAAATTTTTGGAAGTGGGTGAACGGTTACAGCTTTGAAAACAGAATCATAGCATTGATTCACTGTAGCCACAACCAGTTTTACATTGTATTTTCCTTCACTAGTATATGCAGCATTTACTACAGAATCTCTTGCATTCAAACCATTGCCGAGATTCCAGAAACGCATTACCACAGAATCTTGTGAACTTACATTTGATTTTAGCTGAATGAGATCTGTTTTACAAGCTTCAGCCATCGCATTGATATTGGCAACAGGATATTGATATACTTGTACATCAAAGCTTGCTTGAAAACTAGCCGTACAACCAATATTGCTTTCGACTTCAAGTATAGCGCTATGTGTTCCCTTTTGTTTGAAGTTGGCAACTTTTAAACGCTCATATGAATGTTCTTTTCCATCCAAAGACCATTTCCAAGAGCGTATACCAAACAATGCATTGCTCGAATCGATGAAACGGAAGTTGGTATTACCGCACTCAAAAACAGCAGACAATCCGAATTTTGATACTACCTGATCAACTTTAATAGAGTCAGTGGAAACAAGTTGTGTCATACAGCCATTGGCTTTCACCAGAAATACTTTAGGATAGTAAACACCTGCTTTTTGATAAGTATAGTTAAAGATGCCAAGACCTCTTTTGATGATGGTTCCATCTCCGGTATACCACAACAAAGAGTCGTTTTGATTTGCACGATCATCTGTGATGATAGTATTGAACATAGCTGACTGACTTATACAAAGATTCAAGCTTTGAATTTGCATAGAACCACTTGGACTATTAACGATCACTTTAGTGGTATCTCTGAACTGACAACCTCCTAATGAAGTGCTCAACATAGTAAGTGTATAACTGCCATTTTTATGATAAAAATGAGTAGCAGTATCTCCGCTTGAACTTCTTCCATCACCCCAACTCCATACTACATTAGCAGCAGGCGTATTCAAACTTTTTGCCATTACTTGATGTGGTAAACAATGATCGGTCATTGAAGTGATCTTCATACTTCCTTTTCTGATTGCCACCACTTGAATAGGAGAGTTGATAGTATCATAACATGCTTTATTATCCGGAGCATAAGTAGTGCCCGCAATCAGTGTAGCATGAATAGTACCTGCAGCTTTATATACTAGAAGAGGAGAAGCTATGTTAGCTCCTGTTCCATTACTAAAACTCCAAGTGTAATGATTACTATTGGTACTTTGGTTAGTGATACGAACAGTATCACCCACACAGAAATCAGGAGCATTCAAACTGAAAGCGGCAGTTGGTGCAGCGTGTACTCGAATAACATGAGTAATGGTTTTGATCGAACAATCATTATCTATTACCAATTTAAATTGATAAGTGCCGGCTTGTTGGTATTTGTGTGAAATAACACCTGTATCTGTTGTGGCAATTTTTGTTCCATCGCCAAAGTCCCAACTGAATCTTAATGCGCCGGATGTTTTATTCGTGAATCGGACATTACCTGGTCCGCAGATAGAGCTATCACTCAATACTAAATTTGGAACAATATTATTTGGTTTGATGATCAGAGAGCGACTTGCCGTATCAGCACCACATTCGTTATTGGCAATAAGAACAGGAGTAAGATTGATGCGTTGAGTAGTAAAATACGTATAAGTAAAACTGTTATGAGCATTCAATAAAGTGTCCTTACCATTTCCAAAGCGATATTGATAGGTGATATTATTGCCTACAGATGAATTATTGAATGTAATCGCAGCAGGTGAACATGCAGAATCAGTAGATGTATTAAAACTGGCTTTAGGTTTCGCACGTACAGTAACGCTTTTAGAAAAGCTGAAAGTTCCACATAAAGCTGAACTGGCTTTTAACGTGATGGTATAGTTCGTGTCCAGTCCACTTACAGATCGCTGTAATAATATAGTACCTGCTTGTTGATTTGAAGAGATGAGTGTTTGACCAAGATACCAATTGTAAGAATAGTTATTGATTGACGAAGTTGTGTTATTCAAAGTGACATTCATAGGTCCACAGCCCAATGTATCAGAAACCGTAAATGAAGGATTAGCCGGATGATTTCCATAAACAATTACTTCTGCTGTAGAGGCATTACAGTTGTAAAGGCTATTTGCTTTTAATCTGATGGTAACTTGATCCTGATTCAATGGTAGGGTATACCCCGGAAAATTAATACCTGTGCCAATTGATATGCCATTTGCAAACCATTCATAAGAAACATTATTGGCAGCATAATGAGTTGCTTGGATATTCGTAGATGTAATATTAAAAGGAGTACAACCTGTATTGGTAGTGATAGAGACAGATGCAATTGCATTCGGACGAACCACAATATTGATGCTATTACTAGTGCTTGATTGTGGACCTGTACAAAGTTGTGTGGTCACAATTCTTCTGTAAAGTTGATTCGCAGTGAGATTTGTAGTTGTATAATCTTTTTGTGTTGCGCCGCTAATGGTACTCCATGTGTTACCACCGTCTATACTGGTTTCCCACTGATAGTAATAAATACCATCTCCTCCACTTGGATCAGAACCAATGATCTGAGCAGTATTTCCGGTACATATTTCAATAGACGTATTAAGACTGTTATTGCTAAGTGCCGCTTGTTTAGTTACAGTGATGGTATTACTTGTAGAAGAACAAGGGGTTGAGCTCACTATTCTTCTTAAGAATGTTTGTGGATGAACAGGTGTAAAATGGTAATCAACATTTGTAGCGCCGGATATATTGTTCCAATTCGTTCCATCAGTACTCATTTGCCATTGATAAGTGTAAGTGCCTGTTCCTCCTGTAGGTGAACTGGTATTAATAGACACAGATTGACCATCACATACTGTATAACTTGTAGAACTGATCGTATTCATGATCACCGATACGATTTGTATTGTAACCGTATTAGTATATGCACTAGTGCATGTTCCATTTTGAACAAGCGCTCTAAACTGTGTGGTAGCGGTCAGGTTACTATAGTTATAAGTATTTGTATTGTTATTGATGTTAGTCCATGTAGTTCCATTATTTGTAGATAATTCCCATCTTACAATAACACCATTATTTCCGATTAACTGAATAGTACCACTATTATTACCGCTACAAGAAGTGGTGGCACCGGAAATACTGCCGGGATTTGTGGGTGCATCAACAGTAATGATTGCCGGACTGCTGTAAGTCTGAGAACAAATACCATTTTGAACGATTGCGCGGTATTGTGTGGTGGTAGTTATATTGTTGTAACTGTGACTATTGGTTGTATTAGTAATAGTATTCCAATTAGTTCCTCCATCGGTAGAAGATTGCCAGCCTATGATGGAACCTGTATATCCGCTTAATAGTAATGTTCCGCTATTGTTTCCGCTACATACAGTAGCATTGGAAGAAACAGTTCCTCCTACAGATAATGGAGTAACAGTGATAGTAACACTTGAACTATAAGCCGGAGAACAAACCCCACTTCTAACACTTGCACGATATGCTGTAGTTTGTGTGAGGTTGGTATATGATACAGTAGCAGTTTGCTGATTGATAACAGTCCAATTGCTTCCCCCATCTACTGAATATTCCCAGTATTGAATAGCGCCATTATTACCGGAAAGTGTAACCAAACCGTTATTGTTTCCATAACAAACAGTAGCAGATCCGCTGGTAGTTCCAGGAATCGTAATAGGATCGATCGAGATATTTACTTGATTGCTATAGGCATTAGAGCAAACGCCGTTTTTCACCAGTACTCTGAAAATTGTTGGTTGTGTCAGATTGCTATAACTATAGGTATTACTTGTATTAGCGATATTGTTCCAATTGGTGCCACCATTTATTGAGTATTCCCATCTAACAATATTTCCATTGTTACCACTCAGCGTAATAACACCTGAATTATTTCCATTACAAACAGTAGCACTACCACTGAGTGTGCCGGGATTCGTAACAGGATCTACTTGAATGGTTGCCATTGTGCTATATGCTGCATTGCAAACGCCGCTTTTTACTTGTGCTCTATAAGCAGTTGTGCTAGTAAGGTTATTGTATGAAATAGAATTGGTATTATTAGCGATCACTGTCCAGTTATTGCCATTGTCTATAGAAGAAGCCCACTCGATAATCGTACCTCTATGAGCTGTTAATAACAGTGTGCCACTATTAATATCAGCACAAACTGTTGTACTTCCCAGAACATTACCGGCAATGGTAGAAGGATCGATATGAATAGTAACTTCATCGGAAGAGTTGCTACAAACTCCATTACTGATCGTCCATCTAAATTGATAGGTACCTGCAATAAGACCATTAACGATTGTATTATGTGCAGCTGAATTGATAAAATTAGCTGTGTTTGGGCCGGATACCTGTGTCCATGTACCTGTTCCGGATACCGGTTGATTACCGGCTAGCGTTATACTGTTTACTGCACAAAGTGTTTGATCAGCACCTGCATTTGCCGGGGTGACTGCATTAAGCACAGTTATCGTTACAGTATTTGAATACTCACTGTTACATACACTATTCTTTACTTGTGTTCTGTATACAGTGGTCGTAGAAAGATTATTGTAATGGATACTGTTGCTTCCAGCGCTACCTGCAACAATATTCCAACTGCTACCATTAGTAATAGAATATTCTGTTTGTACAATAGTACCAGTGTATCCACTTAAATTCAGTGTACCACTGTTGGATGTTGCACACACAATTGCATCTGATGAAAGGCTTCCAGGAATAGTAGCAGGAACAATGGTAAGCCTCACATTATCTTCAGAAGACGGACAAACACCATTCGATATGGTCCATCTGAGTTCATAAGTACCTATAGTAAGCCCACTTATACTTGTGTTGTATGTACTGTTATTGCTGAAGTTAGCAGTTGATGGACCTGATACAAACGACCAAAGACCATTACCAGATGTTGGTTGATTGGCTACCAGGTTGGCAACAGTTTGATTACAAAGTGTTTGATCAGCTCCCGCATTTGCTGTTGTAACAGGTTGCATCACCGTGATTGTTGCAATCGAAGAATAGGCAGGTGTTCCAATACCACTTTGTACCAAAGCTCGGTAGAGAGTGGTTGTTGTTAGATTACTATAAGAATATTGATCAGTATTGTTAGTAATAACATTCCAACTACTTCCATTATTGGTGGAGAATTCCCACTGTAAAATAGTTCCGGTATATCCACTTAATTGTAAGGTAGCACCATTACCGCCGGTTGCGCAGACTGTAGCATCCGTAGTAATTGTACCTGCAACGGTTGCCGGTTCTACTACTATGATTATATCATCACTAGAGCTGGCACAAACACCATTCGAGATGGTCCATCTAAAGGTGTAAGTGCCAACGGCTAATCCTGTAACGCTAGTATTGTATTGGTTGATATTGGTAAATACTGCTGTATTAGGTCCGGATACCTGTGACCAAGATCCGATTCCGGAACTAGGGTTGTTGGCAGAAAGTGTTGCACTACTAATTCCATTGATAGTTTGATCAGATCCCGCATTTGCTGTTGAAGGAGGCTGTTGTACGGTAACTATACCTGTGTTAGAAATTTCAACTGAACAAGCGCCATTCTGAACAGTAGCTCTGAATTGAGTGGTAGTTGTAAGGTTGCTGAATGAATAGCTCGCAGTAGTTACTGCACTATTGGTCCAGCTACTACCACCATTCACTGAATACTGCCAATGAATGATACTTCCGGTATATCCTGATAAAGTTAATGTACCGCTATTAGTAGGAGCGCAAACAGTAAGATTGGCATTCAATGAGCCTGGAACAGTAAGCGCGCTATTAGTGATCGTTACTTCATCTTGTGTAGAAATACAAATGCCATTACTGATTGTCCATCTGAATACATAAGTACCAATTGTTAGACCTGAAACCGTAGTAGTTGCGTTGGCAGGGTTAGTGAATGTAGGTGTATTGGGGCCGCTTATTAAAGTCCAGCTTCCTGTGCCTGATACAGGTATGGTGGCGCTCAGTGAAACAGAACTTGCATTACAAATTGATTGATCAGATCCTGCATTAGCCGTACTTGGTGCAGGATAAATTACCACATCTGTGGTTGCTTTGGATGAACAACCGCTAGGTGTAATGCCTGTTATGGTATAACGAACAGTAGCATTGGCTGTGCTGTTATTCACCAATATATCTGAAATACTATTTCCTGTTGTAGGAGTTGCGTTATTACTATTACCACTTACACTTCCTGATAGTATTAATGAAGTCCATGTGTACTGCGTATTAGCAACTGTTGAATTAAAAGAAATGTTAGTAGCTGTGCTTGTACAGAGATTATTACTATTATTTGTGATCGTGATCTCAGGCTCAGGTTTTACATTCACCCTAACTGTATAAGGAGTCGCAGAACAGCCATTGTATTGTGGAGTAATCGTGTATTCAACTACATAATCAATGCTATTGGAATTATTGATAAGCGTATTACTAATAATACCTGTACCACTCGCTGCATTACCAGAACCGGTACCGCTGATAACAGAAGATGTCCATGAATAAGTACTACCTGCAACAGCAGAAGATGGAGTATGCTGGAATAAATTATTGTTACAAATAGTATGAACCGAAGAAGTACCAATGTTATCAGGTAGTATGCGTAATGCCATGGTATCAGATACATTCGATGAACCACAATTGCCGGTTGCATTCAGTGTGGTAGATGCAGCAAATACAATGTATACAACACCGTTTGCTTTATCGGAAGCACTGGGTGTATAAGTCGTATTCAATGAATTAGTAGATGAAAAACTGCCGGAGCCATTTAAAGTGTACCAATTCAATGAGTTGGCTACTACAGATACTTGTCCGCGCAATGGAATATTAGAGGCATTAAAGCATACAGAAGTGTCCTGAGAACTTGCAATACTTCCTGTAAGCGTAATGGATTTGTACAATGTTTGTGTTGCGGTACAAGTAATATCATTCGTTGTATACTGAATGGAAACTGTATAAACATTACCATTTTGTAACTGAACCGCTGGATAATCAGAAGTATTTGTTTTTCCTGATTTGAACACATCTGTTTCTACCAATCCGGTTGTATTGTTCGTGAATGTCCACAAATAAGTATTACCGGGATTGGTATTGCCATAAGATACATAATATGGATTTGAAGCCAGATTTGAATAAGTCCTAACTCCATTATTACATTCTATCAAAGTATTACCTAATGCTACTGATGCTACCGTGATTTCTTTTGTTACAACAGCCGAGCAACCATTTGCACTTACAGTATAACTGATGGTAGTAGTGCCGCTGGTAAGTAATGAAACCACACCACTTTGATTAATAGTTGCAACTGCTGTATTCGAACTAGACCAAACTCCACCGGGAGTAGTATTGGTTAGCGATATGGTAGAGCCTGCACACCCACCTTTTGGTCCACCAATGGTATTTACGGAAGGTGTTGTATTCACTGTAACATTAGTGCTGGCCGTTGCAGTACATCCATTACTGGCAGTTACGGTTAAATTATAGGAGCCACTATTTGCAGAAGAACTATTATTGATAATTGGATTCGCAATCGTAGATGTAAAACTATTTGGTCCTGTCCAGGCATAAGTATATGGCGAAACACCTCCGGTAGTTGTTGAATTCAGATTGATAGCATTGCCGGAACAAATCGGACTTGTAGTACTGACTGATGTTGATGGAGATGAAACTACAGTCAAAGAAATTCCCGGAGAAGCTGTGATACAAGTACTGGAAGATAAACTTGCTATATCTGGTCCAACAAGCACGCGATACATGGCCTGATCTCCACTGCTTACATTATTTAGATTGAAAGTAGTGGCGCTATTAGAGGGTGTGCCAATATTTGACCAAGTGGCTCCACCATTAGTACTTTTTTGCCATTGATAGGCCGGGTTAGTAAATGGACTATTAATGATGGATGCATTCACACTGGTATTGGTTCCTGAACAAACAGTAGATGAAGTACTGAATGAAACAGAAGCGGTAGGAGTACATGCTGTAAATAAAATATCATCAATTGCAAGATCATTACCACACTGTGGCTGACCGCCATAAGCATCTACCATTTCTAACACCAAAGAGGTTGTACCGGAAGGCAAGTCAAATGAAAAACCATATTGGATCCAGTTAGGGGCAACAGATCTGTTGGCGGTCAATGGAATATTTCCTGTGCTGTATGAAGCTAGCACAACACCCGAGGTATTCTTAATATTGAAAGTAACATTCGGATATACATATCCTGAACCGCAAATCGGTAATGTATTGCTGGTCGTATTCACATTGGCAAGCCATGCGGAGAAATTGTACTTAGATCCCGGACAAAGATTATCAACTTGCTGAGAAAAGAAAACAGACCCACCGGTACCGGCATTTACCAGAAACATATTTCCATTGGTATTACCTGTATGGTCTCCGCCAACTGCCCAATCATTCTTACCTGAGTTTTGTACAAGAGGTGTAACAATATAAAAACCATCAGCAAGCTGACCACTATTTTGAAAACTATAGTTAGTGGTAAATCCGGATGGAACAGTTGATCTAGAAGTTGAAGTAGCACCTTGCCCAAATGTTTGTGAAAAAACAGGTGCTAGTGCACTGCTTGAGCATGTACCTTGTCCATAGGTGGTTAAATGACATAGGACAAAACACAGTAACAACACAAAATAATATGTGTGCTTCCGGGGGATCATGGATATTGGATATACGACGTTAATCAGAAATCGGTCGGATAGGATTCCGATTTTCTGTAACAGCTTTCATAGGTGTATGCAATCTACATAACTAAGACCGCTATGTGATGTTATTTCTATGTGACAGAATCTTCTTTTCTTTGTAGGGCTTTTACTACAACATTATTCACACACGATCTATTGTTTATACATTAAGAAAAAGACTATTTGCAAAATGTGGTATCGACTCGGTCAATTTATTTTAAAATACAGATTGTCATTGCTCATATTGTTGACTCTTTCAACAGGAATCATGACTTTTTATGCAACGCAAGTAAAATTAAGTTATGAGTTTACAAGAGCTATTCCAACTGATAATCCTAAATACCAGGACTATCAGTCCTTTCTTCAAAAATTTGGTGGTGACGGTAATATGTTGGTAGTTGGATTTGAAACGGATTCATTTTACCATGCCACTTATTTCAATGCAGTAGCAAAACTTCAGCAGGACTTAAAAAAAATAAAGGGCGTTACAAGTATCTTGAGTATTCCTGATGCAGTGGATTTGAAGAATGATCGCGAAAATGCAAAACTGATTCCTGTAAAAATATTCAATACACCATTTGAATCACAAGCAGCATTGGATAGTAGTCGAATGGTGTTTGAAAATCTGCCATTCTATAAAACATTATTGTATAGTGATTCAGCGAATGCGTATTTGATGGGTGTTTCTGTGAATGGTGATACCATCAATAGTAAAAGTAGAACCCGACTGATCAATGATATCAATCAGCAATTGAAAGCTTTTGAAGAACAAACAAACTCAGTATTACACATAAGCGGTTTGCCATTCATTAGAACTACCATCGGTAACAGGATCAAAGATGAAATGAACTGGTTTTTGATAGGTTCACTTTTATTATCCGCTATTACATTGTTGTTGTTCTTTCGCTCCTTCAGCGCTATGTTGATGAGTTTGATTGTAGTAGGTATTGGTGTGGTATGGAGTTTAGGGACTATTGTTTTGTTGGGGTATAAGATCACATTGCTTACTGCTTTGATACCTCCTTTGATTGTTGTGATCGGAATTCCGAACTGTATATACTTCCTGAATAAATACCATACTGCTTATCGTGATACCGGTGATAAAGAGAAAGCATTGATCACTATGGTGGGAAGAATGGGTATTGTAACCTTATTCTGTAATATCGCCGCTGCGATTGGGTTTGCTGTGTTTGCTCTTACGAAAAGCGCACTGTTACAAGAGTTTGGTGCAGTAGCGGGTATCAATATCATGGCACTATTTTTTATCTCCCTCATTTTTATCCCTGTTGTATTAAGCTATACCCAGCCTCCACAACCGAAACATGTACGATATCTTGATAATAAATTTTTAGAGAAATTATTGGTAAGGATTGAGCGATGGACTTTTCATCATGCAAAATGGGTATATGGTATCACGATTTTGCTCACTGCATTTGCTATAGCAGGATTATTCAGACTAAAGAGTGAAGGGTTTATTGTAGATGATCTGCCCAAGCAAGATAAAATCTATACAGACCTCAAATGGTTTGAGCAAAATTTTGGAGGAGTGATGCCTTTGGAAATATTGGTAGATACTAAAAAGAAAAACGGATTACTCAGAACTACCAGACCTATTTCTAAAATTGATGAACTATCGGCTTATATAGGTGCAAGTCCGGATGCATCCAGACCATTGTCATTTGCTGAAGGATTGAAATTTGCCAAACAAGCCTATTATGATGGAGACATATTAAGTTATGATATTCCGTATGAAGGTGATCTGGCATTCATGGGTCCTTATTTGCGACAAAAATCTGATAGTGGTGTGAGTGAATCAGGAGTGTCAAAAATTATCAGCACTTTTATGGATAGCACAAAACAAGTGGCCCGTATCAGTGTAAATATGAAAGATGTGGGAAGCGCAAAATTGCCCTTATTGATTGCGGATTATGAGAAGAAAGCCGCTGAAATATTTGATACGGCTTCCTATAAAGTGACTTTCACAGGAAGTAGTATTACATTTTTGGAAGGCTCCAGTTTTATCATCAAAGGGTTAAAGGAAAGTATCTTCTGGGCTTTTTTGCTGATCACACTTTGTATGTTGTACCTGTTCCGCTCTTTCAGGATATTGATCTGCTCTCTTATTCCTAATCTGATTCCGTTAGTGATTACGGCCGGTGTTATGGGTTGGGCAGGTATTGCGCTTAAACCTTCTACAGTGTTGGTCTTTAGTGTGGCATTAGGGATAGCGATTGATGTAACGATCAGATTCCTTATCAACTATAAACAGGAGTTGCCACATTATAATTACCAGGTCCCACAAACTTTAGTGCAAACCATTAAACATACAGGCATCAGTATCATTTATACCTCATTGGTATTGATTGCAGGATTTATCATCTTTTGTATAAGCGATTTTGGGGGCACCAAGGCACTTGGTTGGCTTACATCTTTAACCTTGGTAACAGGAACTCTTACTAATCTTGTACTACTACCGGTGTTGATTTTGCACATACAAAAAAAATCGAAACAGTAGAAAAAGTGTTCAATTTTCGAGTTTAAGGATGGATCAAGTGGCTGATTTTTCCCAAAAATCCTTTTTTGTATGATTTTTAATAACTTACAAAGTATTAAATAAAAAATCTGTGTACTAAACGCTCTTTTTTCTGTCCCAAACAGCGTTTTTTTGCCTATTGCTGTCTAAATTTAACACTTCTATAAACCTTAAACTTAGATGCGCATGAGAAAATTATTGGCACTTGTTGCCAGTGTTGTGCTATTAATGACACAACTTCAGGCACAAACGAGCCGTACCTTCACTGGAAAGGTAACGGACGCTAAAGGAGCACCACTTGCGGGTGTTACCGTATCAGCTGGCTCCGACAGGAGAACAGTAACAGACAATGCGGGCAACTTTACCCTTCAAGTAGGGGCTAGTGTTCGCTCGCTTCGCTTCACTTATGTTGGCTATAACATCTTGGATGCCAGCATCTCCGACAAAAATTCAATTACTGTAAGTATGACCGAAGAAGACAAGTCATTGTCTGAAGTAGTGGTTGTAGGTTATGGTACACAGAAGAAAAAGGAGATCACCGGTAGTATTGCCAGTGTAAAAGGTGAAGCATTGGCTAACAAACCTGTTCAGAGTTTTGATCAGGCGTTGGGTGGTCGTGCAGCCGGTGTACAGGTGAACATTCCGAATGGTGTATTGAATGCACCTCCGGTTATCCGTATCCGTGGTACGAACTCTATCTCTTTGTCATCTTATCCATTGATTGTATTGGATGGAGTGCCAATGTTTACAGGTGATTTCAGTGCTACCAGCGCTGCAGGTAACATTCTGGCGAGTATCAATCCAAATGATATCGAAAGTGTAGACGTTGCTAAAGATGCCGCTGCAACAGCGATCTATGGTAGCCGTGCTGCCAATGGCGTATTATTCATCACAACTAAGAAAGGTAAAGCCGGACGTTCAAAAGTAACATTGGACAGCTGGGTTGGTTTCAGTCAGGTTCAGCGTCTACCAACGCTGTTGGATGCGTTCCAATACACTGATTATAAGAATGAGGCATTGCGTAATGCAGGTACATTCAATGCTGCAACCAATGCATTTGCTTTGACGAATGGTCCTGACGGACAGCCTATCAACACACGTTGGTTTGATTATGTATACCGTACGGGTGTACAGCACAGCAATACGATCAGTTTATCTGGTGCGAATGAGTCAACCAACTATTATTTTTCTGCGGGTTATACTGAACAAGAAGGTATCATCAGAAGAAACGATTACAAGCGTTTGTCTTTAACCATGAATGTGGATCATAAAGTAAGCAAGGCTGTAAGTTTCGGTGGTAAGATCCAGTATTCAAGTGAAAAGAACCTTGCAGCGGTAAGCTCCGGTTCATTGGGTGATGCATTTTCCACTGCAGGTTTGGGTCGTGTACCTCTTATCACCGCACCCAACATTTCTCCATTCAACAATGATGGTACTTACAACTATAGCGGTGCTTTGATTGGTGTAATGGGAAATAGAGTAGGACAGGTTGGTTTTAATAACCCTGTTATCCAACTTGATCTGAACAGAAACGATAACTATATCGAGCATATCATCAGTAACGTGTATGCACAAGTAAAACCATTCAGTTGGTTGACAGGTCGTACTACTTATGGTATTGACTATGTTCTTTCTGATAATGATATCTACTTCCACCCGATTTCCGGTGAAGGTTTTGCATCTAACGGTTCAGTTACTGCAACTTATAGCAAGAACAAAAGATGGGTTTGGACTACTACATTACAGTTCGACAAAACTTTTGCTGAGAAACATAATGTAAGTGCCTTAGCTGGTATCGAGCATCAAAAGTCTGATGGTAACAGTTTCGGTTTGAACCGTATCACAGTAAACGACCCTGCATTTACCAATATTCAGGGCGGTTGGTCTACTCCTAATACACAGTGTATTGAACCATTGGTCAAGAGCGTACTATGTGATTAACTTGGCCAACGTATTCATCGATGGTAT